>CAYHFE010000092.1:0-17565 GCA_964355375.1 uncultured Verrucomicrobiota bacterium
CGATGTCGGAATAGAGTTTGATCGGAGGCGGAGGATCTTTCCGGGCGAACATCCAGGTGCCGAACAGGCCGGTTTGAAAACGTTGCCCCGGGTATTGATCCAACAAAGGCCAGGCAGCGACATACATGGAGAACCCGGCATTGTAGGTTTCGGGCACCTTCTCGTTGGGGACGAGGAGGTAGCCGGCCATTTCGCCTTTGTCAATCTGGGCGCCCGCCGCCCCAACGAGCGCTGTCGCCAGTGGCAGGAGGCCGAGGGTGAAGAACTTCCGCAGTTTTATTCTCATAGTCGTTTCATTTCTTTGGTCGCGACAACGGCACTACCGATGCCCGATGATGGTGTAGAGCGGACTCGGTGACCAGCAAACAAAGCGTGCGCGCAGAGCGCATCGATTGCGCCACATCAGTTCAACAAACTGCGGCAGGCGTTTGGCGTCAAGTGCTTCTGGGGCTGTGCCCAAACGGGGGGCGCCTCTCAGCTTTTTCCGAAAGCCCCGCTTGTCCCACTCGTAAATCGTAATCGTAATCGTAATCGTAATCGTAATCGTAATCGTAATCGTAATCCCTATTCGAGGTTGCCCTCGTGCAGTCGGTAGTCTGAATTCGACCTGATCAACCCGACCAGCATCGAAACGATGCTCCACAGGCGGTCCTTGCCCGTGGCAACCTCTTCCTGAGCGCAGCGCTTCTTTGCCACCAGGACGTCCAGCGCCGCTGCGCTCTCCAGAGCCGAGCCCCGGGCGATGTCGAAGAACCGGCACCGATCCGCGCTGGTGAACTTGCCGTTGCCTTCGGCGATGTTGAGCGGAATTGAGGTGCTGGCCCGGTCGAGTTGGTTGACCACGGAAAGCGACTTGGGGAGCTTTTGCAGCACCGGTTCCAGCCAGTCCAAAAAGGCCAAGGCGGCCCGATAGACCTCCAACTTCTCGTGATCAAAGACGCGGCTCATGAGATTACGATTACGATGAGGATTACGATTACGATTACGATTACGATTACGATTTACGAGTGGGACAAGCGGGGCTTTCGGAAAAAGCTGAGATGCGCCTCCCAAACGGGCACAACCGAGGCCGCGTTACGGCGCGGACGCTTCAACCCGATAGAAACGCACGGGAGCCAAGGAGCTCGGACCGATGATGGTTGTGTACGAACCGGTCGCGTAAACCCAGCCATTCGGATCTTGCGCCTCAGAAACCAGTGGCGACCACGCCGACGGCGGATTGGCCACGAGATCGGTAAATACAACGCGGTATCTGAACCCCGCAACCGTCCTGAAGGTTAGCGTCGGCACTCCGCCCGGCAGAGTGAACCCGGTATTGGCATCCACGGCGCGATTCAGCGCCGGCGCCGGCGGGGCTACATTGACCCGGAAGGAACCGTGCCTGATCTGGGCAAATGGACAAGATGAGTCAGTAACCGTGCAGGTGACGGTGCTGATTCCCACGGGGAACAAACTGCTGCTGTCCGGAACGTATTTCGTGGTGTACGGCGGAGTTCCGCCGACGATCACCGGGGCCGGATAGGTTGCGGCTACGCTAGCCCCCGGATCGCTGGTGGTCACTGTGACGTCTGGCACGGTCACCGTCAACGGCGTGCCGATCACCGCAATGCCCGTGCCCGTGCTCGCGAAGATCGCGGGGGCAATATGATTCGCTCCGCTGAGCGCCGAGCCGGCCCAGCACCCGTTGGCTAGCGCCACGCCGTTGGTGGAGACTTGGTTGACGTACATGACGGGACCCAGATCCAATTTCGCCCCGTTGTTGAGCGCGAACTCGGTCGTGCTCAGATCGGCAATGCCAGCGGTGCCCATGAAGTTCACCTCGTCAAAGGCGCCGCTGCCGCCCCCCGTAGCCGTGTTGATCAGGTCCAGACCCAGATACATCTTCGGCCCCCATGGGCTGAGCGCGTAATCCACCTGCTGGACCTCAGTATAGGTGCTGCCATCGTTGCTGCAGGACATCGTCACAATGTTGCCGGTGCGTTTGATCTCGAGATAAGGCGTCACCATCCCCTGGGCGAAGTTAGCCGAGTTGACCCACGGTGGGACCGCATGCGAGGCAGCCGACTGGTTGTTCGCGGACACCGCTGTAACGGAGTTGCCCAAGGCGGTGTAAATCCCGATGTAGTTGCCCGTACGAGAATCCCATTCGCTCACCAGGTTATCCCGGACCATCAGACCGGCGGCTGCGTTCGTGACACCCGTGACGCGGCACTTGATGTCGAAATCGCCCGAGGGCAACTGGACATAGTGGAAGGCGTGGTTGTCCTTGCCGTAGGTATTGTTGATATCGGTGGCCACTCCATTGACCAGATCCCAGACTCCGCTGCCGTAGAAGTGGGCGGTAGCAGGACTGGCCGGAATGCCAGGGGAGCCTTGCCCAATGGCCACATCGAGGCCCTGGACGACAAAGCTCAGCGTGCCGCCGGTGGCGCTGGTCACACGGTGGGCGGATGGGGTCGGGTTCAGCAGGTCCGCACCGTTCAGGGTGAAGGAATTCGCGCCACTCAGCGAAAGCTGGACCCCGACGAGGTTGGCACTGTTGGTCACGGTCAAGGCATAGAGCGATGGGTTCTGGAATGTTCCACCGGAGACGAATAGCGTCCCCACCTGGGCGCCCGTCCCGACCAGGTTCACCGTGCCGCCGATGACGTTGAGCGTCCCGACGACCGCTCCGGCGCCGAGGTTCACCGTGCCGCCGGCGGGGACATTCAAAGTGGCGATGACCCCGCTCGCGCCGCTTACATTCAAGGAGCCGGCGCTGACCGTCGTCGGGCCGGCATAGGTGTTCGCGCTGGCGAGGGTGAGCGAGCCGCCGCCCAGTTTCGCCATGCCGCCGGCGGCGCCGATGCCGGTGACGAACGTGACGTCGTAGCCGCCGGTGTCAATCTTCACCACCTGACCGCTGGCGACGGTCGGGATTCTGCTGGACACATCCAGCGCGGTAGCGCCAGTCCCGGGCGGATACTGCAAAGTGCCCCCTTCAAAGATCACATTTCCACTACCCAGGCTGGTGGCATCGGTGATCTGCAAGGTGCCGCCGCCGAGCACCGTGCCACCGCCGTAGGTATTGGCGCCCCGGAGGATCAGGGTTCCAAGGCCGGCCTTGCTCAATCCGTTGGTGCCAACGAGGGAGACGTTGTTGGTCACGGTGGCGCCGCTGTTGACATTGATCACGTTGGCCGCGGCATTGGCGCCGGCAAGGCTGATCTGCGGGCTGGAGGTGCCCGCCACAAGGTTGTAGCCATCGATGGAGAACTGAAACCCGGCACCGACGGTGACCGTGCCGTTCACCGTGACGGTGCCGCTGGTGCCGCCGAAGACCAGCATGCTGGCGGGGGACTGGGAGTTCGTGCCCCGGACGTTGGGAATCGTGGTCCAGACGTTTGCACCCGCGGCCCAGATTCCGGTGCCGCCGCCGGAGGCGCCGGGCGCCCAATAGTAGCCGGAGGTAGCCGGGACATAGCCGATCACATCGTTGAAGGTCGTGCCGATGCGCAGTTCATCGCAGTTCCACCGGCCCCCGCCCAGTGAGATGTTGGTGAACGTGGTTGGGTCCACATTATAGCTGCTGGTCACCGTCTGCAGGTTGGTGCTGGCAAATTGGTTGAACGCCGCTTCGCTCAGAGCGGCTCCGTCTTTGAATGCGGCCATCGTCACCGTCGTGGGGTTATTCAGGTCGCCCCAGACGATCTTGACGAGGTTGATCCAAACGGGCGGAGTCTGGCCCGGGATCACCACTTGAATCCCGGCGTTGCCTTGATTGTTCTCTTCTATAAAGGTTAAACCGTCTGTCCCGAGGTTGTCCCACACACCGGCGATGAGGTATTTCGGAGATGCCGAGCCCCAGCCCGAAGAGGCAAGTCCGAGGCCGACGGCTGGACCACCCTGCACCCCGGTACCGCGGCCGGGAGCGGGGTCGCCGCCGTCGCCGTTCCCATTCTGCACGCCTGCGCCCAGGCAAAACGTCATCGCGGCGTAGTTATTGTTGGCATTGAAATTCTGGCTTTGCACGCAACTCATCCAGGTCGTCGAACCCCGCGTGAAGTTCGTGGTGATGCTGGGATCCAGCGGACGCCAAGCCCACATGTTGTTGGGATTATTGCCGTTCTGGCCGTTGAAGCCCGGCGTGGCAGCGCTGCCGGCGTAAACGCCTTTCTGAGGAACTGACGTGCAGGTGCCCTTCCAAAACGGCCCCGGGTTCAAATTCGGGGCGATCACCTGGACATTATTGGTCCCGTCAAAGGGCGAAGTGCCATTGCCGCCGACCGTCCAAACGCCGATCATGCCGACGGCGTTCGGACCACCGCCCTGGCCGTCGAGGCTCTGCCCCGGCGTGTAGTCAAACGGCTCATAGACCAGCAAAGCGGCTTGAGCCGTGGAGACGATTCCACCCAGGCCGAGAGCGAGGGTGGCCAGACCAGCGGACCGCCGCCAGGCCGCCGGCTTCACGGCCAGCGCGGCGAAAGCGCCGTGCATTATCTTGCCAATACTCGACATTGCGGGCCATCGCCCGGTCTTCGTTTTCCTGGTGTCGCTGGCTTTCCTGCGGCTCTCGGCCTGGGTGTGTCTGTCTGGTGTGTTCATGTTCGTGTTTTTTTAGTTTCGTGGACTGGTTTGTGATCTGGATGAGTTTTCAGTCCTGCTCAGGCCGCAGCGGCCTGCTCGCTCCGCTCCCAGACGAGGGAAGCAAGGCGATGAGCGCGGAAATCCAGATGATCGCACCACTCCAGTCTAGCTTTGCTTTCCGAATCTACCGGTTCTCCATGATCAGTTCCACGCCGCAAAGGAGCGGCGGCCTGAAACTCGCCGGCACCAATTCGATTTCCATGGTTTCGGACACCCGAATGCCGCGAAACTCGCGCACCACCCCGCGATGGATGCCACCGGCTTCCCGGCAAACATCGAAGTTCGACAGCACCGGCTTACCTTGGAGCTTCACGTCAAAGACGCGCTCGCCTTCGCGCAGCGGTTCCGGTTCGGCAAAGACGAGGCGCACCGTGCAGGGCCGTTCCCGCCCGGCGACGAGGGTCTGAGGAGTGCGGAGCAATTCCGGCCGGTCATGGCCCCAGTTGAAATCGATGCGCGGGGCCGTCTGCACCAACCCCGCTCCCGACGCGCGCGTGTTCGCGAAATACACCCCGTCCAATCCCCCGGGCCGTCCGTCCAGTGTCGCCAAGGCCTCCGCCGGAATCACCGTCTTCGGCCGCGAGGGACTGCTCCAACTCAGGGTCACGCAAGCCGCGTTGCTGCCGGCTTCGGCAGGATGCACATACTCGAACTGGACCGCGTGCTGTCGGCCGCCTTCGAGGAAAATTCGCCCCTTCAGTTCCGGTGGGGCCGCCCCGGCCTTGTAGCGGCCCGAGTCCAACAGGGGAAAACCGTTCACCCACAAGCGGACCATGCCATCGCTGCGCGCGTAGAACGTGTTGGTTTCGCTCTGTTCCGGCCGCACAAAACCGGTCCAGCGTGCGCTGAAGCCCGTTCCGGGTTTGGAAGCGCCGCGGGCGAGCAGGTCCAATCGCACCGTCCGGACACCGACCAGGCCCGAGGCAGAGACCCACGGCCAGCCCTGGCCGCCCTGCATCCGCACCGCGTGGCGATAGAACGGTTGCGCGTTGGTCGGCCCCACTTCCACGCGCACGTCCGGCGACGGCCCGCCCCTGGAGGGCCAGTCCAGCCAGAGTGTGCCGTCCGCGGTCATGCGGTCGCCCGGCGCGCCGAAGTTGATCCCGATCCGCTGGATCGGTCCGTCTTCCGCCAAGCCACCCCAGGCGCTCCATTGCTCGAAGCTTTCCGGCATGGGCGCCAGGGCCAGCGACGTGAACACGGGGTAATTGCACGAACAATTGCCCGTCCAGGTGGGCAGGTTCAGGACGCCGCCCGCGGGAACGATCGTGTTGCGGCAGCCGGAGCGCAGTCCGCCAATGTTGACGGTGCCGCTTTCGACCCGCTTGTCGTAAAACGCGGCGGTGCCGGACCGCATGGTGATGAGGTTGCCGTAGTCCACCCCCATCAAGTCGCAGCCGTGGTTTTTCACGTATTCGCGGGCCTCCTCGGCCCTGGTGATAGGATTGCGGCGCAGCACCGCCAGGGAACGCTGGGACGCCGTCGCGGAAGGCACGCGCGCCGAACTGGCGGGTGGACCGTTGGACAGGATGCGGCCGGTGTAAATGTCGGTGAACGCCTCCGCGTGAGTCCGGGCGTTCAGTTGTTGAAGGTAGGCGGCGTAGCTCAGCTTGGCCGGCGAAATGCCGATCGGCTCCGTCACCAAATAGGTCATGATCCCCTGTTCGACCCGAAGGTACTGAGGCAAGCCGCGGCCGGCTTCGGGTGTGATGCCCTGGTAAAACAGCTTGTGGTGATGAAACGTGTCGCCGAACCACAGCAGTCCCAGGGGGCCGTGGACGCGCTCGTCAAAGTTCGGTTGGCCCGTGTAGTCGGTCGCGCCGGGCAGTGGGCCGACGCGCACCACGAGCGAGTAGGCGCCGGCGCGCCGCAGCTCCGCTCCCGCCAGCGCGGGACGTTTCAACAAGCCAGCCAGAACGTCGTGCTCTGCCGAAGAAAGCCGCAGGCATAACGTGCCTCCGTACGGCCGCAACGTCTCAAAAGCTGTGTCCAGGAGCTTCTCGCCCAGCGTGAATCCCGCCGCCGCGAGATCATCGCATACGATCAGGTTGGCCAGGTAAGGCGGCCAGCCGAACTCGAGGGCATCGCCGGCGTGCGCGGCCAGCTTTTCGCCGTAAAGCCCGGCGGCATCGAGGCGGCGGCGCAACGCGGCAATCTTCTCCGGGTCGCGGTCCACCAGCACCACGCGCCAATCCGGTTGGGCCGCCAGTTCTTCCGCCAGCCGTCCCGTGCCCAGTCCCCAGACCAGCGCATGGCCTTCTCGTTGCGCGCTGGCTTGCAGCACCCGCTGCGCAGGCGAATCCGCCTCGCGACCGGGCTGAACGGGTGGCGGGGTTGGGAGCGGATAGCGCTTCGGCTCCGCTGGCCGGCCGCCGAAACAATAGATGGCCCCCTCGCGGGTGACGATGAAGAGCCGGCCGGCCGCGGCGAGCATCGTGTGGATCGTGCCCTCCACGCCTGGAAAACCATCCGGATATCGAAACACGCGCTGGCCGATGCGCACTGTGTCCACGATGCCCGTCTTGAGGTGGTACCGCTCACTGCCCACCTGCAGGCTTTCGGGCAGCACCTCTCCCGGCGCCGGCTTGACAGCGCGCTGCCCGATGGTTTGCTGGCCGGCGTCATGGATTTCCGTGTTCAAACGGGGATCCACCGCCAGCGCACCGGTCTCGTCGGTGGCGACAAACCAGCTTCCCGGCTGGCTGCCGTGGCCGGCGTGACCGAACTCGAAGTCCAGCAGCTCGCCCGTGGCTGGCTCCAGAAACGCGGGGAAGGCGCGGCTGCTGGGAATCACCAACCGGCCGCGGTGGAGCAAGAGGTAACCTTGCGGTGAGGGCCCGCCGAAGGACATCGCTCCGTGCGGATGCGTGGCATACATCGAGCCGAGACGGTCGTTGATCCAGAGCGAACGGCCCGTGAACGCATCCAGCGCGTGCACAAAGATCCCTTCGAACGGCCAAACACCCGCGGCGAAATAGACGCGCCCGTCACCGACCACCGGCCCGCCGCGCACCGGCCACACCGAGATCAGCCGTCCGTTGCCCAGGGTTTTTCTTGGCGAAGGCACGGCCCGCACTTTCCATTGCAGCGCTCCCGACTCCGCCGCCAGGCAGTAGAAGCAGCCATCGTCGGAGCCGAAATAGACCTTGCCGTCCCACGCGACGGGCGCGAGCCGCACCGGGCCATCGACGTAGCAGCGCCACTTCTCTGCGCCGGTGGCGATATCCAGCGCGGTGACGCTGTCATTGCGCGAAGACGCCACGAACATCGTCTGCCCCAGCACGACCGGCTCGTAGCCGAGGTCGAACTGAAGACGCTCCTGCCGCGGTTGCCAGAACGCAGGTTTCAGTGGCGGATAATGGCGCACCCACTGCAGGGGCAACGTCTCCGGCAGCGCCTCGCTCGCGTGGGCCGTGCGCGCGGCATCGCCCCGCCACATGGGCCAATCTGCCGCGGAGGCCGGCCGCATCAGCAGGGCGGTGAAACAGAGTGTAACCTGGATCCGACGCAGCAGTCGTAAGTCTTGGAATTGCTTCATGGTGATGTCTCCGGGGGCGGGAACTTCCGAATGGGGCTGTAGCGCGGGTAGGTTTCCCAGATCTCGCCATCGCCCACCACGCGGGGGTCGCCTGTTTGCCTGAGGTAATTGATGAGCTGGCTTGAAAGCGTGGCCTTCGTTTGGGCAAAGGCCGGGGCGGCGGCCAGATTCGTCAGGCAAGCCGGGTCGCTCAAGATGTCGAAGAGCTCCTCCGGCGGACGCTTGGCGACGGCGAGTTGCAGGAACCGGCCCAGCACAGGATCGTTGTGGCCGATGGTCAGCAGCGTCAGCGTGGGGCAGCCGTCAATGTCATTGTATGCGCCGTGCATCGGGCCAAGGCTGCCGTCGTTCCTGAGCACGCGCGGGTCGCCAGCGGGCCAGCGGTCCGGTTTGAAATTGCGGATGTAGAGGAACTGCGGCGTGCGCAAGGCGCGCTGGGGATAAGTCCAGTTGTTGTAGCGCGACGAGGAGTGGCGCTCGCGCGACGCCCAGGCCGCAGTGCGCGTCGGGTCCACCAAGCCCTGCTTCGCCGGGAGCAGGATATTCAACAGGCTGCGGCCCGCGATCGGATGCGCGCTGGGCGGGGGCGCCCCGCCGACGTCGAGAATCGTCGCCGTCAAATCCACGAAGCCCACTACGTCGTCCACGCTGCGGCCGCCGGGCGCGCGTGCGCCCCAGCGGATGGCCAGGGGTACGTGGAAACCGTATTCGTAGCAATTGGCCTTGGCGCGCGGGAAGGACATGCCGTTGTCGCCGGTGACGACGACGAGCGTGTGGTCCAGTTCGCCGGCGTCCTCCAACGCCTTGAGCATCCGGGCCAGGTGCGTGTCGAACCACTCGATCTCGACGCAGTAATCCAGGATGTCACTGCGCACCTCGGGTGTGTCGGGCAGGAACGGGGGCACCACCACATCTTCCAGTTTCTTGCCGGCCTTCAGGCCCGACCCTTTTTCATAGCCGCGGTGCGGCTCGTGTCCGCCGTACCAAAAGAAGAACGGACGGCCCTTCGGCCGCCCGGCGAGGAAGTCCTGGAAGTTACCGGCGTAATCGTTGTTCGCCATGCCCTTGAACGGCGGTGGGAGCGTTCGCCGGCCGAACTCCGGCCCCGCCGGATTCCGCTTGCGCCCGCTGACTTTCCAATTGCCCGGCCCCCAGCCCTTGCCCGTGAAACCCACACTGTAACCCGCCGCCTCGAGCAGGTCCGGGAAGACGACGTAGTTCGTCGGGAAACTGCTGGCGTGCGTGCCGGCCTGCTCGATCTGCCACGGGTGGCGGCCGGTCAGCAGTGACGCGCGCGAGGGGCTGCATCCGGGCGACGCGGCGAAGGCGTTGCGGAACAAGATGCCCTCGCGCGCCACGCGGTCGAAGGCGGGGGTCCGCGCCGCCTTGCAGCCCGCCGCCGAGGTGTGCAGGAAGGATTGATCATCCGAAATGGCGAGGAGGATGTTGGGCCGGTCCGGTCTGGTCCGGTCCCCGCGGTCCGGGCCAGGCTCGGCGTCGGCTCCCTGAAGATGGGGGCTGACCCAGAAACTGATGGCCAGGGCGGCCAGGGCCACGGGGAGTGCGCGGACGGATGCCGTGTTCATCAGGGCGAGTGTTGTCATCGCGCTTGGTTTAGCATGAACGCGGCTGGGTGTTACAGGACAAAGCTGGTCGAGGGAGTCCACGAGTTCGGTCTTCAGCGTTCAATTCGTCTCCATCGGTTCTATCAACTCATCCACGCGCACAAACGCGTAGCCCTTGGCCGCCAGGGCGTCGAGCAATTCGCCAAAGCGGAAATGGAACTTGTCGCGGCGGCCCGGCCCGCTGCCGCGAGAGGGCCAACGCTTCGGCGATTATCAACTGGTCCGGCGCTTGGGCCAAGGAGGCATGGGAACGGTTTACGAAGCGGAGCATCTGCCGAGCGAACGCCGCGTCGCGCTCAAGATCCTGACGCATTGTTTGGAGTCAACCGACGCGCGAAAGCGGTTCCTGCGCGAAGGGCGACTGGCCGCGTCCGTCAATCACCCGCACAGCGTTTACGTGCTGTGCATTACCCACATTTTTTTGGACAATTTGTGCCGCCGCGTTTTGGCCTTCGGAGGTACGCGACGGGTGGGGCCGAAAGCTCGCCACGAGGCAACGATATCATTCAGTCGCTGCAGCCCACGCCACAGCGTCATGGGCCCCGGATGGCCATCGCTCTTGCGGGCCAGAAAGCCGCCCAATTGCGCAATCCACCAGACCGCTTGCGCGATCGTCGGAGGTGTTTCCGGCGCGGCCTGAGTTTGGTGAACGTAGCAATAGAGGGCCTGCCACTCGTCGGTGGACAGCCACCGATCCGCCGGAGCGTCGGGTTGGAGTCGAGCCGCTTTGTTCAAGTCCAGAATGCGCCAAGCCACGACCATGTCGATGGCCAGGGCTCGCTGCAAGCGCGCGCCGGTACTCAGTTGCCGTGCTTCCACCTGGCAACCGCTCTTGAGCACGCGATGAAACTCTTTGATGGTCCAGCGTTTGACATACCAGGCCAGGCGTTCGAGGGCTTGGACCCGTGCGGAGGGTCGATCTCTTGGGCCCAGACCGCCCAGAGGGTGAGGGGAGGCTGCCCGGAGTGGTATCTGGGAGCCGAGAAGCTCACCGACGCGAAGGACACGCGCAGGGTGGCGTGAACTTCCCGAGTGGGCCTTCCCACCGGACGACCTGAACGTAAGAGGCTCCGTCGTTCACGCACCGGGCGAAGCATTCGTACCCCGTCGTATGGTGGGGCGCACTGGTCCAGCGCAACAGGATTTCGAGTTCTTGATGGCAGGATGAGTCTGGCTTGTCGATGGTGTTGCCCGCCATCACTTCGTAAGCCAAGGGAAAGCCCTCCGGCGTGACAATCAATCCGATGACCACTTGCACGCAGTCCGGTCGCTTGTCCCGGCTGTAACCGTGTTTCCGCTTGTCCCCTTGGCCCAACGGCGGATCGCTCTCAAAATAGGTGCTGGTCAGATCGTAAAGCAGCACGTCGAACCAGATCGCCGCACGTCTGCGTTCGGACGCGCGAGGGTGCGTGTTCGAGATCGCCGGCCGTGGCGGGCTGTTGGCTCTAGGTCAATTGCCCTTGAGGGAATTGCTTGCCAACGCTTCGGAAGGCGCATTCGCAAGCTTGGCGTGCCTGATGCCAGAGGAGATTGAACTCAGCCTGAGCGACGTTCCCATCGGGGGTTTTGAGCCATCTGGACCGCTGAATGGGTGGTCGCGCACGCTGGGTTTGCCCTTCGGGTGTCTGACGATTGACAAATGGGCCTTCGCCCGGGCCTCTCTCTTGGGCGGGCACTGATCGGTCCTCACGCCTGGGTGGATCACGGCGTGCGGACTGGTTCGGCAGTGGGGCTTCGCGCAACGGTTACGTTTTATTCGCGCTGGCCAGGTCGCCTTCAGTAACTCATCCGGTCCAGCTTCACTTTGCCCCGGAAAATCCAGTAGATGCTCACCGTGTAAGCCAGTACGATCGGCACGCCAATGATGGCAATCGTGAGCATGATGCCCAGCGTCTTGGGGGAGGAGGCCGCGTTGTAAATGGTCAGGCTGTGAGCCAACTCCGGGTTGCTCAGCACCAGATTCGGAAACATCTCCAGGCCGAACAAACCCATCAGCGCCATCATCGCCACGCACGAGGAGATGAACGCGCGCCCGTCGCGACCGTGGTGGATTTCGCGCGGGATGTTGGCGATGGCAAGCATGTTGACGAGCGCCACGCTGAAGAGCCACGGGTTCGCCCGCACGCGCGCGGCCATGTGCGGCACGTAAAGCAGCGTGGCCATCGTCGTCACAGCGTAACAGATGATGAAGAAGATCATGCAGTTCTTGATCCAGCCGCGAAGTTGGGCGTGCAGTTCACCCTCGGTTTTCATCACGGCGTAGATCGCGCCGTGCATCATGAAGAGGGCCAAGGTGGTGACGCCGACCAGCAGCGGATACGGGCGCAACAGGCCCAGGAAGGTGCCGGCGAATTCGCCGCGTTCGTCAATCGGCACGCCCCAGGCGATGTTGCCCATCGCAATGCCAATGAGCAGGCTCGACAGGATGCTGCCGCCCGCAAAACCCACATCCCACATCCGCCGCCACCAGCCCATCGGCTGCTTGCTGCGGAACTCGATGGCGACCGCGCGGAAGATGAGCGCCACGAGCAGGAGCACAAACGCGAGGTAAAAGCCCGAGAAGACCGTGGCATAGACGTTCGGAAACGCGGCGAACAACGCGCCGCCGCCGGTTACGAGCCAGACCTCATTGCCGTCCCACACCGGCCCGATGGCGTTGAGCATCAGGCGGCGGTGTTCGTCCTTCTTTGTGAACAAGTGCAGTGCGCCGACGCCCAGGTCGAAGCCGTCGAGCATCGCGTAGCCCGTGAACAACACACCGATGAGGATGAACCAGACGGTGTTAAGATCGAGGTGGCCGAAGTTCATGGCGGGAAGGACATTCGGGGTTCAAGCCTTGAAGGGCAGCGCCAGCTTACCCGTCGGCGTCAGATCCCGGTCGTCCGGTCCATGCTGAATCTTGTCGTTGAGCAGATAGACGAACACGGCGAAGAGCAGCAGGTAGAGCACCGTGAACAGGATCAACGACCCCAGGACGGCTTCCGCCTGGACCACCGCCGACAAACCCTCGGACGTGCGCATCAGGCCATAGACAATCCACGGCTGACGGCCCAGTTCCGCGGCAAACCAGCCGAGCTGGTTGGCCAGTTGCGGGCCAAGGACGGCCAACACCAGCACCCAGAGCATCCACCGTTTTTCAAACAGTGAACCCCGCCAAAAGTAGAGAAAGCCAAGCGCCGCCACCGCGATCATGCCGAAGCCAATGGCCACCATGCCGTGGTAGAACTGGAACGTCAGGTTCACGGGCGGGCGATTCTCCGGCGGCGTTTCGCGCAAACCCTGCACCGGCTTGCTGGCATCGCCGTGGGTCAGCCAACTCAGCATCCCGGGGATGGCCACTCCTCCTTGGATGGTCTCGCTCTTCTCATCCACCCAGCCGAACAGGGTCAACGGCGCGTTGGTCCTGGTTTCGTACAATCCCTCGAACGCGGCCAGCTTGGCGGGCTGGTTCTTGGCCACCCCTTTGGCACTGTCGTGCCCACTGACCAACTGCAGCAGCGACGCGACCAAACTCACCACCAACCCGACGCGCAAAGAAGCCCGCGCGAACTCCAGGTGGCGCTTCTTCAGCAGGTACCAGGCGCTGACGCTGACGACGAGAAACGCGCCCGCCTGCCACGCGCCGCACAAGGTGTGAAACAGCCGATCCATCGAGGAAGGATTAAACACCATCGCCCAGAAGTCGGTGATCTCGGCGCGGGCCTTCAATCCCTCACCCACGATGTGAAATCCCGCGGGCGTTTGCATCCAGGAGTTCGCCACCACGATCCAGATGGCGCTGAAGTGCGCGCCCAGACAGACCATGCACGTGGCGAAGAAATGCAGCTTGCGCCCGACCTTGTCCCAGCCGAACAGCAGGATCGCCAGGAAACCGGATTCGAGAAAGAAGGCGAAGATGCCTTCCGCCGCGAGCGCGCTGCCGAATACGTCGCCCACATAGCGTGAGTAGCTGGCCCAGTTTGTGCCAAACTCGAACTCCATCACGATGCCCGTCGCCACGCCGATCGCGAACGTCAGCGCGAAAATGCGCGTCCAGAACCGCGCCAACTGGTGGTAAAGCGGGTTCTTCGTCTTGAGCCAGAGCGCCTCGAAAATCACCAGCATCACCCCCAGCCCGATGCTCAGCGGCGGATAGATGTAGTGGAACGAAATCGTCGCGGCGAACTGGAGGCGCGATAGCGTCAGGACATCCATACGAGAGTCAAGCTGCAGGAAGGGCGCAGTCCGGTCAACCCTTCACGTGCCGACCCCGAATGGCCCGGCTCAGAGCCTCTTCACGAGTTCGGACTTGGGGAAACGGACCTTCGGGGCGACCGCATATCTGTCGTCGGCGTGCCGATAACCCAAGGCGCAGCAGACCACTGCTGCCAACCCCTGCGCCGGAAGCCCCAGCACCTTATCAAACTCCGCCGGGACAAAGCCTTCCATCGGGCACGCATCAATGCCCAGCAGCGCTGCGCTGGTGAGCAAGTTGCCGAGGGCGATGTACACCTGCCGCGCTGTCCAGTGCGCGGCCATCGGCTTGAAACCGTCACCCAGGAGCGTGCCCGTCATCATGCCGCGATAGCTGGCGAGGGATTCGGGCGTGACGCCACGGGTGCGGGCGATGTGGGCGATGAAGATGTCAATCTCCGCCTCCGTCACGCTGGTGCGCGCGGCGAAAACGACGAAATGCGATGCGTCCACGACCTGGCGCTGTCCCCAGGCATGCGGCAAGAGCCGTTCTCGTGTGGCGGGGTCGTGGATGAGCAGGAACCGGTACGGTTGCAGACCGAATGACGAGGGTGACAACACCAGACTCTCTTCGAGCGCCGACCAGATCTCGGCTGGGATCTTTCGCTTCGCGTCGAACGCCTTGGTGGCATAGCGCCAGCGCAAGGCGTCGAGGAGTTGAGAGGACGGGATGGAGTTCGGATTCATGGTCGAGTGGGTGAACTGTGGATGTTCGAGTCAGTTTGCTTTCGACCGCGACTTTACGGCGGGAGCAGAAGGCCGGCAAGGTAGAAGCTTTCTGGAAGTTACGTCGCGGTGAGTGGTTTACGCTTGTTCAGCCGCGGCTGCCTATGATGCCGTTAAAATCCACGATGAGCGCGACGACGGCAACGCGGGGAACTGGTGGGGAGGGTCAAGAAACCGATCTGGCCAAGCGAATCGGGCGCTTGATTCACGGGCAGTCCTACGGCGTGTTGTGCACGCAGAGCGACTCGCAGCCCTACGGGTCGCTGGTCGCGCTGGCGGAATCGTCGGCCCTGTTTCGCGTCGAAGTGGTGCGCTATTTTCACGTCTGCCATTTTCAAGAGGTCCGGCAGTGGATTCCCAACCGCACTTCGTAATCCCGCTGGCGGAGGTAACCCAGTCCGATGAATCGCTCGTGGGAGCGAAGTCGGCGCGCTTGGGAGCGTTGGCCAAGGCCGGCCAGCCCGTCGCGCCGGGCTTCTGCGTGACCGTTCGAGCCTACGATCTTTTCCTGGTCGAGTCGCGGCTGGCGGGCTTGATCCGGATGGAGCTGGATCGCAAGCGATTCGAGGATATGCGTTGGGAGGAGATTTGGGACGCGGCCCTGCGAATCCGTTCTGGTTTCCTGGCTCACCCCGTTCCCCCCGAGGTCTCGGCGGCGGTCGGTGAGGCGCTGGCGTCGTGTCCTTCCAACATCGCCTGGGCGGTGCGGTCTTCGGCGCCCGGGGAGGACTCGGCGCACCGCTCCTTTGCCGGGCTGCATGAATCGTACGTGGGGGTGGTGGGATGCGGGGCGGTCATGGATGCCTTGCGTTTGGTCTGGGCCTCCTTGTGGTCTGACGCAGCCATGCTGTATCGGCGCGAAGTTGGGCTCGATCCGGCGCGGAGCCGGATGGCGGTGTTGGTGCAGGCCGTGCGCACCGAGGCGGTCTCGGGCGTGGCTTTCGGCTGCGATCCGCGGCAGCCTTCCAGTGAGATTGCGATGGTGGAAGCCGTGCCGGGACTTTGCGCCGGACTCGTTGACGGACAGATTGATCCCGACCGGTGGCTGCTACGACCCTCCGACGGCAATATCCTCGAGTGGCAACCGGGCCGCCGGGAGCAAGCCGTCACACCCTCGCCGCTGCTGGCCGAGCAGGATCTGAGTCATTTGCTGCGCGTGCTGGAAGCGGTGGAGTCGCTTTTCGGCTGGCCGCCGGATATCGAGTGGACTGGCTGCCGCGAGCGATTCACCTTGCTTCAGGCCCGCCCCATTAAGACGGTCGCCCCCGCTGGGGATGACAAACGGGGCTGGTATCTGACGCTGCGGCCCGGCATGGCGCGCCTGCGGAAACTGCGGACGCGCGTGGCGGAGGAGTTGATTCCCGCACTGGAGGCGGAAGGATACCGCCTGGCCGGCGAGGATCTCGAAACCCGCACTCCGGAGCAACTGGCGGAGGCGATCGAGGAGCGATTGGCCTCAGTCCGGCAGTGGACGAAGACGTACTGGGAGGAGTTCATCCCGTTTGCCCATGGCGTCCGCCGGTTGGCGCACTACTACAACGATGCGGTGCGCCCCCGCGACCCGTATGAGTTCGTTGGCTTGTTGCAGGGGGAAGACCTCCTGGCGACACAGCGAAACGCTGCCCTGCGCGCGCTCGCCGACCGGCTGAGGCGGAATCCATCGCTGTGCGACGCGATTGAGAAAGCCTGCGCTTCGACCGCGACGGATCCAGCGAATTGGGAGCAGCAGGCCCGCACAGCGGTCCGGTTGGTCCCGGAAGGCGAGCCCTTTCTAGAGTCCTTGACTCTTGAAAGTGATTGTATTTGAGCCAACTTTTTTCAAGCAGCCTTCTGTTGTGCAAAGTAGTCAGCGAGTTCGGTTGGAAAGTTTTGGAATGCCCGGGAGAGTTTGGAGTGGGACTCTGGCGGGCGAGGCTCCAGAAGCGAGAGACCCGGACGGATAACGCGCTGGTAAGTGCGCGAATAAAATAGGGCGGTCTTCAGTCCGAGTGCGGTCAGGCGATAACGCTGGGTGCGGCGCTTTCTTTCGATGAGCCCGTGGAGACGTAGTCGCCGGAGATCATAGCTCCTGCGGCCTGGAGTAATGTCTGACTCGGCCAACCCGAGGAACTGCGCAATCAATGGCCGCAGTTGTTTATTGGAGAAACCTTCGGGTTGGAGGCAGAACAGAACCAAGACCGCCAAGAGCGCCTGGACACGAGGGTCTCCGAAGCGGAGGGCGGAAGCACGCTGATCCTCGACCTGGATCGGCTGCTGTAACTTGTGGAAGGCCTGGGTTCCGAGGTGGCAATCATGGGTGACCTTTTCCACCTCGAGGACACGCCGATTGGCAGCGAAGCCAATCTCCCGCAGCTTGGGCAAGTTGTGCAGGCGTCGACCCACACCAAAGTCATAGGTGTTGTTGATGGTGGTCTCGGTGCGCAAAGCCCGGCCTTCCTTGTGATACTGCTTGAGGTGCGTGTTCTTATAGTAGACGTGCAAGGAGGGAGTAACCCCCTCGGTAATGATGCGCGTCCGGCATCGGCCGTCGGTGGCAGTTTTCCTTTGCATCTTGCGGTCAAAGATCAACTGCACCTGTCCAGGAAGGCCCCAATCGATATTCTCACGGATGACTTCTTCGAAGAAACAGCGCCCGTGGACGCCGCGTTTCCAGACCTGGGTGAGGGAAAACTCGGCTTGGAGAACGGACAGGTCATAGCGGTATCCGGTTGGGTTTTTGTTACTCCATAATGGAGAAACCGCCGCTTGTCGGCTAAATCCGGCGGCCCAGTGCCGCCGTCCACCCGACCGGCACCCTCGGGACGGAGAGCAAACTGC
>CAYHFE010000093.1:0-17540 GCA_964355375.1 uncultured Verrucomicrobiota bacterium
CACCGCAAAAAAGCGGGAGGGCTGAAAGTTGAATAAACTAGGAACTGACACCTTTTCCTTTTCGACAGAGTCTCGCCCCACCTCAATAGAAAAAGGGACACAGACTGCTGTGTCCCATGACTCCAATTACTTCGGACCGGCGTTCCGCCGAGCCGCCGGCCGGACTATTGAACCGGTCAGCGCTCGCGACGGGGTTGCCCCTGTTGCGGGCTCTCCGCCCGCCGAGGTTCACGTCGTTCCGGGCCACGGTCGCCTCGAAGTTCGCGGAGTTCCCGTTTCAGCTCACTCTTCCGTTCACGCGTCGCCTGGCGGTCCAGCCGATCTTTGCCGCCCACCCCGGGCCGAATCGGACGCAGCACATCGGCCCGCGGACCCTGCGGACCGCTCTCACCACGCCACGCGGGCTGGCGGTTGCCAGGGCGCGCGGACGGAAAAGGCCGGATGCGCGGTTCTGATCGGTCCATGCGCCAGCCCGGTCCACCGGGACCGCGGGCCATCGGACCAACCTCGGCGCGCGGGCCAAACCCTGGACCGCGACCCCGGAATTGGAATCCTTGTCCGGGAGCCCACGGCCCCGGCCCGCCAAATCGGTTCACCCTCGGGCCATAACCCTGTCCCTGTCCCGGCCACTGGGATCGCGGTCCCGGCGCCTCAAATCGATCCATCGGTCCGCGCGGACCGTTGAAGCCGCGAGCCATCGGACCGACTCCGCGGCCCGGCGCCAAAGACCGCGCTCCGCCGATTCCATTCGGACCCGGACCATAGCCTGGACCTTGCTCTTGGGAACGGAAACCTGGCCCGGCCGCCGGACCACGATTGGCCGGCCCACCAGGACCGCCCCAACCACGGCGCATCGGACCCATCCCATCACGGGGACCCATCCCATCACGGGGACCCATCCCATCACGGGGACCCATCCCGGCACCTGGACCCATCCCGGCGCGCCGACCGACTTGCGGCGGTTGATTCGGCTGATTGGAGGATTGACGTTGCTCTGGACCATTGCTTTGGGCACGGAAGCCCGGACCAGAACCCGGGGCGCGGTCGGCAGATTTGCCCTGACCACGGTTGTCGCCAGCCATCGGACCAGGACCACGGCCAGGTCCTGGTTGTTGCGGACGGTTAGGTCCCTCGACCCGCGGACCCATGTTCTGACCCTGTTTCTCAGGACCATTGCTTTGGGCGCGGAAGCCCGGACCAGAACCCGGGGCGCGGTCGGCAGATTTGCCCTGACCGCGGTTGTCGCCAGCCATCGGACCAGGACCACGGCCAGGTCCTGGTTGTTGCGGCTGGTTGGGACCCTCGACCCGCGGGCTCATATCTGGACCCCGATCTGGACCCCGATTCTGGGAGTTACCGCCGTTGTTTCGAGCTTCTGGGCGGTCGCCAGGTCCGCCAGGGCCATCCATGTTGGGGCGCATCGGGCTCGGCCCGGCTCCAGAAACCCGCGGACGCGGCTGGTCGGTATTGAGAGCGCGCGGGCCACCCTCTCCGGAGTTGCGGCCATCTTGTCTTAGAGAAGGTCCTTCGCCCCGAGGCGACTGCTCCATGCGGGCGCGAGGCTCGTCCGGGCTTGGGCGTCGAACCTCGGGACGCGGTCCGGGACCTTCGCGATTGGTCCGGTTGTCCGGACGATCCGGTCCGCCTGAATTGGGTCGTTCCACTCGATCCGGCGGGCGGTTGCTGTCTCCTTCTTCCCGTCGCACTCGATCTCCGCGCTCGTTTTCCGGGCGCGGGGCCTGATCCCGCTCCTGGATTCGTCGGCGCGCCGGTTCGGGACGGTTTGAATCCCGCTCCACGCGCGATTCGTCCCGAGGCTGAGGCGCGTTCCCTTCTTGTTTCGGGGCATCGCCCTCGGCCTGGGCTATGGCGTTGAGCGCTGACAATCCCAGGGTCAGCGCCGTGATCATGACTTTGTTTTTCATCTGTATTTGCCTTTCGCTTGGTGAATTGTTGTTACGGTCACCTGCTCAAAACTCGGCCACCGGTTCAAATGCCGTGGCATCATTTCGATCTACTAGACGGGGCGACTGTTAAGGTTTCATTGGGAGGAAGGGGGAATTTTGTTAAGAGTTGGTTAAATTTGCGGATATATCTGATTTTCCAGATTAACCTGGGTTCTGTCGAGCCCGCAAATTGCGCCGCGATCCGGGGCAGCGACCGAAATGATGTCAGGTCCACCGAAAAACAAACCGACGGAGCACGAGCCCAGCGGAGGCATGCGGGTGCTGGTGATCGATGATGACCGCGAGCTCTGTTGGCTGATCCGGGACTACTTGGAGCCGCTCGGCTATGCGGTCAGCGCCGCGCACACCGGACCGGAGGGATTGGAGAGAGCGCTCCACGAATCGTTCAGCGTGGTCATCCTCGATGTCATGCTGCCCGGATTGGATGGTTTTGAAGTTCTCAAACGGATTCGAGCTGGCTCCGCCGTGCCGGTCCTGATGCTGACGGCGCGGGGGGAAGAGGCTGACCGGATTGTCGGCTTGGAAATCGGCGCGGATGATTATCTGCCGAAAACATTTTCCACGCGCGAGCTCCTGGCCCGCTTGCGCGCCGTCACCCGCCGCGCCGCCCGGGCCGCCGTCGATGCCGAGGACGGGGAGACGCCCGAGATCGTGGTCGGGCCACTGCGCTTGAATCCGGACACCCGGGCGGCGGTCCTCGGTGATCGCGCCTTGGATCTGACCGCGCTCGAGTTTGATCTTCTCGCGAGCTTGGCCCGTTCGCGCGGCCGGGTCAAATCACGCGAGCAACTCGTGGAAGACATTGCCGAACGAGATTACGACGTGTTCGATCGATCGATCGATGTTCACGTCTGGTCGCTGCGCAAGAAGCTGGGCGATGATCCCAAGAATCCGCGTTTCATCCGGACCATCCGGGCGGTGGGTTACATGCTGATCAATCCAGCCCCGATGTGAGATCGGACACCCCATGAGGCCGCGCTTTCCCATTTATACCAAGGTCCTGGTCTGGTTTTTCCTGAATCTGATTCTGTTGGCCGCCGCCTGCTCCACGCTCTTCCGCGCCCAATTTCGGTTCGCTCCGGACTGGCTTTTATCGGGCAGCGCCAACCAGCGTATTGAAGCGCTCAGCGATCTGATTGTTTTGGACTTAAATGACCGCCCGCGCTCCGAATGGAACGGCGTCCTCCAACGATTCAATCGCGCCTATCGGCTCGAGTTCTCGATGTTCCGGGGTGATGGAATGCCCCTGGCCGGCGAGACCGTTTCGTTGCCCCCAGAGGTGCGCCAACGTCTCCCGGACCAGCGCGGCCAGGGTCCGATCGGGTTGCGCCAGCCCCGCGATGAACCGGGCCTGGGTCCGCTGCCACGCAACCGGCCCGGGCTCGGTCCGCCGCCCTGGCGCGGTCCGCCCTTTCGCGAGGCGCAGCCTGGATTGAGCCCGCCGATGCCCCAAGGCCCGCGCGGACCGCATCCCAAATTCATGCTGCACACCGCCAACCCTTCGCGCTACTGGGTCTTGGTCCGTCTCGTCTTGAACGAACCCGGCCAGCCTCGGCCCATGCCGGCCACTCTCCTGGCCATGTCGGATTCGTTGAGCGGCGGTGGATTATTCTTTGATGTCAGGCCCTGGCTGGCTCTGGGAATGGGCGCGGTTGTCTTCTCAGCTCTGCTTTGGCTCCCGCTGCTCCGAGGCATGACCCGGTCCATCTCACAATTGACCGAAGCCACCCGCCAAATCGCCGAGGGCCGGTTTGACGTGCGCGTCAACGCGGCTCGCCGGGATGAACTCGGGTTGCTCGGCCAGGCAGTCAATCAAATGGCGGCCCGCCTGGCCGGTTTCGTGTCCGGACAAAAGCGCTTCCTTGGCGACGTCGCCCACGAGCTGTGCTCGCCGCTGGCCCGCCTGCAAGTCGCGCTCGGCATTCTCGACCAGCGAGTGGACGACAAACAGAAACCCTACGTCGAGGCCGCGCTCGACAAGGCCCAGCATATTGCCGGTCTCGTCAACGAATTGCTCTCGTTCTCCAAAGCCTCCCTTGGTCCCTCCACGATCCAGCCGCGGCCCTGTTCGGTCCGGGCCGTGATCGCGAAAGCCGTCGGCCGCGAAGCCGTGGAAGGCATGTCCATCCAGGTGGAGGTGCCCGAGGATCTTCACGTCATGGCGGAACCGGAACTGCTCCTCCGTTCCTTGTCCAACCTCCTGCGCAATGCCATCCGCTACGCCGGTTCCGCGGGCCCCATCACCGTCTCCGCCACCCGGGACGGCGACGTCGTGGTCGTGCGCGTGGCGGATTGCGGTCCGGGAGTTTCGGAGTCCGATCTGGCCCGGATCTTCGACCCGTTCTATCGCGTGGACGCCTCGCGGGACCGCGCCACCGGAGGCGTCGGCCTCGGCCTTGCCATCGTCAAGACCTGCATCGAGTCCTGCCATGGCACGGTCAGTTGCCGGAATCGCTCGCCCTCCGGTCTCGAGGTGACGATTCAGCTTCCATCAGCGGCCTCGGTCGCCCTGGAACTCGAGAGCCTTCCCTTGGGTTGATTTGCATCAAGGCGCGAAAGTCGTGGACCGGGTTCACTCACGGCCGCGCTATGCCACAAACTCGATCCTGCTTTCGGCCTCTCCATCAAGCGGGGTGGGCCCTGCTCATCTTTCTCGTTCAGATTGATCCGGTGCCAGGCCACGAGCATCCCGGACCGAATGTGCCGTCGATGCGCGCCATCAAGGTGGACGCGCCGCTCACGGTGGACGGGGTGCTGGACGAACCGTTCTGGAAAGACGCGCCGGTGGCCGCCGGGATGATCGATCAACGCACTCAACAACCGGCTGACGAACAGACCCTGATTCGCGTTGCCTACACCAAGACTCACCTTTACATCGCGGTCGAGTGCCTCGATACCAACATGGCGGAGATTCACGCCACGGAACGGCGTGAGGACCGTTCGTTCACGGGCGATGATTGGATCGAAGTTCACTTCGACCCACCGCACACGCATCGCTCCAAATACGCTTTTTTCTCGAATCCGCTCGGGACGCGCGCCGATGCCAATGAAGGACCCTCGGGCGTATTCAATTATGGATGGTCGGCGGAATGGGAATTGGAGGCCAAGATTCTGGAGGACCGCTGGGTCTTTGAGATGAAGATTCCGTTTGGGATCATGAATTACGAACGGAAGAACGGACAGACCTGGGGCTTCAACATCACCCGCTGCCTGCGCCGGACGGACGTGACCAGTTTCTGGAGTTTCAATGCCACGGATTTCTACAAGCCGCGCCACTTCGGCCATCTGACGGGACTCGATCTGGCCGAGACCGAGTTCAAGCGGAACTGGGAATTCTCCCCCTACATCAGCACCCGGACCGACTTCGACGGCGACACCGACACGTTTTTCCAGACCGGTCTCGACGTGAGCTTTCGCCTGACTCCGGCCATCACCACGGCGTGGACGATCAACCCGGACTTCGGCCAGGTGGAATCCGATGACGACACCATCGAGCTGCGCGACACGGAACGGTTTCTGCCGGAAAAGCGTCTTTTTTTTCGAGAGGGAGACGAACTCATGCGCATGCCGCATCGGCTTTATTACAGTCGGCGATTCTCCGACATTACGGCCGGCGCCAAAGCGAGCGGGCAATGGAATGGCTACAACTTCACCTTTCTAAATCTTCAAGGCGACATGACCCATGATGGGCGTTTCGAGGGCAACAGCTCCGTCTTTCGCCTCCTGCAAAATGTGAAGGAACGATCGTCGCTGGTCTATTACGCGGCCGATTCGGAATTTGCGGGCGGCCATTCCCGGGTGGTGAGCGCGGATGGCTATTTCATGCTCACCGATGCCTGGCGTTACAGCTTTCAGCTATCCGGCGCCGAAGATCGCCTGACCGATGCCGCGGGTCGCATCGCCAAGGACCGCGTCGATTTCCTGGGGGATTCCACCCTCATCTACAACGTTTATCCCTGGGAATTCAACCTCGGTTACCAAGCCATCAGCGAGGGGTTCAATCCGATGCTCGGCTACATCCCCCGCCGCAACATCTTCGGACCGTCCTTCATCGCCCGCTACACCCATGATTCCGACAAGCGCTGGTACAAACGCCTGCGCCTGACCTACGGCACGCAGTACTATGAGAACGACGACAGCGCGACGGCCTTGCGCGATCATGGCGTCACCGGCAGCGTGGTCTTCCCCAACGACCTCGGAGTTTGGGCGGCGCGGAACGAGGATTACCACGCGCCCCATCATAACCCGCGCACCTCCGCCGGCCTCCAACTTTTCATTTCGGATTTCTGGAAATCGGCCGAAGTGAGTTGGGGCGGCGGCCGGTTCGAAAAGACTGATTACGACGAACTGCGCCTGGCCAAGCCGTTCAAGCCGTTCGAGCGCCTTCCCATCCGCTATGAGTTCACCATTCGCTTCGAAGACCGGCCGCTCCTCGGTTCGGAAACCGTCTGGCTCAATCGCGTGGTCTTCGATTATTATTTCACCGACGACATGTGGCTCAAGACCTCGCTGCAGCACCGCAAGAACGGGCTGCATAATATCAGCGTCATCTACGGCTGGAAGGTGTTGAAGAACACCAACTGGTATGTGGTGTTCAATGACGTGGACAATGGCGACGAGCCGGGCAAAAGCATATTCACCAAAGTCACCTATACATTTTGAGGTTTGCCCGCCCATCAGGGAACCAACTCGACGGTCCACGGTCTGTCCTGATAATCCCCTCGTTCGAATGGAAGATTGGCGGGCCGACCCACCGAACTCCGGAAGATACCTATGAATAATTACACCTTTTCACAACCGACGTTCTCTTTCCATGGATCATGGTTTTTTGATCGGGGAGCGCGGCCGTCCCGGCTGCACCGGTCGGCGTCTCGCCGACCGGAACCAGCGCGGTGCGCGTCGAAGAGGGTTCGGCGGGACGCCGAACCCGGCAGGCGAGACGCCCGCGCTCCCCATTGCACCTTCAAGTTCATGGCACCGATTCGCGTCCAATCTTTGGAGGTGTTCCCGACCCACGAACTGCCAGGTTTTGGAGTGCGGCAATCTAGCGCTTTGCCCTCATCCGATCAAAGCACCGGACGGCTCGGGCACGCCAAGGCACTGGCGCGCAGGCTGGTTTCCGGAAACGCTCCAACCGTCCACGTCGCCCTCATCACGGCGCTCCTCTTCATCGTCACCGCGGCGCGCGCCGTGGACCCGGTTTCCGCGGCTTACAAAAACATTCGCGACTTCGGCGTTGATCCGACCAATTCCGCCGCCGCGAACAAAGCGGCGCTGCAACAAGCCATTGACTGGGCGGCGGCCCGCGGGGCCGCTCTTTTTGTCGAGCCCACCGACGAGCCCTACCCGGTCGCCGGAGGCTTGGTGCTGCGAGCCAACGCCTCGTTGATCGGCGTCCACGGACCCGTCGGGCGCGGCACGCGGCATCCGGACAAGCCGCAACCCGTGGGCAGCGTCTTGCGGATCGAGGATGAGACCGAGCCCTTCATCACCGTGGAAGGAGCGACTCAATTGCGCGGGCTGCAATTCTGGTATCCGCGCCAGACCCTGAACGATCCCTCCAAGATCATTCGTTATCCCGCCACCATCCAGGTTTCGAAAACGAAGCCCGCTCAAGGCGTGACCCTTTCGTCCCTGACCTTTTACGGTGAATATTTGGCCATGGATTTCAACGCCAACCCCAATCGGCCCTGCGAACAGATTCTTTTCGAACATTGCTACGGCTACCCCTTGAGCGGCGAGTTTATCCGCATCGACTATTGCTACGACATCCCGCGCATTCTGCATTGCCACGTCAACCCGGCGAACCAACGCTTCATCAAAGGCGGCTTCAGCCGGTCCGTGATCGACGCCGTGGTGGCGGCCCGGACGTTCACTTACGCGATCAATCATACCGACAACGCCCAACTGATCGATCTCTTCACCTTTGGCGTTTATGGCGGCATTTATCTCGGCCCGGCCACATACGGCCAATTGTCCAACTTCAACCTGGATTGCGTGGCCGTCGGCCTCCACAAACTCGGCGATGGCACCTTCAATCGCAATTGGCAGATCGCCCAGGGATCGATCATCGCCAATACTGGCGGCAAGTTGGAAGACATTCACCCCATCATCATCGAGGGCCAGGGCCACACCGCGCTGGCCAACGTCGAAGCCTTCTCCGGCGGCAACGGCGCTCTGACCACCCTCGGCAAATCGCAGGACTTCCTCCTCATCCGCGGCGACAAGAAACTCACCGTCACCCTGACCGGTTGCCGCATGAGGAATTACGTCGCCAGCTCGCCCCTCACCATCCTGAATTCGAATGCGGTGGTCCAGGCCTTCGGCTGCGTGGATCACAACGAGAAGCCCTTTAATATTCTACCATGAACCGTTTCCTGATCGCAGTCCTCGCCGCGCTCGGCGTCGTGTTTCCGACGAATGCGCAAACCTCGGCCCAAGTTGAAGTGATCGCCGATCTGCTCGAACAATTCGACCCCGCCCGAGCCCTAGAGACTTCTTCCACGGCCATCCGCCGGCCGGCCATCGCGGGGGGCGTGAAACAGAATGGCTTGTTTCAGCATCCACGATCCGTCGAGCGTCCCGCGCGTGTCACCTATCCGATTGCCCTGCCACCGCTCGAGCCAAACGACTTGCTTCTCCTCGCTTTCGACCTGGCCCTGGCGGATGGGATCCAATTCGGCAAAGGTGAAGATGGGGTCCGCTTCGCCGTCGAAATCGGGGGTCAGCGGGTGTTCGCCCAAGATTGGCGCGAATGCCGTTGGGAATCTTGTGGCGTCGATCTCACCTCGTTCGCGGGGCGCCGCACGGAGTTGACGCTCCTGGTGGAAGCCCGCGGCAACACGACCTACGATTGGGCCGTGTGGGGCAATCCGCGACTCCTTCACTTCCGGGCGGGCCGCCGGCCGAACCTGGCATCGCCGACCACACACTCACTGCCCATCGCCAGTGGCGCGTTCGCCGTCCGTGCCCCCGTGGGCGCCCGGGTGCGCTTGAGGCCCGACGACAACAGCGCTCCCTTGGAATGGATCGTCCCGAGCGCCGGAGCTTCCCCGAGCGGCACCGCCTGGCTGGTCAAGGATTTCAACTTGGGCCGGGCGGGCGTGCTGGCTTGGGAGATGGAGAAGACCGACGCCGCCAAGCCTGTTTTTTGGATCGTCCCTTATCCGGCCCAACCCAAACTCCGCAGCCTCTCCGGCACGCAGGCGCTCATCCTGGCCGGTGACACCGTGACCTTGCGCGCGGAAGTGAAAAACGAGGGGCGGGGACGACTCGCCCCGCCCAACGCCTGGGTTCGGATGAGCGCGGGTGGCGAGAAATTGCCTCCTCACACCGTGCCCGCGCTGAATCCGCAAGAATCCTGGTCCACCGAATGGACCTGGAAAACCGGCACCAACGCCGGCCCGGTGTTTCTGGTTGCTCAGTTGATTCATGATGGAACGATCGACGAAAGGACAAATTCTCTCGAACTGTTTGGCCCGCCGACCGACCGTTACGTCCTGCAAAACGATTCGGTCAAGTGGGAGTTCATCCGGGCGGATCGGGGCTTTGCCTATGCCCAGGTGTTCGCCCGGCAAGACGGGGAATGGACGCCGGTGGCGCTGTGGCGGCCCTTGATCCAAGTCGTCTCCGACACCCGCGAAGGCGAGCGCACCTGGGAAATCCGGCCAGAGCGGGTTCGTCCGATGACGACGGGAAACTCCGGCGTCGCCCAGACGGCCGAATTTTCCGGAAGCGCGCAGGACGCCGACGGAGTGGCCTGGCAGGCTCGCCTGCGCGTCTCCTTGACGCCGGACCAGCCGCTGGCCCACCTGCAGTTCGAGTGGAAAACAGATCAAGCGCGCCAGGTCCGGGCGTTGCGCGGGCCCAATGTTTACGTGGGTGAAGGGACGACAGGCGAGGCGAAGTCGTGGGGGCTCTTTCCGGGACTGGAGTATCTGCAGGGCGGAGAGCGCTCGTCCAATCCCCGCGACTTCGCGCCACCGCTCGACGATCGTCGCACGCCGCACCCGCACAAGATCACCGTCCCGATGATGGCGGTCACGATCGGCCCGGAGAGCGGCCGCGCCCCGGAACATCCCGACCGTTTCTTCACGCCCGATTCCCTCCAGGATCAAGCGACGCCGGCCCCGCGCCCCTCTCCCGCCGCGCATCTCCGATCCGACCTGACGGTCGCCCTGACCTGGGATCCGTTCCAACGCTGGGACGGTGAACACACTTTCCCCACTCCGCGATTTGCCTCGCCGAATTTCGATGAAGGCATGCGCAACCATCGTCTCGCTCTCTTTCTCCCTTCCGTCCCCGATTTCGTCGATGAAAACGCCGATCGCGCAACGCGGCCGTATCTCCTCGCGGCCGGAAAGCCGGTGACTCTGGAAGCGGACTTGTCGATCTCCAAAGGACCGGCGATGGCGGCGTTGGGAGAATGGATCCGCCGTACGGGCGGTCTGCCCAAGCCGACTCCCTGGCCGCGGACTTTTCAGGAGGAGCTCGACGTTTGCCGCGCCGGTTTTCTCCAGACCGTTTGGGACAGCGCCCAGGAAAAGTTTCGACATTGCATCGGCTGGGCGGGAAGTCACGCTCCCGGTTTTGCCGCGCTGCTCTGGCTCGATTCCCAAGTCGCGGAGAAACCCGCAGCCCGCGCGGATTCCAAAAAGCGGGTGGACTTGGCGGCGGCGAACATGCTGAGCGACGGCGGACCCGGACTGTTCACGTCCAAAGCCAACTGCCACATCATGGAATGGGAATTCCCCTTTCTTTACGGTTACCTTCCCGAAGCCATGGCCGGACTCGATCGGCAAATTCGTCAGTTGATCGATTCGCAACGCCCCGATGGCGGATGGCGCTATCAGCCGGCCAACGCCGAGCAAGCGGACCTGGGACGAACCGGGGACTCGGTGCTCGGGACCTGCGCCAATCGGTCGGCCACCTTGCTCCGATACGCCCGAATAACCGGTGACGCCGATGCGCTGGCCGCCGGAGTGAAATCCTTGCGCTTCATGGAGAATTTTCGCGTTCCCCGCGGCGGGCAGACCTGGGAATGTCCGATGTACGAGCCGGACATCTTGGCCGCCGCTTACGCCATCCGCGCTTATCACGACGGCTTTCGCATCACCGGTGACACCCGCTGGCTCCACGACGCGGTGTCCTGGGCGGAAACCGGAGTTCCGTTCGTCTATCTTTGGACCCTGCCTAATCGTCCGATGATGCTCGGCGCGACCATTCCCGTTTTTGGCAGCACGTTTTACTCGCATAGCTGGCTGGCCGTGCCGGTGCAATGGTGCGGACTCGTTTACGCCTACCACGTCCTTCATTTGGCTCAGGAACTCGAGACCAGCCGCCTTGCGCCGACCGATTCCCCACTTCCGCTGGCGCTGAATTTCACACCCGCCGATTGGCGGCGGATCGTCGAGCTGATCACGGCCAGCGGCCTGCATCAGCAATTCGCCGACGGCGAGCGGATCGGCTCCTACCCCGACAGCATTTCGAATTTCGAACAGCGCAATCCGGCGTTCCTCAATCCGGAAGACATTCTCGTCAACGTGCTGGCCTTGTCCGGCCATGATCCCGACATCAAAACCCAAATCCTCAAGAGCGATCGCGGGAATCTCGTGGTGAGCTCCGGAGCCAACATCACCGCCCTCCGGCAGGAAGACTCGGCGGTTGGTTTTGAGTTGCGCTTCTTTACCGCGGAACTGAGCCATACCCTCGTGGTTGGCCCCAAGCCGCGCGAGGTTCTCGTCAACGGAAATCGTCTCCCTGAATCGGCTCAGCCGGCGCGCCGGGAAGCCGGGTGGTCCTGGGACAGCCGTCACCAGCGTCTTTATCTGGCCGTGCCGCACGCCCAGCCCAACGTTCGCGTGCAAGTGCTCTACCCCTGAACCCGCTTCACCCCAAAGCCGACCGCAGACTGGCAAACATGTTCTTTCCCGTTTCCACCGTGACCGGCTGCTTCCCTCGTTCTTCCGCGTGCTCCACCAAGTCCGCGGGCAACTCCTGGAGAAAGGGGGACGGGTGACACGGCGTGGGTGTGCCGTACTTTTTTCGCGCCTGGCAATGGCTGATGCTTAACGTGCGCATGGCTCGCGTGATGGCGACATAGAAGAGCCGCCGTTCCTCGTCGAGGGTGCCCTCCTGCTTGGAGCGCGAGTGGGGGAGAAGCCCGTCCTCCAAACCGACGATGAAGACGTGGGGAAACTCGAGGCCCTTACAGCTATGCACGGTGATAAGCGTGACCGCGTCGCCCTCCGGCTCCTTCTCCTCGCGGTCATTGTCCAGGGTCAACTCCTCAAGAAAGTTCTGCAAACACTCGACCGCATTCGGGCTCCCCGCTCCGGCCCGGCCCAGGGAAGCGACCAATTCCTTGACATTACGAATTCGGTTTTCGGCGGCTTCCACATTCTTCTCGGCGCGGCGCAGCTCCTCCAGATACCCGGTTTCACTGAGGAACCGTTCCGCCCAAGCCCCCAGAGACCCCGCCGGCGTGGACTCGAGACCGGCGCGGGTTCGGTCAATCAGTTCGAGAAATGCGGTGACGCTTTCCCGCACTTTGGCGTTGAGCGTGCCGTGCACCACCGGGTTCGTCATGGCGGCGAAGACCGACCCCTTTCTCTCCTGGCTCGCGGCGAGCAATCGTTCCATGGTCACGTCGCTGAGCCCGCGCGCCGGCACGTTGGCGACCCGCAGCAGATTGACATCGTCGTGCGGATTGATGAACAGCTTCAGGTAAGCGAGGAAATCCTTGATTTCACGGCGGTCGAAGTAGCTCTGTCCACCGATCAAGTGATAGCGAACTCCCGCCTGCCGCAAGGCGGTCTCGAGCGGTCGCGACTGAATATTGGTGCGAAAGAGGATGGCCTGCTCGGACCACGGAATCCGTTTGATCTGGCGAGCATATTCGATCTCCTCGGCGACCGCGCGCGCCTCGGCCTCGTCATCGGCAAAGGTGTGGAGGAGAATCTTCTGGCCTTCGCCATTGCGGGACCAGAGCTGTTTTCCCCGACGCCGGACGTTGTTTTTGATCAGCGCATTGGCGGCGGTGAGAATCACGTTGGTGGACCGGTAATTCTGCTCCAACTTGACCACTTGAACTTCGGGATAGTGCTGTTCCATCTCCAGCAAATTCGCGATCTCGGCTCCCCGCCAGCCGTAAATGCTCTGGTCATCATCGCCCACGACACAGAGATTGCGGTGTTCGCGGGTCAGAGAGTGGATCAGTTGGAACTGGGCGGCGTTCGTGTCCTGATACTCGTCCACCATCACATATTGGTACTGAGCGCGGCACAGCTCGAGGGTCTCCGGATGCTCGCGGAAGAGCCGAAGCGTGAGCAGGATCAGATCATCGAAATCCACGGCGTTGCAGGCGTGCAGGGCGGTCTCGTAGCGCGACCGCACATGATCGGCGAGGGCGGCGACGCTCGGATCGGAGAAGGCGTTGCTCGCCCCGCCATTGCGATACCGGCTCAGGAGCGCGAGGATGGCCCGCGGATCGGTCTTCTCGCCCCGGGCGGAGATCTGGCTCATGATCTTTTTGATGGCCCCCAACTGATCGCTCTCATCGAAGATCACGAAATTCTTCTTGTAGCCCAATCGTTCAATGTGCTGCCGGAGGATGCGCACGCAGAGCGAGTGAAACGTGCAAAGAGTGGGCCGCTCCGTCCGGTCCTCCTTGGGGCCGGCGGATTTTCGCGGCAATAACTGCCGGACCCGCTCCTGCATCTCCCGCGCGGCTTTGTTCGTGAAGGTGACGCCGAGAATCCGGCCTGGGGAGACTCCCTGGGCGATGAGATGGGCGACGCGACTGGTGATGACCCGGGTCTTGCCGGTGCCCGCGCCCGCCAGGATCAACACCGGTCCCCGAATCGTCTCGACGGCGAGGCGTTGCTGCGGATTGAGCGCACTGAGGTTGAGCATGCGGGGGCGGAGTGTAATCGCCGCGGAATCGATGGCAAGGAGAAGTCCGACAGGAGAAGTCCGAGAGATCTCCGGGAAAGACTTATTCCGCGGTTTTCGAGAATTACGCGCCGATCAGGGGTGAAGGCAAAGGTGAAGCAGAAGTTCTCATTTTGACTCAGGACACCGTCCGTTCCACGCATGTGGTCCCGGCTCCAGCCGGTTTTCACGGGGCGACCGGCTGAAGCCGGGACTACCTACTTGTCAACATGAGAACTGCTGAAGGTGAAGGCAAAGGTCTTGCCAGGACCGCCGAGCCCGGTGACCATTCGCTCCATAGGCAAGAACCTGAACAGTTGCCTGACTTGGGCGGACGGGACATTGCGGGAAGCCGATGAACTCACGGGTGCTTGGCAAAATGGGGCCACGGCCACGGCCCCGTTGAGCGTGCCTCCTTCCGGCGCACGCCGATGCAATCGCGTCCAGCAGTAAGGCTCTGGGTGAACCGCATTATGAAAAAGCTCGCTTGTTTGGTGTTACTCTCGTTCTCCGTCACAACTTCCGTCCGTGCCGCCACCGATCTCACTCCGGCGCCGCAACGGTTTCGCCAGGAAATCGCCCGGAAGTTCAATGACCAAAACGGGCTGCCCGCCGGCGCCATCCAGTTGATCGATCTCGCGCCGGGCGGCGCCATCCGCGCCCACGCGGCCGGACACTGGTTCGAATGGCGGGACGGACGCTGGCAAGACAACATCAAGCTCGCCGCGTCGAAGACCGACGAATTCGTTTTCGCCGATTCTCAAGGGCAACCGATCAAGGTTGCACTAAACGCCAGCGAGATCCGTCAGGTGATCCGCTTTGGGACGACCAATTTCCTGGCGACTCCGGGTGATCCTTACAGCGTCATCAACGGAAAGCTATCCTCCCTGGGTTGGCCGAGCCGTTATCGGGTCCATCAAATTGCCCTGGCGACGAACGGCACGTTGGTGGTCGCCTCGAGCGGCGGCTTGTTTCAACAGCGCGAGCGCGGCTGGCAACCGATCGGAATCGTTGATCCCGGCGGACGGGCCTGGGCGGTCGAGGATGTCCACGGAGTCGCGTTCGACTCGAAGGGCCAGCTTTGGTTCGCGACGAAGGCCGGTGTGGGCTGCCAGACCAGCGCCGGATGGAAGTTCTACGAAGGCAAAGACGGTTTGCCCTGGAACGACTTCACCGGCATGGCGGCGGGCCCGGACGGCGAAATCTGGTTCAGCACGAGGTTGGGAGTCGTTCGCTTCGACGGCCAGGAATGGCACTACCGGCAGGGGCCGCGATGGCTGCCGCACGACGACGTGGCCCAGGTGGCCGTCGATCCGCAAGCTCAGGCCTGGATCGCCACGGCGGGCGGGGTCGGGCTGATCGAGCGCCGGGCCATGTCATTACCCGAAAAGGCCGAGATCTATGAACAGGAGATCGAACGGTTTATCAAGCGCACCCCGTTCGGTTACGTCGCGGAAGCCCATCTGCGCCGACCCGCGGACCGATCGAGCGCCGATCCGCAGGACAGCGATAATGACGGGCTTTGGACCGGCATGTACGGCGCGGGCGAATGTTTTGCCTACGGCGCGACGCAGGATCCCAAAGCCAAGGAGCGGGCTCTCCGAGCGTTCGAAGCCCTGCGCTTCCTCCAGAAAGTCACCCAAGGCGGCACGCCCGCCCCGCCCCACGGTTACATCGCCCGCACCATTCGCCCGGTGGAATGGCCGGATCCGAACGTGGGCCGGATCGAGCGAGATCGGGAAGAGCAAAAGAGCGATGCGCTGTGGAAAGCCTATGAGCCGCGCTGGCCGAAGAGCGCGGATGGAAAATGGTTCTGGAAATCCGACACGAGCAGCGATGAGTTGGACGGCCACTATTTCTTCTACGCTCTCTACCACGATCTCTGCGCGGAGACCGAGGCCGAGAAGGCGCGGGTGCGCGAGGTCGTTCGAGATGTGACCGATCATCTTCTGACCCACCGCTTCGTCCTCATTGATCACGATGGCCGCCCCACCCGCTGGGCCGTTTATGGTCCGCATTTTCTCAATCGCGATCCGAGATGGTGGCCGGAACGCGGGCTCAATTCGCTGAGCATTCTCACCTATCTAGCCGTGGCCGCCCACGTGACCGGCGATGAGAAATATAGCCAGGCCTCCCGCGAGCTGATCGAGCAGCATGGTTACGCCCACAATGCCATGTATCCGAAAGTCCAGCAGGGGCCGGGGTCCGGCAATCAATCGGACGACGAAATGGCCTACATGTGTTACTACACGCTTTTGCGCTGTTCCAAGGACGACGCGCTCAAAGGCATGATCCGCTATTCGTTCTTTCGCTATTGGGTGAACGACGCGCCGGAGATGAATCCGTTTTTCAATTTCGCCTACGCAGCCCACAACCTGGCGGCCACGACGGCCAATCAATGGGGCCGGTTCCCGCTCCGACCGTGGCCGGGCTGGCAGGACGACGCCATGAAAACGCTCTACGGATTCTCGCTCGACCGCCTGAACTGGCCCCATCAGAACAGCCATCGGCTCGATCTTGTTTCGTTGCCCGGAGTCCGTTCCATCGATCTGGACACACCCGATCGGCGCCGCCGCGGCCAGCGGGTCAACGGCAAAGTCCTCCCGGTTGAGAATCGCCATTTCAACCATTGGAACACGGATCCATGGACGTTGGATTATGGCGGCAATGGCGGCGAGCTCGCGGCCGGCACCGTTTTTCTTCTGCCGTATTACCTCGGGCTCTACCACGGGTTCATCGAGAAACCGGTGCGCCAACCATAGCGGCACAAAGCCAGAGACTCATGGCCACGTATCAACAAATGCGCGACGCCGGCCGGCTGCTGACCGGCAAGTTGCTCGACGCCACCCGGCATTCGGGCTTCAATGTGGTCCGAATTGCCAAGCGCCTGACCGTGCCCGTTGTCGGACGCACGTTGGTGTTCGGCGATGAATCGGCCCAGTACGCCTTTGTCGATTTCCATCTTCAAGAATACCGGGTCGAAAGGAAGACCCTGGTGGAAAGCGTCGATCTGAGCCTAGCGTCACTGACCCCGTTGGACCGAGAACTGATCGAAGGGATGATCCATTCTCGGACCTCTTTATTCGAAGCGATCGGGGTCCTTTCCGCCGAACGCCAGGTCCGATTCCGGGATTTGCTCGATCCCGATCGGCCCGAGATTCACCTCACCGATTTTGGGCTGAGTGATACTCTGCAGCGGCTCAGGGGGCGAATGGTCAGGTTCTCGCGGTTGATCACGGTTGGAGACATTACGATGAGCAGCGGATTCATCTTTGCCTTCGATCCGGCTCGCGCCCCCGGACTGGTGCAGGCGTATCGGCAAAAGATGAAACGCGTCCCACCCGAGCAACTGTCCGAGCATCGTTTCATTTTCTTTTTCCAAAAATATCGACAGTACTGGGAAAGCGCTCCCCAACAGCGGTATGCCGATGTTGTTTGAGGTCCGCCTTTCCCAAGGACAAGCCGTTTGTGCCGGTCACTTGGGAACCAGATAACCGCGCGTCCATTCCGGCCGGGCGGGCTTGATCTGCGGCGTGGACAATCGCTGTTGCCACTCCGAATCGGCCAACCGCGTCAGATTGGGTCCCGGAAGGATGAACTCATAATGGCTCAGCACGGGACCTGCATAAACCATTCGGTCGG
>CAYHFE010000094.1:0-17428 GCA_964355375.1 uncultured Verrucomicrobiota bacterium
CCCGGTGGGGCGAGACTCCGTCGAGCCCTGGAATCTTGGCCGGCAGTAGAGTCAGGGCTCGACGGAGTCTCACCCCACCGCAGGTTCATGGAGAGGAATCCAGGGCGGCGGGCAGGCTGACTCAATTTGTCGCTGTTGCGGCGCGGCAATTCGGGTGCGCATTGATGCTGGCGATGGCGCTTTGGCCCAGCCCGGCGAGCGGCGCTTCCTGGCAACCCGCCAAGGGCCCTCTGCAAACCCGCTGGACCAAAGAGGTGTCCCCTCAAAACGCCTTGCCCGAATATCCCCGCCCCACCCTCGTCCGCGACGCCTGGTTGAATCTGAATGGCCTTTGGGATTACGCCATCGTGGCCCAGGACGCGCCCCAGCCGAAGACTTGGGACGGTCAAATCCTCGTACCCTTCCCGGTCGAATCCGCTCTGTCTGGGGTGATGAAGCCGGTCAACGAAAAGCAACGGCTCTGGTATCATCGCTCCTTTGCCATCCCCTCCGGCTGGCCTTTCAAATCGGAAACCTCCAAGGCCAAACCAGCCGAGCGCATCCTGCTCCACTTCGGCGCGGTGGATTGGGAAACGACCGTCTGGGTCAACGGCAAAGAAATGGGGGTTCATCGTGGCGGTTACGATGGCTTCAGCTTCGACATCACCGGCGCCCTCAAATCGGGCGGCGAGCAAGAGATCGTGCTGGCGGTGTGGGACCCGACCGATCGCGGACCGCAAGCTCGCGGCAAGCAAGTGCTCAAACCCGGCGGCATCATGTACACGGCGACCACCGGTATCTGGCAGACCGCGTGGTTGGAGCCGGTGGCCTCGACCCGCGTGGATGTCCTCAAGATCACACCCGACGTGGATGGCGGTGCGGTTGAGATTTCCGCCAAAATCTTTTCTTCCGGCAACAACGTGAGTCTGAAGGTCGCCATCCTCGATGGCACGCGGCAGATCCAGGAAGGCGAGATCAAGATCTCTCCCATGGCCGACAACTGGACCTGGCCGCGGGTTAAGCTTGCCGTGCCCAACGCGAAGTTATGGTCGCCCGATTCGCCATTTCTTTACAACGTGAAGCTCACCGTGTCGAACGACGGCAAAGTCATGGATGAAGCGAAGTCCTACTTCGGCATGCGCAAGATTGCCCTCGGCAAGGACGCCGCCGGAATCCAGCGGCTCCTGCTGAACAACCAGCCGCTCTTTCAGTTCGGCCCGCTCGATCAAGGTTTCTGGCCCGATGGCATCTACACCGCGCCCACCGACGAAGCGCTCCGCTACGACATCGAGATGACGAAGAAGCTCGGCCTGAACCTGGCCCGGAAGCACGTCAAGATTGAGCCCGAGCGATGGTACTATTGGTGCGACAAACTCGGTCTGCTCGTTTGGCAAGACATGCCGGGCAGCGGCGTCGGCGACAACCGGACCGACACCATCCGCGCGGGGCGGGAAGAGGCGGCCAAACAATTCGAGACCGAGTTGACAAGGCTGATCGAAGGACGCTGGAACCATCCATGCATTGTCGTATGGGTGCCGTTCAACGAGGGTTGGGGCCAGCACAACACGCCGCGCTATGCCGGACTGGTGAAGTCGCTCGATCCCACCCGCCTCGTCAACGAGGCCAGCGGCTGGACCGATCGCGGCTCCGGCGACGTCAAGGACATCCATTCCTATCCCGGTCCCGCCGTCCCGAAGCTGGAGGAGAAGCGCGCCCTGGTGCTGGGCGAATTCGGCGGCCTGGGCATGCCCGTCAAAGGCCACTCCTGGCAGGACGAGAAGAATTGGGGTTACGTCAGCTACAAGGATTCCGGCGCCCTCACTGATGCCTATCTGAACCTCATACGGAAACTCCGGCCCATGACCGGCGACCAAGGCCTCTGCGCGGCCGTCTATACACAAACGACCGATTGTGAAATCGAGGTCAACGGCCTGCTCACCTACGACCGCGCCATGGTCAAGATGGATGAAGCCGTCATCACCGCCGCGAACAAGACGGTCTATACCCCGCCCGCGCCGCGCCGCGCTGAAGGCTCGAAGCTCATCCCGCCCGCCACGCCCCTGGTCGCGTGCGATCCCTATTTCAGCATCTGGTCGCCCGGCGACCAATTGACCGATGAGGACACGGTCCATTGGACGGGCAAGCCGCATCGGCTGACCAGCTTGGTGCGGATAGACGGAATAACCTATCGCGTCATGGGGGCCAGCCCGGCGAGCGTCCCGGCGCTGGCGCAAAAGAGCCTGACGGTTTTGCCGACGCGGACCATTTACACATTTGAGGGCGCGGGGATCAGCTTGACCTTGACGTTCATGACGGCGGCGCTGCCCGAGAACATTGATCTGCTTTCACGGCCGGTGACCTATCTCACCTACGATTGCCAAGCGACCGACGATCGGAGCCACGAAGTTCAAATCTACGTCGACGCGTCGGGCGAACTCACCGTCAACATGCCGAATCAAGCGGTCGTTTGGTCCAGTGAAACTGTGGGCGACCTGGCCACCCTCAAAGTGGGATCGAAGGACCAGCCCGTCCTGGCCAAGAAAGGCGACGACCTCCGGATCGACTGGGGATATCTCTACGTCGCCGCCCCGCAGTCGGCGGTTTCCTCACGGGTCTTTGCCAGCCGCAGCGCCGTGCAGCGCTCGTTTGTAGAAAACGGTCTCCGATCCGTCACAACCTCCTCAATGGAAGCGCCCGCGACCGCGGGTGAGCTTTGCGCCGCGATGGCCCTGGATGTCATGCCCGTCTCAAAAAAAACCGTCTCCCGCTGGCTCATGCTGGCCTATGACGACCTCTATTCGATTCAATACATGCGCAAGAATCTGCGGCCCTACTGGCGGCGCACCGGATGGGAAGCGTCCGATTTGCTCAAGGCCGCGGCCCAGGATTACGAGTCGCTCAAGAAGCGCTGCATCGCCTTTGACGCGGAACTGATGTCGGATCTGACTCGGGCGGGTGGCGAGAAATACGCCAAGCTTTCCGCCCTCGCTTATCGACAATGTTTCGCAGCCGGCAAATTCGTGGCCGATGAAAACGGTCAGCCGCTCCAATTCTGCAAAGAGAATCATTCCAACGGCTGCATTGGCACCTCCGACGTGTTTTATCCGATGTCACCGCAATTCCTGCTGCTCGGTCCGTCGCTGGCCAAGTCCTTCCTCGTGCCGTTCATGAACTACGCGGCGTCCGAGCGCTGGAAATTTCCCTTCGCGCCCCATGATCTCGGCACCTACCCGCACGCCAATGGACAGGTCTATGGCGACGGCGAACGCGGCGTGAACAACCAGATGCCCGTCGAAGAATCGGGCAATCTTCTTCTCCTCATGGGCGCCATCGCGCAGATGGAAGGCCACGCCCAGTTCGCCAGCCTCTACTGGCCGCAGCTCGAGAAATGGGCCGATTATCTCAAAGCCAAAGGCTTCGACCCGGAGAACCAACTCTGCACCGATGACTTCGCCGGCCACCTCGCCCACAACGTCAACCTCAGCGCCAAGGCCATTTGCGGCCTGGGCGCGTTCGCCAAACTCTGCGCGCTGCGCGGCGATCAAGCCAAAGCAGACGAATACTCCAAGCTCGCCAAGGAGTTCGCCCAGCGCTGGGGCAAGGAAGCCGCGGACGGGGATCATTTTCGTCTCGCCTTCGACAAACCCGGCACGTGGAGCCAGAAATACAATCTGATTTGGGACCGCATCCTCGGATTGAATCTCTTCCCGGCCGAAATCGCGCGCCGGGAAATGGATTACTACCGCAAGATCCAAAACAAATTCGGCCTCCCGCTCGACAACCGTTCGACCTACACCAAACTCGATTGGATTCTCTGGACGGCCACGCTCACGCAGAATCGCACGGACTTCGAGGCGTTGGTTGATCCCGTTTTCCGATTCCTCAACGAGACCCCGGATCGTTCGCCGATGACGGATTGGTATTTCACCGACACTGCCCGCAAGCGCGGATTCACGGCGCGTCCGGTGGTGGGGGGCGTGTTCGCGCAGTTGCTCTATGATCAAGCCGTCTGGCGAAAATATGCCGGCCGCGACCAGACCAAAGCCGCGAACTGGGCGCCCATGCCCAAAGCGCCGCAAGTCATCAGCGTTCTGCCGACCGCCCCAGACGCCCGGCTGGCCTGGCGCTACACGACGTCCAAGCCCGCGCCCGACTGGTCCAAAGCGGAATTCGAGTCCAGCGGCTGGAAAGAAGGCTACGCCGGTTTCGGAACGCGGAACACGCCCGGCGCTCGGGTTCGGACGGAGTGGACCACGAGCGAGATCTGGCTGCGCCGCGAGTTTGAAATGCCGACCGGACAGTTCACCGACCTCCAACTTCATATCCACCACGACGAAGATGCTGAAGTTTACATCAACGGCGTGCTCGCCGGATCGTTCACCGGTTACACCACCGATTACGAAGCCGCCCCCCTCAACGCCGCCGCCAAAGCCGCCATTCATCCCGGCCGAAACTCCATCGCCGTCCATTGCAAACAGACCAGCGGCGGTCAGTATATTGATGTCGGTTTTGCCGACGTCGTGCCGGTGAAATGATCGGCGCTCGGAAGCGCTCCCAGGATCGTCCCGCGCGGCCTCGTTTCCAGGCGTTGACCGCCGGTCGCGCGGGGCCGAGCCTTCAGCCTCTGCTTGGTCGCTTCCGAACCAAGAAAGAGATTGTCGGGAAACCGGTAATGCCGGGCAATGTCCGATAAGATAGCGGATTCGACGGAGGAATTGAGCCACATTCCAGCCAGGTACTGGAGGCGAAGATTGCGGTCGGTGTTGAGCTGGGCGCCTCGCGTCCAGTCCTGCAGGTCCGACGCTTGCCCCGCGAAGGTTTCGACCAAATCGAGCACCGAGGAGAACCCGACTTGAGCGAGCGATTCCTTGACGCGAGCGTGGTCCGGGCGGTCCAGGCGGCTCTGGAGTTGATCGAGATCGAGGCGGGTCGGTTCCACCTGGCCAAAGAGCACCGCGTCGTAGCCCGATCCGTCCGCGTCATTGCTCCAGAGGATGCCATTCGGAAACACTTTGAAAAAGGTCGCGATGACACTTTTCACCGTCTCGCGATTGCTTTCGTAGAGAGGAATCCACAGGCTCATGACCCCACCCGGCTTGAGGTGCGCCTTGCACATTTCGTAGTATTCGACCGTGTTCAACGCAGCACAGCCTTTGACCCAGGGATCGATCGGATCGGACGTGATGACGTCGAACTTCTCCCGGGCCGTGCGGATGAAATGCCGTCCGTCATCGAAGACCACCTCGGTCCGCGGATCGCGCACCACGCCGTAGTTCTCCACGTCAAACATCGGCGCCACAAACTTCGGGACGAGCGGCTCGATATCGCAGATGACGATGCGTTTGACTTCGGGATGGACCACAAAGGATCCCGCCGTGACCCCGGCCCCGCACGCCACCACCAGGACCGATTCCGGATTCTCATGGGCCAAGGCCGAAATGTGACCCAACATCCGCTGCAGCCGCATGTCATGAGGATCATTCGACGCTTGCACCTTGCCGGCTGAATGGAAATTGCGCACTCCGGAGCTCCATTTCGTGACGGCGACCGATCCGTTCAGGCCCTCGCCGACAAAGGTCGCGAAGATGTCCGGCGACCCGCCCTCGGGAGGAACATCCTTTTCCTGCCGGACGCCTGGAGCCAAACGATCGCCAAAGGTTGCCATGAAACGGCCATAGGCAATCAGCCCCCAAGGGGCCGGACCCACCCGCCAAATCAGCAGAGCCGCAAGCCCCAAAGCGGCCGCCATGCCCAAGCCGCCGTTGACCCACTTGGAACGAAGTGAGCTCATCATGATGATGGTCGCGACCGCGGAAAGTCCGATCAGGAGCCGCTGAGCCAAATGCGTTCCCGCGAACGGAATGATGATCAAGCTGAAACCCAGCGCACCGACGATGGCGCCGACCGTGTTCGCGGCATAAACGCCGCCGACCAATCGTCCGGGATCTTGTCCGCGCGCCGCCGCTCCGGCCAAGGCCAAAGGAAAGCTCGCTCCCCAAAGACACGCCGCCGGCAGGATGGCCCATAAACAACGCACCAGATCCAACTGGAACGTGAACCAAGGACTGCTCGAAAGGCTCGGGTTAACCGGCCAATACGGGAGCGAATAGGCAATCGCGTAGGCCGCCCAGCCCACACTGGCGATCAAAAGCAATTGACACCAACCGAGCGCCCGGCGCGGCTGATCGGTCGCGCGCGCCCAGAGCGACCCGAGGCTGCTGCCGATTCCCAGCCCGAGCAAAAACACCGCCAGAATGATCGAAAACGTATAGACCGTCCCGCCCAACGTCAGCGAAAGCAGCCGTGTCCAAACCACCTCCGCCCCCAAAGCGGCCAGCCCGGACAAAGCAATGGTCAGATATACGGGCCAGGCCGGGGAATGAAACGGCTTCGATTCGCGCCCACCGCCGGAAGCCGATGGCGTCAGACTGCCTGAGACCCTTTCCGACCCTGAAAAGGATTCGGCGGCGCGGTACGGCGCTCGAGCTGCCAGGGCGAAACCCATCAGAGCCACGACACCGTTGATCGCGGCGGCGACGTAGGTGGCCCACGCCATATCATGAACCCTCAGGAGGTAGAAGCCCGCCAGCAGACAGCCAAACACCGCTCCGGCCAGATTGCCTCCGTAGAAAAACCCCAGCCAGGAAACGCCTTGCGGCGTGGTCTCGACCCACCTCGACATCGCGGGCAGCGTGGCTCCCATGAGCATCGTGGGGGGCAGCAAACAAATCGCCGCCGTCACACCGCGAAACGCCATCCCCGACATTCCCAGTCCTCCGTGGGAGGTGTAGATCCGTTCCACGGACGGCATCGCCCAGAGCAAAGCGATGCCCATGATTCCGATGCCCAGCTCCAAGCAGGCATAGACCCGGAGCGGATGTCGCCGCGCTGAAATGAGACGCGGGAGGATCCAGCTTCCCAAGCACATTCCTCCCATGAAAGTCCCGAGCAAGACGCCCAGCGAAATCGTGGTCAAGCCGATGACCAATTGGAGCAACTGCAGCCAGACGATCTCATAGATCAGGGCCGCGCATCCGCTCCCGAAAAACAAAAGCAACAGCCACGGCAAAGACCGACGCGACTCTGCGTCCGGACACGCCGCCCAACCGCCAGTGCTTGTCGTACTCATAACTCGTTTACTTGGCGCCCTGATCAATCCAAGCTCGGAGCAATCCAACCTGCTCCGCCGTGAGCGGCGGCGGAGGGGGACCACCCTGACCACCAGGACCACGCCCACCCTCGAGACCACCACGTCCGCCCTCACCACCGGCGCGTCCGGCCCCGCCCCGTCCGCCAAACTCCGGCCGCGGCCAGGCCGCCGTCAGACCCGCGCGCAATTTCTCTTCAGTCAAGGAGCCGCTCTGGTCCGTGTCCCAATCGACGGCCCATTTGCCGAAAGTCTCTTTCAGTTCCGCTCGCGTGAGCGAACCGTCTTTGTTGACGTCGGCCGCCCCGAACAACCCCGGGCCAACAAACCTGGCCGGGCTAAAGCCGCGTCCGCCCCGTCCCGCCCCGCCCCGCCCTTCACCGCCACCCCTCCGCGCAAAGCCTTGCGGAGCGGGCAGAACCTCCCCCAGTTTTTCGGAAAATTGCTCCCGAGTGAGCTTCCCGGATTTGTCCGGATCCAGCTTGTCAAACCAAGCATCACCCAAGGCCATGAATTCTTCCTTGGACAGTTTCTGATCCCCATTCCTGTCTCCTTGCGACAACATCTGCGGCGCCAGCATCATGTCCGGACCAAAACCGCCGCGACCACCGCGACCCCGTTTGGGTGGCATGGCCGTCTCATCATCAATTTGCGCGGCTGCGATGACGAGAGCGCTTTCAGTGCTCTTGCTGGCGATGATCACCTTGCCGTTCTCGCCTCCCTTGAGAGCGGCTGGCAGACTATCGAGGCGCAATCCGCCGCGGGGTCTCTCCTCGCCGTGACAACGGAGACAGGAAGCCTCCAGGACCGGTCGAATGTCTTTTTCGTAGGAGAGTCCCGGGCGGTTCGAAGCCGGAGGAAGTTTGCTGAGATCGGGTTGGGCCGCCATCCCGGACCATCCCAGAGTCCAGAGACATGCGGCGAACAAGACGGAGTGTTTTTTCATCGAGGCGTTTGGTGGTTCGAGCGGTGTTGGTTGATGATTGTTACGACCGTCTAAACGTCGCCCAGCTCGCGGCGGTTACGTTTTTCTGAGGATTTAGCGCTCGGCGCAAATCGGCTTATCAGGGGGCGCGGAGGATTAGTCGTCATCCTCGTCGGGACGACCAAAGTGAACACTCAAAACTCCTTCCAAACCGTTCAGGTCCTTGACCAGTTCCGCCGGCGAACGGCCGGGACGGAGGCGGACGCGGTAGTTGGCCTCCAAGGCCGCGCCCTGGCGCACGGTTTCCACCGAGCGCATATCGTAATGCGCGAGGGAGGTTTCGAAGACGTTCTTGAGCAAGCCATCCAGATCCCGCCCCAAGCCGACCCGAACCGACAACGTCCCCGAGTCTTCATCCTCATGACTCTTTCCTCCAGGTCGGCGCATGGCGAAGGCCGCCGCCGTCACAGCCAGCATTCCCACCAAGGTCACCCGCAGATCGCTCACCCCGGCGGCCATGCCGGCCGCCACCGCGAAAATCACGAAAGCGGTGTCCTGGGTGTCGCGGACCACCGTCCGGAATCGCACGATGGAAAGCGCCCCAACCAAACTGAAAGCCCGGGCCACGTTGTCGCCGATCACCCGTGTGACCATCGCGATCAAAACCGCGAGCAAAACGAGCGTGACCGAGAGCGAAGGCGAAACGGCCTCACGGGCGCGCGTCTTGCGATAAACCCACGCCACCAGCCAACCGCAGGCCCACGCCACCAACATCCGAAAGATCAGCGTGGACAGCATCGGGTGCGAGCCGTCGGTCAACTCGGCTTTCAGCCATTCAGGCATAGATGCGAGGATAAACCGAAGTCCGGTTCCGTGACCAACCCAACCCCGGGCCGGGCGCCCTGATTCCGAAGGGTCGTTTCAGTCAACCGGCCCGGCAAAATGTTGCGCCCATCGCGGGTCAAACCATCGGTCGGAGTTCCATTCCCGGAAGTTGAACCGGCGGATTCGACCGCGGTGACCGCGGAACTCTTGACCAAGCCAAGCGCCGTCGCGGCCAGCCGGTACTTGGAAACCGCCCGGGGTTGAAGCGCGAATTCCTGGAGAAGAAGTTTGCCCAACGCCGGAGGTTCCTGACGAAACTTGATTTCGACCACCACCTTGTCACTCAGCAGCGCGAGTCCGGTCGAAGTGTCATCGAAAGCCGCCTGCGCCGTCGCCAAAGCGCCGATCCCCTCATCGAGGGTGAGACGAAACGGTTCGTGGAGATTCGGAGCCATCCACGCAGCTCGCCGGTAGTGAATCTGACAGACCGGACGCAGTTGGCGGGCGAGGAGGCGACGATGATACCAAAACCCGCCCCAAGCGCGCTCTGGATAGGCTTCGGACAACACATTCAAATCCTCGAGGCTCGCGGGTGTCCGACGTTTGCTGACTCTCCCATTGGTCTTCAACTTGCGCTCAAGAAAAATCCTCCCGTGATCGTCGTAGCGACGAATCCGATACTTGCTGCGCGCAAATGATCCCACCCGCCGGAAGACATGAAACTCCGCGGTGTCAAAGTAGAGGCTCGTGATCGTGTAGGTGTTGCCACGGGATGGATCGGCATACGGATCCGGAGCCAGATGTCGGCCCGCCCAGCGATGGATCTCCGCCCCGAGAACACGCGAAACCAGGAACTTCAGCTCCCGGACGGGCTCCCGGTTTCGGCGTCCATCGGTGGACGGTGAAACGGCGACTTCTCGATCCATACAATTCTCTGCTTTCTTTTCACCAGTTAATGCGAAATCGGATGCGAAAGAGGATCAGGTAATTTCTTCCCAATCAAGAAACAAAGGCCGGCGCCGCGGGGCCACCCGCGTCACGCTCTCCTGAGCCCCCCCGGTCCAACGTGAACTCCGCTCTGGGCAAGCGACCCCAATCGCCCTACAATTCGTCGAATCCTGAACTCAGAGCTCCGCGGAAAGACCACATGAAAAGACTCACACTCGCCGTCCCGCTCATTCTCATCGCCGGCGCCCTGGCGGCCGCCGAACCGCCCTCATCCCCCTCCCACTCAGCTCGACTCCTGCGCCATCCGACCTATTCCCAAGGCCAAGTCGCCTTCGGTTACCTGAGTGACCTCTGGATCGCCCAAGAAGACGGGTCGGCGGTCCGGCGCCTGACCGACCACAAAGCCCGCGACATCTTTCCACGTTTCTCTCCCGATGGACACTCCATCGCCTTCTCCTCGAATCGCGACGGCAACTACGACGTCTTCGTGATCTCGGTCCATGGGGGCAAGCCGCGACAACTGACCTTTCACAGCGCCGATGACACCGTCGTCGGATGGACTCCCGACGGCCAGCAAATCCTGTTTGCCTCCACGCGCAATCAGGGCGTTTTCCCGACAGTTACCACCCTTTTCCAAATCTCGGTCGAAGGCGGAATCGAACGTCCGGTCGCCACCGATTGGGGTTCTTGGGCCAGCTATTCACCCGACGGATCGAAACTCGCCTTCACCCGCCACCCGGGCGTCTGGTCACGACAACACTATCGCGGCAGCTACGCGGTCGATCTTTGGCTCATGGATCTGAACCCGAAGCGCTTCACCAAATTGAGCGACTCGAACTACCAAGGCAATTCGCTGTGGCCGATGTTCGGTCGCGACGGCCAGATCTACTTCGTCTGCGATCGGCTGGCCGCCGAAAAGGACATTCCCTTCGGCGGACCGGAGGTCATGAAGAGCGCCAACAATATCTGGAAAATCTCCGAAACCGGCGGCGCCCCCGTTCAGATCACCCACCATCGCAGCGGACGACTCTTCTTTCCCTGCCTTTCCGCCGACGGCCAGACCATCGTCTATGAAGAGAATTTCGGCCTTTGGAAGCTTGACCTGAAGAGTGGACGCAGCACGGAGATCCGGCTCACGATCGACTCCGACCTCAAGGAGAACGAACTGGTACTGCGAACCATTCAAAGCGAAGCCGACAGTTTCCATCTCTCCCCCTCCACCAAACGCGCCGCCCTCACCACCCACGGAGAGATCTTCTCCATCGCAACCGACCGCGGCGAAGCGCAGCGCGTGACCGAATCGCCGTGGCGCGAGCAGAATCCTAAATGGTCGCCGGACGGCAAATGGATCGCCTTCGTCTCGGACCGAACCGGGCGCGAGGAAATCTGGATGGCCGACGAACGCAATCAGCAGCGCAAGCAGCTCAGTGACTCGGAGGGTGACAAATCGGCTTTGACCTGGGCGCCGGACTCGAAGTCTCTCCTTTGGTCGGGATCGGATCGAAAGGTCCTCCGCGTCTTCATCGACACGGGCAAGATCGATGAACTCGTGGCCAGCGACGTCGGCCCCATCGCCAATCCGCGGTTTTCTCCCGACGGCAAATGGATTTCCTACGCCAAGCCCGACCCCGCCCTGCGCTCTCATATTCATGTCAAAAACCTCGAGACGAGCGAGGAACGTCGCATCGATTCCGTGGAATTCATCACCGCCAGCAACGCGCAATGGACGCCGGACGGAAAGAAACTCCTGCTCCTGGGCGGGATTGGCGCGCCCGGCATGGCCTCGCTCAACCGCACGATCACCCAACTCTACAGCATCGCCCTGACTCGCCAGGAAAAGAATCCCGACGAGGACCGCGAGATCAACACCGAAGCGCAAGCCCAGAGCCCCGGCGATGGATCGCGCCGCGGCCCGCGCAGTTCCACGAGCGAAAGTGGAACCTCCGGCAAAGTCGAAGTCAAAATCGAATGGGAAAACCTCGAACGCCGCGTCCTTCAAGTCACCCGTATGGCCGGTTCAGTGACCAGCATGGCGCCGGCGCCGGACAGCCGCACTTACGCGTTCGTCGCCCTGGGCGGCGAGAGTGACGAGGGCGGCTCGCGCCCGGCGCTCTACACCATTGCGGACGATGGATCGCGGCTCACAACCGTGACGCAAGGCACGCCACCGGATTCGTCCGAAGGCGCGCCCCGGGGACGCGGCACCGGCCGGGGCGGCTTCGGCGACCCGCAATGGTCCAAGGATGGACGCACCATCTTCTTCCTGCAAAACGGCGGGCTTTATACCGTGGCCGCACCGACCGCTTCCGCAGGGGACAGCCCGGGCGCCCCATCCAGTTCAAGTGGCCGAGGCGGTCGCGGACGCGGTGCGGCGACGACTCCGGCTCCGACCACTTCCCCAGCCCCGACCTCGTCAAGCCCGCGGCGGATCAGTTTCACCGTGCGCTTGGAGACCGATGAAGTCACCGAGCGCCGGCAGGTCTTTGAGGAGGCTTGGCGGGTCATGAAGCATCGGTTTTACGATCCCAAAATGCACGGTGTGAACTGGGCCGCCATGAAGGAAACCTATGCTCCCCTCCTGGCCGATGTCCGGGATTCGGACGAGTTGCACGCGATCATCATGCAGATGATTGGGGAACTGAACGCGTCGCATACCGGCATCTCCGGCGGCGGCGACCCGGAGGACGGAGCAGAACGCATTCAGAATCGCTATCCCGGCTTTGATCTGGAGCCGAACGAAGCCGGTTTCTATAAAGTCGGCCACATCTACCACAAAGGCCCGGCTGATCACGACTATCTCAAGCTGCAGACGGGAAACTACCTTCTTTCGGTGAACGGTCGAGAACTGAAGACTTCGGAAAACTATTGGAAAGTCTTTCGACTGATTCCCGGACGCAAGTTCGAATTCACCGTTAATACTCAACCGGAAACCGCCGGCGCTTGGACCGTCAGTATTGAACCCCTCACCCCTTCGGCTCAAGTTAATCTCGAATACGAACGTTGGGTCCGCGCCCGACAGACCATGGTTGAAACCCTCTCCCGCGGCGAGATCGGCTACCTCCACATCCGGGCGATGGATGCCACGGCGCTCCGCAAATTCCAGCGCGATCTCCTCGAAAACCGCACCAAGAAAGCGCTCATCATCGACGAACGATTCAATGGCGGCGGCGGGATCGATCAGGAACTGCTCGCCATCCTCAACCAGCGCACCGTTTACCAAACCTGGCGCAGCCGCGATTCCGTAGCCGTGACGCGGCCCGTCCAAGCGTTCTTCGGCCCCATGGTGGTCCTCCAAAACGAACGCTCCGCCAGCGACGCGGAAATGTTTCCCGATGGATTTCGGCGCTTGGGATTGGGCAAAATCGTCGGCACTCCCACCTACGGAGCGGTCATCGGAACCGGGGCCTTTCGACTCATGGACGGCTCAACCATCCGGACCCCTGGTGTCGGTGTTTTCACCGCCCAAGGTGAAAACATGGAGAATTACGGTGTGCAACCCGACGTGCTGGTGGACAACGCACCGGAAGATTTCCTCACCGGCCATGATCGGCAAGTCGAGAAGGCCCTCGAAGTGCTCCGCGCTCAGCTAAAGTGACGGACGGGCCGCCAAATACCTCTAAGGGTCAGTCCTCACTTATTACACTATTCATTCCTTTAACTGACGAGGAGTCTTAGTGTAATTATTAAGGACTGACCCCTTTAGTGAGCCTCCTGATCCGTTCGATGGTTTCCTCGATCGGCAGCAGCTCGGATTTCGGGTCACGCCGCAGCTTGAACTCGACTTGGTCCTGAGTTCGTTTGCTTATGGTGAGCCGCACAGGAATCCCCAGCAAATCGGCGTCGCTGAACTTTTCGCCGGCGCGCGCTGGTCGATCGTCAAACAGAACTTCGATCTTTTCCTTTTGCAGACGGGCGTAGAGGCCTTCGGCCTGCTGGCGCGTGGCCTCGTCTTCGAAATTGAGACCGATCAAATGACAATGATACGGCGCGATTTGGATGGGCCAGATGATGCCTTTGTCGTCGTGGTTTTGCTCGATGCAGGCGGCGGCCATCCGGCTGACCCCGATGCCGTAGCAGCCCATGATGACGGGCCGCACTTTGCCTTCCGCATCAAGGTAGGTGCAGCTCATCGCTTCCGAGTACTTGGTGCCGAGCTTGAAGATGTGCCCGATCTCAATCCCGCGAGCGGCGTCCAGCTTGCCCTGGCATCGCGGACAACCCGCGCCGGCCCCCGCCAACTTGAAGTCGCCAAACTCCGGCAGCGGCAAATCGCGGCCGAAATTCACATTGATGTTGTGGTAGTGGGTCTGGTTCGCGCCACATTCAAAATTGACCCGCCGATTGACGTAATGATCGGCGATGATCCGGACCCCAATCGGAAGGCCGATGGGTCCGGCGTAGCCCACTTCGGCGCCGGTCAACGCTTTGATGCGCTCGGCCGAGGCGAGCTTCAGCGTCTTGCACCGGAGATGATTCACGACCTTGATTTCATTCACATCACAATCCCCTCGCACCATGACCGCGACCGGTTGGCCGTCGGCTTCGAAGATGAGGGTCTTGGTCGTCTTCCAAAGCGGAATATTCAGGAACGTGGCCAGAGCCTCCGTCCCAATCAAGCCCTCACCCAATACGGCCTCCATCGGTTTGAGTTCGGTTTCCTGAGTCAATTCCTCCAGGCGAGACTCGGCTTGCTCCTGATTGGCCGCGTAGTCGCACGCGTTGCAGAAGAGAATCGTGTCCTCGCCGGTTTCCGCGAGCACCATGAACTCCTGGCTGTCGCTCCCGCCGATCGCGCCCGGATCCGCCTCCACGGCCCGGTAACGGAAGCCGATGCGCTCGCAGATCCGGTGATAGGCCCGACGCATGGCTTCGTACGATTCCTGGAGTCCCTTTTCATCCGCATCGAAACTATAGGCATCCTTCATGATGAACTCACGGGCTCGCATCAAGCCGAAGCGCGGCCGGATCTCATCCCGGAACTTGGTCTGAATCTGAAAGACGCTTTTGGGGACATCCTTGTAGGACTTGATCTCACGTCGCATGATGTCCGTGACGACCTCTTCATGGGTTGGACCGAGACAGACGGTGCTGCCACGCCGGTCTTTGAAGGCAAACATGATTCCATCGATGGCGGTGTATCGCTCCCATCGACCGGATTCTTCCCACAGCTCTTTACTCTGCATGGCCGGCATGAGGAGTTCCTCGGAGTCGGCGGCCGTCATCTCTTCCCGGACGATTTGGGCGATTTTGGTGAGCGTGCGGTAAAGCAAGGGCAAGTAAATGTAGATCCCGGACGACAACTGCTGAATGTATCCGGCCCGAACCATCAGGGCGTGAGCGATGGTCTGGGCGTCTTTGGGAGCTTCCCGCAACGTTTTGCCGATATGTCTCGATTGTCTCATGCGCGATTCTCAAATTTGAATGCAACTGGCCCGTGACTTATCCCCGCAGAACGGACTTCGTGCCAGAAAATTCTTCAGGGGAGAGAACCCGCGGGAATGAACGAAAGAGCGACGGGCCGCCTCAACGCGCGAGCCCCGGGGCCGGGGAGGGAAATCGCGGTCTTTTCTCCTGAACGCAAACTCGTCTCGGATACGGAGACTGGGCGAGCGCCCCATCACGACGGTTTCGTCGCGGAAGACTCTGCCCTAGCGGCGCAATCGAAAATAACCCTCGGCTGCGTCCGGGGCAGGCGAGTTGGTGAAGCTCGCCGCGCCGTTACTGAGGATGACCCGGCCGAGATCGCTCCAGGCATTGAGCTGGGTCGAACCCTCGACGAACACGGTGGCACCAACGGGCCCTTGAATATCGAGAGCCCAAGAGCGGTTCGAAACCCGCCGGGGAGCGGATTCGAATCGGAGGACAGGCTCGGCCGGAACCCCGAGCAATTGCAGATCAAAACTCAAGTCGCCTTCACTTCTCGATCGGCGGTGAACTTCTGCGGCGATCGTATTTGTGCCCACTTGAAGTGCCTGGGTGAGGACGAAGGTTTGCCAGAGATTCTCCAAAGTGCTGCCTGATCCAAAGGTGATCGCCGAGTAACCTGCATCCATCTCCAAGTTGCTCCGCAACACCTCTCGCCCGTTCAAATACACCGCAATCCCGTCGTCAAAAACGCTCCGCAAGATCAAGGCGCCAAACGCCCGGGAATCCTCCACCCTGAATGTGTGTCGAAAGTAGGTCGTAACCTGTCTAGCATCCTTGTCACTTCCGAAGCTCACCAGTGTTTGCTCATCGCCATCGCCATAACCGAACTGGGCCGAGCCATTCCGCCAGGCGGCGTCGGAAAACGACGCCGACCGCCAAGCCGTGCCCTGGTCGCTGCCGTCATCGAGGTATTTCCATTTCGCCGCTGGCCCCACCAACTCCTGGATGGTCGGGGTGGAAGGAATATTGGTCCGGGCAAAGAAATAGATGGGCGGTCCCTGGCCTTCGCTGACCGTGTAGTAACCGAGGCCGCGGCCATGAAAGGCGATGCCCTCGCCATTGGGCTCGATGGGCATGCCGATGACCGGCGCATCGAAGGGCGGACCGGCTAACGCGTCGGCAATGCTCTGGCCGGGCGCCCGCCGCCAGATCCGGGCGAAATTCTCCTGTCGCAAAAGGATCTCCCGTCCGTCCGGCGAAATGTCGCCGCTGGAAACTTCGTTGAACGTAATCTGCTGAACAAACTCCAGCATCGCCGTCGCGCCATCCTGAAACCGAGCCCGTTCGAGCCGGTATAAGCGCGAGACATTGAGCTGCTTGGTCGCAACGTAAAGATCCCCGGTGAGCGGATCACAGAGGAGTGCTTCGGCATTGTGGCTGCCGTCCGGATAGGTCAGGGTCACCTTTTCCACGATCGAAAAATCCTTCACCGGAGGGTTGGCGGCAAAGTACGGGTAAACCGCCGGCTCGGCCGCTCGATAGACGCGAATGCTCCCGCGAGTCGAGCCGTTGTCGCCGATGTCACCGCAATAAACGTAGTCCAACTCCGGAATGGGTCCGGGTCCCAGGGCGATATCTTCCATGTCGGACACGTCCTTGCCCAGGCTGAAGGTGGCGAGAAGCTGGCCGTTCGTGCCGACGGCGTAAAGCTTGTCGCGATTGCGATCGTTATGCACCCAAAGCACGCCCGGATTGTTGCGGCTGGCCGCGATTCCAGAGAGCTCGGTCAGGTCGCTCTTGGTGATCCGACCCGCCTGAACTCCCGGCGCAAACCCGGCGGACTGGGCCTGGGCGGACGAAAGGCAGAGCGTGGACAGCAGCAAAGCCCACCCGCCCGATCGCGCCCACCGGATGAAACCGACGATCCGCATCACACTCGAATCCAGAGTTTTTTGGCTATTCACATGCACACCGTTCAAACGATTGCCCGGCCCGGGAAAGAGGAACGGCGTTCGCCGCCTGTGTCAATAGCGACGCCACGCCCACGAGCAGTTCTCATTTTGACAAGTATGTAGTCCCGGCTTCAGCCGGTCGCCACATGAAAACCGGCTGAAGCCGGGACTACCTGCGTGGAACGGACCGTGTCCTGAGTCAAAATGAGAACTGCTGCACGTCCACCTGGGGTATTTTGCCTCCTCCTAAACCGGTGGCGGGGTGAGACTCCGTCGAACCCTGAC
>CAYHFE010000095.1:0-15145 GCA_964355375.1 uncultured Verrucomicrobiota bacterium
GTTGGAATCGTGTATCTTCCCTTCACCCAGCGCTGAAGGCGTTAGCGGTGCTCGACTCGAACGCGCTTCACCTTCACAGTGAGATCCAACCGCGGCGTTCAGGTTCAGGGCGTCGGAACGCCGGAGCCGTGACAGCACGAGTCGGGACCGCCCGAAGCGGAGAGATTGGGACTGACGTAAGGAATGCCCAAGGACATCCCTCGCAGAATCAGCAGGCCCGCCAGCAGGGCAATCGACGCGGGCACGACCGGCCGCAATCGGGCGCGGATCGTCGCGGGAACGCAGCTCCTGGACAGGCTGATCGCCAACATCATCGGGGTCGTGCCTAATCCAAAGACGAACATGTATCCCGCTCCGGCGATCGGGTCGCCCGTGGCGATGGCGCCGGCGCCGGCCACATAAACCAGTCCGCACGGCAGCAGCCCGTTGAGCAGCCCGAGCACGGCGAGTGACGCGAACGACCGTCGCCGCAGGAGCGACGCCATGCCGGTCTTGAGTTGCCCGACGAAGGCCGTGATGGGCCGCCCCAGGGCGACGGTTCGGGACATGATCAAGCCCATGAGCAAGATCGTTCCCAGAGTGAGGGAAATCCACCGCTGGAATCCGGCCAGCACGAGAGTTTTGCCCAGCGACCCCAGCACCACGCCGATCAGGCCATAGGTGGTCACGCGCCCCAAATTGTAGCCCAGCCGTCCCAACACAAAACCGGAACGCCCCCCCGCGGCCGCGGGCAGGGCCAGCGCCAATGGACCGCACATGCCCGCGCAATGCAGGCTGCCCAGAAATCCCAGGATGAAGGCGGACCAGTAATCCATTTTACGAGGCGCGTGAACCGATGATGATGGGTTGATCGATCAGGTAATCCTGCTCTTCGAACCGCCAGGAAACCCGCACTTTCCAAAGGCCGGGTTGGAGGAGTCTGGTGTCCAGGGAATGAATCCCCTGCGCATCCGGTTCGAGCTTCATCTCGCGATCGAGGCCGGCGGCGGAGGGACGATAAAGCGCGACCCGCCCGGCCGCGTGGCGCTGCGCGTGAGCGATCGGGAGTGAAATCGCGATGCGATGCCGGGCAGCGTCATAGGCCACCGATGCCGGAATCGCCAGACGGCGGGCGCGGTCCAAACGGTCGATTTGGGTTTGATAGTGGATTTCCTGTTCATAGTAATCCACGCTCACCAGGTCCACCTTGTGCCCGCAGGCGATGAAGACCAGGGCGGCGGTGCCGGCGAGGAATATCGCGAAGGCGGCCACGATGCCCATCGGCCAGAGATTTCGATCCTTTTTCATAGGCGTTACTTCTGTCCCGGGCGGCCCGGCGTATCGTCGCGCGGGCCGATGAAGACGGTCTTGATGGTGTCCAATCGTCGATCTCCGGCGTAGATTCCGACCACGAGGGGTGTCTTTCCCCCGGTCATGCGGGCTTGAGTCAATTCGATGAGCACCGAGGTTTCGGCCAGTTTCTGCGGTGGCAGGACCAGGCCCTTACCCATGATGCGAACCACGCCTTCGACATTCTCGAGTTTCAATTGCACCGGCATCGGTTGGGTGGTGCGGTTGACCATTCGCACCACGTAAAGGTTGCTGTACTGGCCATTCGGCATTTGTTGAAAAAGCGCGCCCGGCGCCCGCAGCAGCGTGGTTTCCACATCCGCGCGGGTGAACAGAAGAACGATCAGCAGCACCCCCAGCATCGTCAGGAGCGCGGCGTATCCCTTGAGCCGGGGTGTCATCTTGAGCCTCTTCTCCCCGCGCTCGATGCCATCGAGCGACGCGTAACGGATCAAACCTCGAGGCCGGCCGGTCTTTTCCATGATCGAATCGCAGGCGTCGATGCAGGCGGTGCAATGGACACATTCCAGTTGTGTGCCGTTGCGAATGTCAATGCCGGTGGGACAGACCGCCACGCATTGGAGGCAATCGATGCAATCGCCGACACCCTGAGCGTGGCGCTCCTCCGGGGTCTGGTCCCGGTGCCATCGTTCCCGCATTTCCCCGCGCTGGTGATCGTAGGCGACGACGATGCTGTTCTCATCCAGCAAAGTAGATTGCAGACGTCCGTAGGGGCAGATAAACGTGCAGGCCTGCTCACGAAAGCGCGCAAAAATCCCGTAGAACAGGAGGGTAAACAGGATCATGAACGCCAACCCTTTGACGTGGTTCAACGGATTATCGGTCACGATCGCGAAGAGTTTCTCGGTGCCGGTGATGTAGCTCAAGAGCGTGTTGCCCACGATGAACGACAAACCCAGAAAGACGGCGTGCTTGGTCAGTTTGATGGCGATTTTTTTTGCCGTCCAGGGAGCCTGCCGGAGCGCGCGCTGTTGGGGAGCGTCGCCCTCGATGAAGTACTCGATCTTCCGGAAGACCATTTCCATGAGCAAAGTTTGCGGACAAGCCCAGCCGCACCAGAGACGGCCAAAAGCGGCGGTGAAGACGACGATGCCCGTCAAATAGACCAGCATCGCGATGGCGAAGATGATGCTGTCTTGAGGCCAGAAGATTTGTCCCAGAATGACAAACTTCCGCTCCATAATATTGAGCAGCAGCAGAGGCTGGCCTTTGATCCGAATGAACGGTCCGGCAAACATGATGGCCAGGAGAAGCCAACTGACGTAGGTCCGAGCCCGGGTGAAGCGACCCTCCGGTTTCTTGGCATAAATCCAGCGGCGGCGGCCCTCTTTATCGGCGGTCGCAAGGTGATCACGGAAATCATCCCAGTCAGCGGAATGAACGGCGGAGCCGGGCTCGGGGCTGGGCGGTGGAGATTCCATGGCGCTCTAGCCGTAACAATTCAATTGCGATGGGGAGCGCACGCGCCCGCGCGGGCGGTGGTCGGCCTGTCTGCCGAAGAGGCAGGCGCCCTCGCCGACCCCATTCGTGTGTTCGAGCATGTCATCATCTACTCGAAGGCGCTGGGCTGCTCTTTGGCGGGCGCTTGGTTTTCCGGCGGCTTCGGGTTGGGCGGTTTGGTGCCGCGCAAGGTGTAGATATAGCTCGCGACCGCATGGATCTCGCTCGGCTTGAGCACCCCTTTCCAGGTGACCATGCCCTTTTCCGGGATGCCGTTCCAGATCACCTTCAGGTTGTCCGTGAATTGAGGGCCATGAATCCAGAAGTCATCGGTTAAATTCGGACCCACCAAGCCGCCACCGTCGGGGCGATGGCACGGAGCGCAGAGCGTGGTGAAGGTTTGTTTGCCGGCTCCGATCACGGCTTCTTCTTGGGAAGGTTGGAGACTGGCCAGGCCCGATTCAAACTTGGCCATGGCGACCGATTTGATGGCCTCACCCGTCTTCATTTCCTTCTCGTATTCCGCCGCCATGAGGTCGCCGGAGCGCAGGACGTGGTAATAGAGGAGATAGACCGCGGCGAAGGCGATGGTGATATAGAAAAGCCAGACCCACCAGCGGGGCAGTTTGTTGTCCAATTCGCGAATGCCGTCGGCTTCGTGTTCCAGGAGCAAGGGATCGTGCTGCTCATTCATGGCGAGATTCAGAGGTAGAGGTTGTGTTCAACGTCGAGTCGTGGGACGGGCCGTCGTCCAGGGGCAGGGCTCTCATGGAGTCGAGGTAGGGCTTCTTCAGGCGCAAGACCCAAACCAGAGTGCCGGCGAAGACGGCGAAGAAGAGGCCCATCGAGATCATGCCGTAGAGCTCGACGCCGCCGATATGGATAAGAACATTCTTGATCATAGCCCGAGCCTTTCCTTATTTCTGAGCCGTCGCCGCGGCCTTGATGTCCGTGCCCAGGCGCTGCAAATAAGCGATCAGGGCGATGATTTCGCGGTCGGGCGCGGCGGTCACCAGCCCGGTCTTCAAGTTCCCGACCACTTTGGCGGATTGGGCGTCGAGGTCGGCCTTGGCCTGTGACTGCTCGTAGCCCTCCGGATAGGGCACGCCAATCTTGCGCAGAGCGCGGAGGCGCGCGGGCAGCGAGGTCACATCCAGCTTTTGCGTGAGCAGCCAGGGATAACGCGGCATGATCGATCCGGGTGACGTCGAACGAGGATCATCCAGGTGGTTGTAATGCCAGGCGTCGGGGTACTTGCCGCCCTCCCGATGGAGATCGGGCCCGGTCCGCTTCGAGCCCCAGAGAAACGGATGATCATAGACGTATTCCCCGGCCTTGGAGTACTCGCCGTAACGCTCCGTCTCGGAGCGGAACGGCCGGACCATCTGCGAATGGCAGCCCACGCATCCTTCGCGGATATAGAGGTCGCGGCCCAACACTTCGAGCGGCGTGTAGGGTTTGACCGACGAAATCGTCGGCACGTTGTTTTTGATCAGAAACATCGGCACGATCTCGACCGCGCCGCCGATGAGAATGGCCACGATCGTGAGGGCGGTGAAGGTGACGGGCTTGGCTTCGAGCCACCGATGACCCCACGGATGATGATGGCCGTCCCCGGCCGGTGTGTCCGGGGTCAGCCTCGCCGCTTGCGCCTCCTGGTCCGCGATAAACCGCCCGCTCCGGGCCGTGCGATACAGATTGAAGGCCATCAGAACCACCCCGAGGAGATAAAACGTTCCGCCGGCGGCTCGGAGGTGGTGCATCGGCAGAATCTGCAGCACGGTCTCCAAGAAATTGGGGAATTGCATGAAGCCATCTTCGGTGAATTGCTTCCACATCAGGCCTTGGGTCACGCCGCTGAAATACATCGGAACGACGTAAAACATCATGCCCAGAAGGCCGATCCAGAAGTGGTAATTGGCGAGCTTGATGGACCAGAGCTTCGTGTCATAGAGGCGGGGGAACAGCCAGTAGAGCAAGCTGAAGATCAGAAAACCATTCCAGCCCAGGGTGCCGGTGTGCACATGGGCGATGGTCCAATCGGTGTAATGGGAGAGCGCATTGACGCTCTTGATGGCGAGGGTCGGACCTTCCAGCGTCGCCATGCCGTAAGCGGTGACGGCCACGACCATGAACTTGAGCATCGGATCCTGGCGGACTTTGTCCCACGCGCCGCGCAAGGTCAGCAAGCCGTTCAACATCCCGCCCCAGGAAGGCGCGACCAGCATCACCGAGAACACCATCCCGAGCGATTGCGCCCAATCCGGCAGAGCGGTGTAGAGCAGATGGTGCGGGCCGGCCCAGATGTAGATGAAGATAAGCGCCCAAAAGTTAATGATGGAAAGCCGGTAGGAAAAGACCGGGCGGTTGGCCGCCTTGGGCAGGAAATAATACATGAGCCCGAGGAACGGCGTGGTCAGAAAGAAAGCGACCGCGTTATGGCCATACCACCATTGGACCAGCGCGTCCTGCACTCCGGCATAGATCGAATAGCTCTTGAAGGGACCGGCGGGCATGGCCAGGGAATTGACGATGTGCAGGACCGCCACGGTCACGGCGGTGGCAATGTAAAACCAGATCGCCACATACATGTGCCGTTCCCGGCGCCGGGCAATCGTGCCCATGAGGTTGACCGTGAAGATGACCCAGACCACGGCGATGACGAGGTCGATCGGCCATTCCAACTCCGCGTACTCCTTGCTCGTCGTGAGCCCGAGCGGCAACGTCACCGCCGCCGCCACGATGATGAGGTTCCATCCCCAGAAATTCAGCCAGCTCAACGTATCGCTAAACATGCGGGCTTTGCAGAGGCGCTGCAGGGAGTAATAGACGCCCATGAACATGCCGTTGCCCACGAAGGCGAAGATCACGGCGTTGGTGTGCAACGGCCGGAGTCGGCCGAAGGTGATGAATTGAAGGTTGAGATTGGCCTGCGGAAAGAAGAGCTGGACCGCGGCGAGGAGACCGACGCTCATGCCGACGATGGCCCAGAGGACCGTCGCGATGGCAAAGGCGCGGACGATGCGATTGTCGTACTTGAACGTTTCTACATTCATGTGGTTTGGTGGGAAGGGGCTTTGCTAGGGCGGTTGGTCTGAGCGAGGAGGCGGTGAGATCTTCTCCGGAACGATGGGTTCGTCCGTCAAGATGCGCAGGGCAGGCGTGCACGTATCTTCATACTGCCCGGACCTCGTTGCCCAAATGAAAGCCGCCAGGAAAAACCCCGCCAAGGCCAGGCTCGATAAAATCAGCATGACGATGACGTCCATAGGCTCAGGTTCCGGGTTGCGGAAGACGGCGTTCGACGAGCCCCGCCTGGCGCGCGGCCCAAGTCGTGGCGGCGTTGGCGAACAACACGACCGAGATCGAGCTGAGCGGCATCAGGACCGCGCAGACCAGCGGCGAAAGCAAACCGGCCGCGGCGATGGCCACGCCCACTCCATTGTAGATCGCGGAAATGCCGAAGCTCAGCCGGACGATGCGCCCCGCGCGGCGCGCCAAATCCAGGATCCCGCCCAGCCGGGGCACGCGGCTCACCTCCAGGATGACGTCGCTCGCCGGCGAGAAGGCGCCGACTTCTTCCACGACGGCCACGCCGACGCAGCTTTGCTTAAGCGCGCCCGCGTCATTCAAGCCGTCGCCGACCATCATCACGGTCCGTCCGGCGGTCTGAAGGCGGCGGACGAATCCGAGCTTGTCCAAGGGGCTCTGGTTGAAATGCAGTCGGCCGGCTTCGCCAAAAAGGCCTTCGAATCGCTGCCGCTCCTTCTCGTTATCGCCGCTCAACAAGGCGAGATCGTACTGGCCGGCCAGGTCCTCGAGGAGATGAGCGGTTTCCGGGCGCAAGGAATTGGCCAGGGCAAACGCGCCGCGGTAAGAACCGTCCAGGCTCAAGCCCACGAGGCTGCCGACGCTTTGCCCGGGCGATTCCACCCCGCCTTCCGGGATGACGACGCCGCGCGCTCGAAGCCAGGCCGGGGAGCCGAGCCAGATCTCGTGTCCACACACGGAGCCTTCGATGCCGCAGCCCGGAAGTTCGAGAAAGGAACCGACGGTTTCGGGAAAATGCCGGCCCGCGAACGAGCGGCCGATGCGGACCGCGTGCGGGTGCGTCGAGTGGCGGACCAATGAATAGACCCAGCATTCTTCCTGCTCCGTCAGGGCGGACTCCCCACCGGTCGGAGGTGTCCACTCGCGCGGCTCGGGTGGAGCCGGCGCGCTGTAAAATTGGACCGTGCTGGCGCCGGTCGTGGTCAGCGTGCCCGTCTTGTCAAAAACGATGGTGTTCACTCGAGCCAACCGCTCGAGCACATGGGCGTTCTTGAGGAAGACCCCGAGGCGCGCGAGGACTCGTTGCGCCGTGCCGAGGGTGATGGGCGCGGCCAAGGCCAAGGCGCAAGGACAAGCCACGATCAAGACCGAGGCCAACGCCTTGAGACCGCGCGCCGCATCCCCCGCCGCCGCCCAGAACAGCGCCGCGCCCACGGCAATTCCGATCACCCAGATCGTGAACCGGCGACTGTAGTGGTTGGTCATCGTAGGAAGATCCTCCGCGTCGCTCTTTTGAAACGCGTCCTGATCCCAGAGCGAAGTGAGATAGCTCTGCGAAACCGGCTTCACGGTTTCGACCTCGATGGCGCCACCCAGTTGTTGTCCCCCGGCATACAGGTACTCGCCTTCCTCCTTGGCCACCGGTTCGGATTCGCCGGTGACGAAGCTGTAATCGATGAACGCCGCGCCCTCCACGAGCCGGGCGTCCGCCGGGATCAATTCGCTGTTCCGCACGATCAACCGGTCGCCCACCCGAATTTGGGAGATGGCGACACTCTCCTCGCCGGCTTCCGCCCGGCGGGTGGCGGCCAGCGGGAAAAAGCATTTGTAATCCCGGTCAAACACCAATCGATCGTAGGTTTTCTGTTGAAACACCCGGCCACAGAGGAGAAAAAACACCAGGCCCGAGAGCGAGTCGAGATAACCTTCGCCCCGTCCGGAGAGGATCTCGTAAGCGCTTTGGAGGTATAACGCCGCCAGGCCGAGAGCGATGGGAATCTCCAGGGTCAGGATGCGCTGGCGCACGGCCAGAAACGCCGAACGCCAGTAGTCCGCCGCGCTGAAAGTCACGACGGGCAGAGCCAGCGCCAGGCTGAGGCCCCCAAAGAGCACCTTGAGAAACGGGCCGCTTAGGCTGTCCAGACCCAGGTAGAGCGGGAGGCTATAGAGCATGATGTTGCCAAAGGCAAATCCGGCCATCCCGACTTGGAGCCACTGTCGCCGGCGAGTGCGGTCCGGTTTCGCTTTGTCCAACTCACCCAGGGTCAAAGTCGGCTCATAGCCGATCGAGGCCAGGAGCGCCGTCAGTTCGCTCAAAGATAACTGGGCTTCAGAAAATCGGATCGCCACCTCCCGCTTCGGGAAGTTGACCTGGGCTGGCCCGACCCCGGGATGCAATCGGAACAGATTCTCCAGCAGCCACACGCACGCCACACAGTGGATGGCTGGAACCCGAAAAGTGACTCGACTGTGCTGGCCGTCCGTGAAATCGAGCAGCCGCTGCCGGACCTCGGGCGTGTCCAGGTAGGCCCATTTTTCTCGGGAAGCCGCGCGCGGTGCTCGGACTCCCGGATGCGAGCCGAGGTCATAGAAATGCCCCAGGCCGCTCTCGGTCAGGAGGTCATGCACGATTTCACAGCCCTGACAGCAAAAGGCCTTCCCGTCGGTGCGGCGCGCCGCATCGCCGCACATCTCGCCACAATGAAAACACGCGGCGCGCGCCGTCGCGGCGGCTCGTCCACTCCGGTCTCCCTCCGAAAGCCCCGCGCGATCGGTTCGTGTCCGGCCGAGCTCAGCCGGCGCGTTCCGCTCTGGGTTGGACGGGTCGTTCATGTGTTTGGTCTTGGCGGGCAATTCTTCGGCGTCAGCGCGCGCATCCGGTGATCTGCCAACGGGTCGCTCAGCCAAAGTCCACGACCTCGACCGACGCCACCAGCGACGTCACCGCAAGGCCAAAACATGCCGAAAAACATTTCCTGCCGCTTCGTTGGACCGCGAGTCACGCCCGGTTCGACACCTCTATGCCGCCGTCAACGGAAGAGCCAAAACCCTTACCGCCGCTTCTGTCAAGCATTGCAATTGTTGCCGCAAACAAATAGTCGATCCGGCGTTGGCGTCGCTTTGCCTATTCTGCTATTCTCCAAACATTAATTGTCTGGTCCAACGGATTTGCTTGCGCAGATTCCCGCCCCCTGGGTCACTCGCTGTTGCCTCAGTTCCCTCCTGTTCGAATGGATTTCCGTCTCCCGGTTTGACCGTGCAAATCCGGGCCGTTCCCGCAAACTGATCCGCGATGAAGCTAATCTCATGGAATGTGAACGGGCTGCGGGCGGTTCTGCGCAAGAATTTTCTCGAGTATCTCCGTCAGGAGAAGCCCGACATCCTTTGCCTTCAGGAAACCAAGGCTGGGCCCGAGGACGTGGAACCGGCCTGGCCGCCATCCTACACCGCCCAGTGGAATGTGGCCGAGCGCAAAGGATACTCCGGCACCGTCATTCTGACCAAAACGAAGCCTGTCGCCGTGAGCTGCGGCATCGGCCGGCCGGAACACGACGCGGAAGGGCGGGTGCTGACCGCGGAATACGCCGATTTCTTCCTCGTGAATGTGTATGTCCCCAATTCGCAGCGGGAACTCACCCGCCTCAAGTACCGGCAGCAGTGGGATCGCGACTTTCTCGGCTACCTCAAGCAGTTGGAGCGAACCAAGCCGGTAATCTTTTGCGGTGATTTGAATGTCGCCCACACGGAGATGGACCTGGCCAATCCCAAGGCCAACGTGCGTAATCACGGTTTCACGCCGGAAGAACGGGCCGGCTTCGACGCCTTCATTGCCGCCGGATTCCTCGACACCTTTCGCGAGTTCAAAAAGGACGGCGGACAGTACACCTGGTGGAGCCAGATGCCCGGGGTGCGCGCGCGAAATATCGGGTGGCGCATTGATTACTTCCTCATCTCCGCCGCGCTCCGTCCGCGGCTGAAGCGGGCTTTCATCCGTAGCGAGATCCTCGGCTCCGATCATTGCCCGGTCGGCATCGAGCTCATCTAAGGTTTATCCATGCATCGCCGAAGATTTGTTGTCCAACTGACGCTCGGATCCGTGGGGGCAGCCTGCGGTTGCCAATGGGCCGGGTCGCGGAGACGGGCGGAGCGGAACCGGCTCTTCTTCACCTCCGCCGGCCGGACTTGTCTGATCGCGTCGGACGGTTCTGGATTTCGCACGTTCGAGTTTGATGTGCCGAACCAAGCCACCTGGCAGCCGGGACCGGCCTTCTCGGATGGCCGGCGGGTCATGTTTCTCAGCATGGAGCCGCGCCGCGACGGCCCGGGGCGGTCCTTCGACGACTATTACACCCAAACCCCGACCCACCTGTGGATCCATGATCTGGAGCGGCGGACGTTGACCGAGATCGCCACCCGCGAACGACTTGCCGTCTTCTACACGCCGCAGCTTCTCCTCAGTGATGAGCGGATGCTCGTCCAGGTGGTGCGCGATAAAGTAGGGCAAGTCGTGAGCATGAACCTCGATGGCAGTGGCGTCCGCGATTTCACGACGGCGGGCGAGGGATTGCCCTATGGATTCAGTCTCCGCCCGGATGGGCGGCGGGTCGCGTTTCACCTGGCCAGCCCGCGCGGCTACCAGATTTGGACCAGCGATGCCGAGGGGCGCAATCGGACGCTCGTGGCTTCGCACCCGGATCATCTCTATTTCGGCCCGACCTGGTCGCCGGATGGAGAGTGGCTCCTGTTTCAAGATTGTCTCTTCAAGTCGGATCCCGGACACGAACGAGCGGATCTCTGCCTGGCCCGGCCGGACGGCGCCGAGTTCCGGGTCTTGACCCAAGGCCAGCCGCATTGGTTTGGCGCCACTTACGGCTCCCCGAAAAGTCGGGGCAGCGGATCCAACATGCCGACTTGGACCCGCGATCGGCAGATTCTGTTTTCACGGATCCGGCCCGGGTCCCAGGTGGCGTGGGAATATCAGGCGAATCGGCCAGATACCGACCATTTTAACCGCGACTGGAAGCCGGAGCAGGCGCGGGGCGGGACGGAGATTTGCCGGCTCGATCCAGGCCTTGGGACGGTGACGCGACTGACCCGGAGCGAGCCGCCGGTCTGGGATTTTCGGGCCAGTGAATCTCCCGACGGAACAGAGATCGCGTTCTGCCGTTGTGCGGTGGGCGAGCAACCCGGGCTGTGGATCGCCGATGCCGATGGTCGCAACGAGCGCTTGCTCACTCGCGGCCTGAAGGAGCTCGGCGCGGACCATCCGCGCTGGTTGCCCCTCGAGTCGGAGAAACCACGAACCTGAATTGCGCCGGTGGTCGGGAATCGGCGATTCCTTCTTCAGAGCCTTGAAAATCCATTCTCTTGCAGGAGTCGAGACTGTAACCTCCTTTGCCGCACACTCGTCTAACGCTTGCCATGCCGACAGACCAAACACTGATCAAACACTGATGAAAACTGCATTCTCCCTCTCTCTGATGCTCGCCGCGTTAGTCGCTCAGGGTGCTCCCCGCGGCGCCATCAATAATGTGCCGGAGGCGGCGAAATATACGCTGGTCTATTCGCTCGACATTCCCAACGCGGCGAATTACTCCGCCGGCATCACCTACACCGTGGACCAGCGCGCGGACGTTTCCGGGTTGAGCCGCGTGGCCTACTACCTGGAACTGGGGAGCGCGAGCGGGACGAACTTCATTTGGGTCTCGATGGATGCGCTCACCAACAATGTGAACGTGATCGGCGTGCCGACCGTGAGCAGCGGCGCGATTTTCCAGCAACCGGTGGCCAACATGAACGTGCTCTCGAGCGTTCCGAGCATCGTCAACGGCAACAATCTCCAGGGCGGCAACATCGAGTTCTGGCCGAGCAATTACAGCGCGCCCAACGCGCTCGGCGTGCCCAACGCCAGCGATGCCGTCTATGATTGGGGCGATACCCGGACTGCCGGCAACCACGGTTCGATGCAACTCCACAATGCCGACGCGAGCCAGGTCTTGTTCGCCTTTAACAACTGGGGTGGGGCCGGGGGCAACGGGGCGCTGGGCATCGGCAACGCCACCACCGGCGCCAACCCCGACTGGACCTTCGCCGCCAACACGGCCAACTACACCGTCAAGACCCTCCAGGTTTGGGTCGTGCCCATCGTCGATCCCACGCCGCCGGAACTCACCGGGGCCGTCGGTCTGACCGGCTTGACGAATGTGGTGGTGAACTTCAGCAAATCGCTGGATGACAGCGCCACCAACGCGGCCAATTATTCGATCAGCGGCGGTGTGAGCGTGCTCCGCGCCGCACTCAGCACCATCGCAAAAAACAGCATAACCCTCACGACCTCGGCGCAACAACCCTTGACCTCCTACACCTTGACGGTGAACGGAGTGAAGGATCGCACGCCCATCCATGTCCCGCTGCCCCCCAACACCGTCGCCCCGTTCCGCTCCTCGATCCAGCAGCGCGGCGCCACGAACAACGTGCCGGAAGCGTCCCAATATACCCTGGTCTATTCCCTCAACATTCCGACCACGCCGAATTACCTCAACGGCGTCACCTACAACACGGACCTGCGGGCGGAGGTTTCCGGACTGAGCCGCGTGGCCTATTACCTCGAACTCCAGAAAAGCGGGGGACCGGTCAACTTCCTCTGGGTTTCGATCGATGCGGTGACCAATAACGTCAACGCGATCGGCGTCCCCACGTTGCCCAGCGGCGCCTTCTTCCAGCAGCCGGTGGCCAACATGAATGTCTTCTCCAGCGTGGCCGACATCGTCACCGGCACCACCCTCCAGGGCGGCAATATCGAATTCTGGCCTTCGAACTACGCCGGGGGCGACGCGCTCGGCGTGCCCAACGCCACCGGGGTCTTTGACTGGGGCGACACCGCGACCGCCGGCAACTACGGCTCGATGCAGGTCCACAATGCCGACGCCAGCCAGGTCTTGTTCGCCTTCAACCGCTGGGGCGGCGCGGGCGGCAACGCGGACCTGGGCATCGGCAATGACACCGTCCTGGCCAACCCGGACTGGACCTTCGCGCAAAACGCGGCCGATTATACCCTCAAGACCCTCCAAGTCTATGTGGTGCCAAAGGCTGACCCCACGGCGCCGGTCTTGGTCAGCGCGCTCGGCCTGGGCGGGTTGACCAATGTGACCGTGACTTTCAGCAAGGCGATGGACGAGAGCGCGACCAACGCGGCGGGTTACTCGGTCAGCAGCGGCGTGAGCGTGCTCAGCGGCACGCTCGATCCCGTCACCAAAGCGACGGTGACCCTGACCACGACGCCGCAGCAAGCGTCCACCCCCTACGTGGTGTCGGTCAACGGCGTGAAAGACCGCACTCCCCTCCACGTCCCCGTCGCCGCCAATTCCACGATTTCCTTCACTTCGTCGCCAAGCCGAGGCGTCTTTGAGAATGTGCCCGAAGCCGCCAATTACTCTCTGGTCTATTCACTCGACATTCCCAACGCGCCGAATTACCTCGCCGGCCTCACCTACAACATCGACCTGCGGACCAATGTCACCAAGTTCAACCGCGTGGCCTACTACATGGAGCTCCAGCAGAGCGGCGGACCCTTGAACTACATTTGGGTCTCGATCGATCCCGTCACCGCCGACGTCAACCAGATCGGCGTGCCCACGGTTCCCGCGATGGCGTCGGTCACGGACAACAGGTTCCAGCAACCGGTGGCGAACATGAATGTGCGCTCGAGCGCGCCAGGCATCGTCAATGGCAACAATCTCCAGGGTGGGAACATCGAGTTCTGGCCCTCGAACTACAGCGCGGGCGACGCGGCCGGCGTGCCCAACGCCAGCAGCAGCCTCTATGATTGGGGCGACACCGCGACCGCCGGCAACTACGGTTCCATGCAAATCCACAATGCCGACGCCAGCCAGGTCCTGTTCGCCTTCAACCGCTGGGGAGGCAATGGCAGCCCGATCGACATCGGCATCGGCAACGCTCCGAGCGGCAATCCCGATTATACCTTTGTCAACAACGGCAACAATCAAGTCATCAAGACCCTCCAGGTCTTCGTTCTGCCCGCGAACAATGCGGCGCCGGCGATTTCGAGCGCCGTCGGCCTGCCCGGCGGGACGAAAGTGGTTCTCACCTTCACCAAGGCGGTGGACGACAGCGCCACCAACGCGGCCAACTACTCGATCAGCGGCGGCGTGAGCGTGCTCCAAGCCGTGGTCGAGCCGCTCAACAAACTCGCCGTCACTCTGACCACCACGCCGCAGCAACCGCTCACACCTTACACGGTGACCGTGAACAACGTGCGCGAGCGCAGCGCGAGCCGCCTCGCGATCGTCGCCAACTCCACCGCTCCGTTCACCTCCTTCCGGCAGAGCGCCGTCCTCGCCAATGTGCCCGAAGCGGTCAACTACTCGCTGGTCTATTGGCTCGACATTCCCAACGCGCCGAATTATTCGGCCGGCATCTCTTACCTCCTGGACCAGCGCGCCGCAGTCGCCGGATTCAACCGCGTGGCCTACTACCTCGAACTCCAGACGAACAGCGGTCCGCTCGACTTCCTCTGGGTTTCGCTGGATGCGTTCACCCCCAACGTCAATCGCATCGGTGTCCCGACCGTGAGCAGCGGGGCCTTCTTCCAACAGAACGTGACGAACATGAACGTGCTCTCCAGCGTGGCGAGCATCGTCACGGGCAATGGCATCCAGACCGGCAACATGGAATTCTGGCCTTCGAACTACGGAGCGCAAAACACGCTCAACGTCCCCAACGCCAGCGCCACCACCATTGATTGGGGCGACGGCGGGGCCGGGACCAGCGCCGGCTACGGCTCGATGCAGATCCACAATTACGGCGCCAGCCAGGTTCTGTTCGCCTTCAATCGCTGGGGCGGCGCCGGCGGCAACGTGGACCTGGGCATCGGCAACGCCACCGTCGGCGCCAACCCGGACTGGACCTTCGCGCAGAACGCGGCGACTTACACGGTGAAGTCGCTCCAGGTCTTCGTGCTGCCAACACCGACGGGAGCGAAGACCATCCAAATCACAACCAGTCGCTTCACCGCGGCCGGTCAATTCTCCATCACTTGGGAATCCGCGCCGGGCACATCGTATTCCGTGCTCAAGAAACTCACCCTGGGGGCGGCCTCGTGGACCAAAGCGGGCACTGTGACCGCCACGGGCACCACGACCGCGTTCATCGATGCCCAAGCCACCGATAGCGCCAGTTTCTACCGCATCAGTGCGCCTTAGCCGGAAGTGTGCAGTCGGAATGGGTGGCACGGCCAACTTGGCCGTGCTCGGCGGCAACTTGCCGCCGAGTCGGACCCGGCAAT
>CAYHFE010000095.1:15245-17329 GCA_964355375.1 uncultured Verrucomicrobiota bacterium
TTCGTTGTCTTTGTCGCCGCCATCCACACGGCGAACGTGTTGAGCGCCGTCGCCCCGCCGATTCGCATCCTGCCGCTGGGCGATTCGATCACGGACGGCGCCGGTGTGCCGGGTTCCTATCGCGCGCCGCTCTACCAACTGTTGACCAACGCCGGCTACAATGTCGATTTCGTCGGCCTCCAGAAGAACAACGGCGTGGCCGGCCTGCCTGACTCGGACCACGAGGGCCATTCCGGATGGCGCATTGACCAGATCGACTCCATCATCCAGGGCGTATTCGAGCAAGTGGCCGATCCCGACGTCATCCTCGTGCTTATCGGGACCAACGATTACGGTCAAGGCTACGACACGGCCCACGCCACCAATCGTTTTGAAGCCTTGATGGCCAAGATGGCCATCGCCCGGCCCTACGCCAAAATTATCGCCGCCAACCTGCTGGTGCGTGGCGAGCCCCTCAACAGCCAGATTCAAAGCACCTTCAATCCGTTTCTCCCATCCCTGGTGGCTCGTCAGCGATCGTTCGGACGCGAGATCTACTTCGATGACTTGAGAAGCGCCGTGCCGCTCTCGAACATGCCGGACCAATTGCATCCGGATCTGACCGGCTGCAAAAAGATGGCCACGAACTGGTTTGGAGTGATCACGAATCTGTTCTCCCCGGAAGGCAGCACCAACGCGCCGGCTCTGGCCCGAGCTTACACCATGGCCACCTTGACCAACGTGGTGGTCGTGTTCAGTAAACCGGTGGAGGACGGCGCGGCGGCGATGACGAATTTCTCGCTCAGCGGCGGCGTGACCGTCCACGGTGCAGCCCTCGACTCCGTTTCTCGGCGCGAGGTGACGCTGGTCACCACTTCGCTTCAGCCCTCGACCGCTTACACCCTGACGGTGAATGGCGTGCAGGACCGCACCAAAAATCGCCTCCCCATCGCCCCCAATGCCAGCATCGCTTTCAGGACTTCGCCCGGTCGTGGCGCCTCCAACAACGTGCCGGAGGCGGCCAATTACACACTGGTCTATTCGCTCAACATTCCCCATTCGCCGAATTACTCCGGCGGCCTCACCTACGATCTGGATCGACGCGCCGAGGTTTCTGGATTCAGCCGCATTGCCTATTATCTCGAGCTTCAGCAAACCGGGGGACCGTTGAACTTCATCTGGGCTTCGATGGATCCGTTTACCAACAACGTGAACGCGATCGGCGTGCCGACGGTCAGCAGCGCCGCCGTTTTCCAGCGGCCGGTGGCGAACCTGACGGTGTTTTCCAGCGTCGCCGGCATCGTCAATGGAACCAACCTGGCCGGCGGCAACCTCGAGTTCTGGCCCTCCAACTACAGCGCGGCCAATTCGGCCAACGTGCCCAACGCCAGCGCCACCGTCTATGACTGGGGCGACAGCCCGACCCCGGGCAATTACGGTTCCATGCAGATTCACAATGCCGCGGCCAAACAGGTCTTGTTCGCCTTCAACCGCTGGGGCGGCGCGGGCGGCACGGCCGACTTGGGAATCGGCAACCGCTCCGGCAATTACCTGGATTGGACTTTTACCCAGAACGCGGCCAACTACGCCGTCAAGACGCTCCAGGTTCTCGTGCTGCCGGCCCTGCCGCAGATCAGGGTGATGGCGGCCCGGTTCCAGGCGACCGGACAATTCTCCGTGAGCTGGGAAGCCACGCCGGGAACCTCCTACTCGATCCTGAAGAAACAGCGCTTGGACTCGACCGCGTGGACGAAAGCGGGCGTCGTCACGGCCGCGTCCAACTCAGCCGGGTTTATCGATTCGCAAGCCACCAACGAGACCAGCTTCTATCGAATCACGGCACCGTAGAGCCTGTTGGGAACGGAGGAGGCGACCTGAGGAGACTCGCCTTTCTCCGGGCGAAGGTGGCGGATTTCGTCGAGAATCAGAGTCTCGTCACTTCGACTTCTCCGAGAGAAAGGACTTTCAGGCACTCTCCAATTCTCGGACCGGCCAAACGAAAGTCAGACCTCGGTAAAGGGGCTGATTAGGTTCCAGAACAACCGCAGGCCAAATTCCTGGAAACAGGGTGCCGGAGGACAAGCGGCGAGGTAGGCTTTAAGTGA
>CAYHFE010000096.1:0-17014 GCA_964355375.1 uncultured Verrucomicrobiota bacterium
GGCTTCAGCCGGTTTTCACGTGGCGACCGGCTGAAGCCGGGACTACATACTTGTAAATGAGAACTGCTGCTTCCGTGCCTGGCCGGAGCGTGCTATTCGGCCTTCTCTCCCCCAGTTCGGTTAGCTCACCTTCACGTCGATTTGTTTCGGACGGGCTTTCTCGGTCTTGGTCAGATGGACTCGCAGCACGCCGTCCTTGAACTCCGCGTTGACCTTGCTGTCGTCCGCGTCGTCCGGAATGCTGAAGCTGCGGTCGAAACGACCATAGAAACGTTCCACGCGATGAAACTTTCGGCTTTTCTCTTCTTTTTCAACTCGGCGTTCGCCGGAGATGCTGAGCGTGCCCCCTTCCACAGTGACTCTCACGTCGTCCTTCTGCACTTCGGGCAGTTCCACCTTGATGAGGTACTCGCGGTCGTCCTCAATGATGTCCACGGCCGGAGCCCACTGGGGCACCGTGATGTTCTCGTGGTCGGTGGTCAGTGAGCTGAGACGATAGGGCGCCATGTCAAAGACCGAAGCCAGGCGCCTCTGCAGATCATCCATTTCCTTGAATGGATTCCATCGTGTTAATGCGTTCATTGTATTGTGTCCTGTTCTTGGCGGAGATTGTTCACAGCCGCCAAACCTGTTCCGCCGAAAACGGCTTGGTGGCCGACTTGACCCGCCCGACGGGACTTCCGTCGCAGGTGAGCCATGCACGGTTAAGTGGCAATCAGAAACCTTGCCAGGGCTTGAGATCTGTTCCTGGGGTGAGCAACTAATTGCACGGTCGCAGGTTGTGGGGGCATTGCGCTGGAGGGCCTGGATCGGGCGCTGTGTCATTGACGCAGTTGTTGAGTCGAGTTGACGCGCAGGATGAGGCACAATGGAGAACGGCCGCCTGGATTCGGGGCGTGGGTGGACCGGAAGCGGATGTGGCTGAGCTCATAGATAGACCTCGCGATTCGTCTGAGTTGCCGCCCCATGAAGCGGGCCATTCGGGCTGACTGCGGATCCGTGAACCAGGATTGTCGCGAGATCAACCGCCGGAGGCTTGATCAAGGGGTGGCGGTGTCTCAGCCTGGCCAGGCGCGGGCACGGAGGTCGATGAGGTGGCCGGTGGCGTCGCGGAGTTCAAGCACGAGCGGCATGCGACCGAGGGCGTGGGTGGCGCACGAAAGGCAGGGATCGTAAGCGCGGATGGCGACTTCGATGTGGTTGAGCAGCCCTTCGGTGATCTCGGGTTTCCCATTCAGAAAATCCCGGGCCACCCGGGCGACCGCGCGGTTCATCGGCTCGTTGTTGTGAGTGGTGGAGACGATGAGGTTGCAGAGGGTGACCTCGTCTTTGTCATTGACCCGGTAATGATGGAAGAGGGTTCCGCGTGGCGCTTCGACGAGCCCGACCGCTTCCTCGCGCCGGGGACCCTTTGTGACCAGGTCATCGCCCTGGAGGTCGGGATCTTCCAGAAGACCGCGAATCGTCTCGATCGAGTGAAGAAGTTCGATCATGCGCGCCCAATGGTAACACATGGTGATGTTGTTCGGCCGGCCGTGAGTCAGCGCGAGGTATTCACGCCGGGCTTCTTCGGCCTCGGGAGTCGGAATGAACGCGCAGGTGTTGAGCCGGGCCAGCGGACCCACTCGATACCAGCCTCGTTCGGGTCCCAGGGCTTTCAAGAACGGGAACTTCATGTAGGACCACGGACGGACCTCTTCGCTGATGGCCTCGAGGTAACGCTGATAATCGAGGTCATTGACGAGCCGGTTGCCGTCCTTGTCCACCGCCCGCAGCACTCCGTGGTAGAGGTCCAGCGCGCCGTCTCCTTCCCGGACGAGCGAGAGGTGGTTGGAGTCGAACGCGCCAAAGGTCAACAACTCGACGAGGTGGCTCATCGTGAAGTCGCGGGCCATTTTGACGGCGCGGCGAGACCATTCCATCATGCGCGGCACATCCTGGAGAAGCGGGTCGCGTTCGGCCAGGGAGAGGTTCTTGTTGACGCCGCCCGGAATGGCGCCGGTGCCATGAATTCTCTTGCCGGCGGTAGCCTGGATAACTTCCTGGCCGAACTTTCGCATCATCACTCCCTGGACGGCAATGTCCGGGTATTTTGCCGCCACCGCCAGGATGTGGCGCTGGCTCTGGGGGGCGGCAAACGCGCCGCTGGCCGTTCCGTCGGTTCCGAAGAGCAGGTCGGGACTGGCCAAATGAAAGAAGTGCAGCGCGTGGCTCTGGAAGATCTGGCCGTGATGCATGAGCCGGCGGATTTTCTCCGCGGCCGGCGTCAGTTGCTCGCCGCCGACGATCCGATCCATGGCCTTGGCGGCGGCCAGGTGGTGACTGACCGGACAGATGCCGCACAGTCGTTGCACGATGATGGGCATTTCCCAATACGGCCGGCCGAGGACGAACCGTTCAAAACCGCGGAACTCCACGACGTGGAGCCGCGTTTCCGTGACCTCGTGGCGCTCGTTCATGATGATCGTGACCTTGCCGTGGCCTTCCACGCGGGTCACCGGCTCGATGGTGTGCTTGATGGTCCGGCCTGCTCCCGAGCTTTCAGTCGTGGTCATGGGTCAATCGTATTTGAGGCGATCATACGCGAGCGTCACCGGTTGGCCGGTGAGGAGGGCGACCAGGGTGTCCCAAATCGCGTCCGCCGGGGGCGGACATCCCGGGATGAAGTAGTCGATTTTCACGACCTCGTGACAGGGATAAACGCGGTGCAGCAGGAGCGGTAGTTCCGCGTCGTTGGGGATGATCCCGCCGGGGTTCCATGTTCCGGGACAGCGCAGGTAGGCGTCTTCGAGGCACTCCCGGAGCGGGATGTGATTGCGCATCGCCGGAATGCCGCCGTTGATGGCACAGTCGCCGAGCGCAATGAGGAGGTCGCACTGCTTGCGGAAGTCCTCCAGCACATGAACGTTTTCTTCGTTGCAGCACCCGCCCTCGATGATCCCGACCGCGCACCGTCCGGTGAAGCTTTTGAAGTCGTTGATGGGGCAGCGGTCAAACTCGACGAGCTCGGCCAATTGAAGGATGCGCTCATCGAGGTCGATGATCGACATGTGACAGCCGAAGCATCCGGCGAGGCTGGCGGTCGCGATCCGGGGCTTGATCGTCGTGGTCATGTCAGGCCTTTTGTTCCTCGTGCCACTCGGGACCGATCGGGCGGTGATCAAAGGGCCTCCGCCCCACCGGCACCGCGTAGCCGACCCGCTTTTTCATCAGAGCGCCGCCCGGGCAGGAGGCGGTCACTTGGTCGGCAACGCCCAGTCCGGTGGTGGCCAGGGCCTCTCCGTTCACCTGCAGCCGTTTCCGGTAACCGCGCCCGACGAATTGAAAGACGTTCTTATTGTCCAGCTCCTGTGAGACCCGGACGCAGCGTCCGCAGAGGATGCAGCGGTTATGATCCAGATAAACGTCGGGGTGGGAGAGATCGATCGCCCGGTCTGGATTGAGCAGAGGAAACTGCGGGGCGGCGATGCCGAAACGGTAGGCGAGCGCTTGCAGCTCACACAGCCCGCTCTTCTCACAGAACATGCAGTAGTGGTTGCCTTCGACTAGGAGCATATCGAGGATGGCCTTGCGGAACTCGCGAATTTCGGAGGTGTCATTTTCCACCACCATACCGTCGGAAATTGTCTGCACGCACGCGGCTTGAATCCGGCCGTTCACGCGCACCGAGCAGACGCGGCAACTGCCATGCGGAACCAGACCTTTGAACGCGCAAAGCCTGGGGATATAGAGGCCGGCGGCCTGGGCGACCTTGAGGATGGTCTGGCCGGGCTGGCCGGTCACTGTTTGGCCGTCGATCGTGAATGTGATTTCACCCATGCTGAGCCTCCGGTTTTAGACGTAGTGCGACATGCGGCCGACGCGCAGTTCGGCGTCCACCACCGCTTGGGAAAGGTCAAAGGTCGAGAGCAGCCCCGGCTTTCGCTCGCTCACGAGGTCGGCGTAGAGGGTGTGGAAATTTTCCAGAGCGCCGAGCACAGGGTTGGGAGCCGCCTGGCCCAACCCGCAGCGGCTGGTCTGAATGATGACGTTGGAAAGCCGGCGCATGTAGTCAAGGTCGGCGGGTTCGCCGGCTCCGCTGACGACCTTATGCACGGCTTTTTTGAGCAGGACCAAGCCGACTCGGCAGGGCGTGCAATGGCCACAGCTTTCCTCGATAAAAAAGTCAAGGTAGTGTTCGGCGATCTCCAACTTGTTGCGCGCGCGGTTGAAGATCAAGATAGCGCCTCCCGTGGCCAGGTCGTCATAGCAAATGCGACCCTCGTACCGCTCCGGTCCAATCATCTGTCGGCAGGGTCCCCCGATCAGCATCGCCCCGGGATTGTCGGCCTCGGACATTTCCAGAACTTCGCGGGCGGTGATGCCGAACGGAACCTCATACACCCCAGGCTTCCGGCAGTCGCCGCAAACGGAGAGCAGCTTGGTGCCGGTGGTGCGGTCGGACCCCATCGAGGCGAACCACTCGGCTCCTCTCTCCAGAATTCGCGCCACGGCGCTGAAGGACTCGACATTATTCACAATCGTCGGCCGACCCAGGTAACCCTTTTGGGCTGGGAACGGGGGACGATTCTTGGGATCGCCTCGAAGACCTTCGCAGGAACTGATCAGGGCCGTTTCCTCGCCACACACATAGGCTCCCGCTCCCATTTGGATCCGGATGTCGAAATCGAAGCCGGGCCGCCCGAGGATTGCTTTACCCAGAAATCCCAGCCGCCGGCGGGCTTCCAGCACACTTTCAAGGAATGGGTGAAGGTAGGCGTATTCACCGCGCAGATAGACGATCCCATGATCGCTGCCGATGGCATAACCCGCGATCGTCATGCCTTCGAAGACTTGGTCGGGGCGCTCGGTTAAGAGCACCCGGTCTTTGAATGTGCCCGGCTCGCCTTCATCCGCATTGCACAGCACGCACCGCTTCTCTCCGGGCGCGTTGCGGGCAAATTCCCACTTCAGCCCGGTGGCAAACCCGGCGCCTCCCCGCCCGCGCAACCGAGAGGTTCGGACTTGGCCGACGACTTCTTCCGGTGTTCGTTCGAGGGCGCCCTGCAGGCCCTTGGGTGATTCGAAATTGTCGAAGTGAACCGGGCCGCGGCGGCGGATGTTATTGCGAACCATCGAATGCACGAGAGGATGCGCGTTGTTTCCGTCGCCCACCATGGTCACCAACTGGGCCGGATCGAGGTGTCGTCGCAAATCGCGCACGATCTGTCGGCCCCGCTCCGGCGTGAGGTTGGGGACGACCACCTGATTGATCAGAGCCGCCGGAGCCTGGTCGCTCATCCCAATGCAGGGGGTGTGGGTCAGCGTGATGGCGCCGTCGGCCGTGGTTTCACCCATGGTCACGCCCAGTTCCTTGGCCATCGCATTGGCGACCTCCTCGTAACCCTTCATCCAGTCCACGATGTCCTTGCACAGCCGGATGATCACCCGGCCCTGCGGCTGGACGGACAAAAACGAGTAGAAGGTGACGACGCTTTCGACCTCGACACGGTAGGTATTGACCGCCCGCGCGATGATCTCCATGGCCTCCGTCGAAACGCAGCCCAACCGCTGCTGGACTGCCATCACGATGTCCATCATCCGGTTCCGGTCGCTGCCGAAACGCCGGCAGATATCCTGGACTACCGTCTCAAGCGCCTGCTTCATAGTACTCCTCTTGCCCTAGATGGCAGAACTTACCAATTCCTTAAGAATTAGCAAGTAGAATGTTGAGTCAGATTAAAATAAGATGTAGGAATGCAAAGAGTTCCCTAAAAATGGCGCTGGCAGAACGGGAATTCCCGGGCGTCTTCGAGAATCCGACGCTCGGCACTTCATTGCCAACTTTACGGAGAATCTGGCGCCGCGAGCTTCCAGAGGGTTACATCTTGGCCTTCAGGCGCTGCTGCGACTCCATTGCCGACCTCGGACTGCACGATTCGGCCGGTTGCCCCTGCGGGCGCTTTCCGGAGGCGCTTCGGGGAGGGGAGACACGCTTGCGGTTGGCTCGTGATTCGGCGAAAGCGGGCGCCGAATCCTTCGATGGCGCGGACCCGACGCGTCCTTTCTCCCAAGGTAGCTCCGAAAATCGAACAAACTTGCGTTGCAGAAGCTTCCGCCTAAGATTCGTCCGCCCCTGACTCGATGGAAGCGCGGTCGGGGTGAATTTGAACGTATGATCCGGTCATTCGCATTTACGACACAAGGCCGTTTGCACAGCCAGGACATTGAACCTTTTCTGATGCCGACGCTGCTGGCTGACACGAATCTGTTTCTTTGGGTGGATCTGGAGAAACCGACGTCGGAAGAGACGAAGTTTTTTCTGGAGGACCTCTTCCATTTTCATCCCCTCTCGGTCGAAGACTGCGTGATGGTGAGTCCGTCGCCCAAGGTCGAGGAGTACAGTCCGAAAGAGGGCGACTTGTTCTCGACCTACCTGTTCATCGTCATTCACGCCGTGGATTACAGCCGCAAGGACGGTGTGTTCGCGACCAGCGAGCTTAATTTTTTTCTCGGGAAGAATTTTCTGGTCACCTACCACGAAGTGCCGTTGCGGAGCGTTTCTTCCGTGGAAGAACGCTGCATGAAAGGCACCGTCCACATTGCCCGGGCGCCGGATCGGGTGGCCCACACGCTCCTGGACGGCATTGTGGAAAACTACAAGCCGGCGCTGGAGGAGCTCTCCGTCGAGATTGGCGAACTGGAAGGTCAAGCCTTGCAGAATCCGACCAAGGAGACGTTGAACAAGATTCTCCAAGTCAAAAAGGAGGTGCTGCATCTGCGTCAGATCATCGGCCCGCAACGCGAGGTGCTGGCGCGGTTCGCCCGGGGAGACTTCAAGCTCATCCGCGCCCACTTGGTGCCGTACTATCGGGACGTGTATGACGGTCTTTATCACATCTCCGAGTTGGCGCAGAACTACACCGATTCGCTGACCGGCATTCTGCAGGTTTACCTGAACATGTCGTCGAACCAGACCGGAGAAACCGTCAAAGTCCTGACCTTGTTCACGGTCTTGACGACGCCGATCATGATCATTGGCACCTGGTACGGGATGAATTTCGAAGGGATGCCGGAACTGAAGTGGCGCTATGGCTACCCGGTCGCGTTGGCCGTGACGATCGTCTCGACGGTGTTGACCGTCTGGTATTTCAAGAAGAGAGGGTGGTCCATCAAGCCCTGAACATGGCGTCTCCGAAGTCCAGTTTTCTCGATAAGGTCCTGGGCCGGATCGGCCGGCTCGATACGCTTGGTCTGCAGACGGTGGTGCAGCGCCTGGCCCGCGAGCGGAGCTTTCTCGAAACATTGTTTAATGTCATTGAGGACGGGGTGCTCGTCGTCGATGAAATGGGGCGCATCCTTTACTACAACCAAGCCGTCACCGAGTTGCTGGGCCTGCAAGGAAAATCGGTGGAAGGGCAGCCTGTGTCCGATTATCTGCCCGATTTGGGCTGGGACAAGCTGGCGGAGGCAGACGGCAGTGGGGGGCAGAAGGTCGTGCGGCACGAGTTTGAGATCGCCTATCCGCGCCCGCGCTTCATCCGCTTGTATGCGGCTCCGCTCGATGGAGAGACCCGCGGGAGTTCCGGGATGGCGTTGATCCTGCACGATGCCACGGAAGCGCGGCAGAAAACCTTTGAAGCGATCGAGAGCGAACGGGTTCAGGCCCTCACCTTGCTCGCGGCCAGTGTGGCGCATGAGATTGGGAATCCGCTGGAGGCGCTGAATCTCCATCTGCAGCTCATGGAGCGCGAGTTGAAGAAGTTCAAGCGGTTTGGCGGAAGGTGGAACGGCGCCGGACGCGCGCCGGACGGTCGCGCCGCCGCCGATCCCGAGATTCTGCGCGAAGAGACGGAGGAGGTCTTCGGGAAGCTGGAGAATCTATTCGCGGTGACCAAGAGCGAGATTGGGCGGCTCGATTACATCGTGACCCAGTTCCTTCAGGCGATTCGCCCCAGCTCCCCTCAGAAGCGAAGCGCCTCGCTGAACGAGATCGTCCAGGAGACTTTGGATTTGTTGCGGCCGGAATTTGACAATCGCGGCCAGACCATCCGCGAACGGCTGACCCAGAGTCTGCCGCCAGCCCCGCTGGATCGCGTGCAGATCAAGCAGGTCCTGGTCAATCTGGCCCGCAATGCCATGCAAGCAATGAGCAAAGGCGGGGTCTTGACTGTCCAAACAGGCGTGGCAGGCGACGAAGTATGGGTCAGTCTGTCCGACACCGGTCGCGGCATACCGCCGGATCAGTTGAATCGGATTTACGAACCGTTCTACACCACCAAGAAGAAGGGCTCCGGCTTGGGATTGATGATTGTGCAGCGAATCGTGCGTGATCATGCCGGGCGCATCGAGTTGGACAGCCGGCTGGGACGGGGCACGATGTTCCGGGTCTGGCTGCCGCTCCATGAAAAGCGGACCCGCTTGTTAGAAGATCGTCTCCATGATTAAGCCGATGCTATTGATCGTTGACGACGAGAAGCCCATCCGCGAGGGCCTGCGGGCCGCCTTGGAGGATCGGTATGACGTTTATTTGGCGGATGACGCGCCGGCCGCCATGGAGTTGCTGGAGCAGGAGCAGTTCGACGTCTTGCTGACGGATTTCCGCCTGCCGAATGAGGATGGGATGAAGCTGATCACTCGGGCCAAATCCTTGAGCAAACCGCCGGTCTGCATCCTGATGACGGCCTACGGCTCCGAGGAAGTGGCGGTGGAGGCCATGAAACGGGGCGCGGACGACTACATCGCCAAGGGGCGGCTGCAAATCGACGAGCTGGAAATGCGCATTGCCCGGTCTTTGCGGCGGCAGAAGCTGGAAGTGGAAAACGTGTCGTTGAAGCAGCAGCTCGACAAGAAATTCGGCATTGAGAACATCGTGGGCGATTCGCCCGCCATGCAACAGATTTTCGACGTGGTGAGGCAGGTGGCATCGACCAAGGTGACGGTGCTGATCCAGGGAGAAAGCGGGACGGGCAAGGAGTTAATCGCGAAGGCCATCCATCAGTTGAGTCCCCGGGCCAAGGGACCTCTCGTCACGGTGCATTGCGCCGCTCTTTCCTCCAATTTGCTCGAGAGTGAGTTATTTGGGCACGAGAAGGGCGCGTTCACGGGAGCGCATGAGCGGCGGACCGGCCGGTTTGAGCAAGCGCAGGGCGGGACACTGTTTCTTGATGAGATCGGCGAGATCGACGCCACCCTTCAGGTTAAGTTGCTGCGGTTTCTCGGGGAGCGGACCTTTGAGCGGGTCGGGTCCAACAAGACGTTGACCGCCGATGTCCGCTTGATTGCGGCCACGAACCGGAATTTGGCGGAGCTCGTCAAGGCCGGGGAGTTTCGCGAGGATCTATTCTTCCGGCTGAATGTGATTCCGATCACACTTCCGCCCTTGCGCCAGCGGGCCGGAGATATTCCGTTGCTGGCGCGGGGTTTTCTCCGTGAGTTTGCCCGCGAACATGACAAGCCGGTGCGCGAATTCGCGGCCGAGGCCCTGGATGGCTTGGTGAAGTATCGATGGCCGGGTAATGTGCGCGAACTGCGCAGCGAGATGGAACGGGCGGTGGTTCTCTGTCTCTCGGACAGAATCGAGCTGCGTGATCTGTCGGCCCACCTGCGGGAGAGGACGGATGGGGCAACGCCGGCACCCAGCACCAGCACGCCGGCGCCCAGCGCCAGCGCCCTCTTGGCCCAAGACCATCTGACGGTCCAAGAAGCGGAGAAGCAACTGATCATCCGGGCGCTCAAAGAAACGAAGGGCAATCGCTCCGAGGCGGCCAAGAGCATTGGGATCAGTCGCCGGACCCTGCATCGCAAACTGCACACGTATCATTTGGAAGGATTCTAAACTATGCCCGGAGTACAAGACTGGATTCACAAACTCGAGGTCGGAGAAGGAACTCGCTACATCAAATGGGCTCTGGTCGTGCTCGGGCTGCTGGCGTTGACCGCAGTCTATGATATCCGCAAGTTCAAGAATTTCGCCACCGAAGAGGCGATGGACTCGGCCCAGTTGGCCCGCAACATCGCCGAAGGCAAAGGATACACCACCGATTTCATCCGGCCCATCAGCATCTATCTTCTCCAGAAGCAACGCGGTGAGGACAAACCCGTGCTCAAGGAGCCCCATCCCGACCTGGCGAATCCGCCGGTTTATCCGTCGATTCTGGCGGGGCTCATGAAAATTCTGCCTTTTAAGTACGAGATTATCCGTGGCTCCCTCTTCTGGCGGTATCAACCCGAGCTGATTGTCGCCTTCTTCAATCAGGTCTTGTTCCTCGTGGCGATCTTCATGGTGTTCCGGCTGGCGACCCGCCTATTTGACGCCTCGGTGGGGTGGGCTTCCGCCGTCATTCTGGCGGGAACGGAGCTGTTCTGGCGCTTCAGTGTCTCGGGTCTATCCACGATGCTTCTGGTGGTCATCATGCTGGGTATTGCCTGGTGTCTGGTCGCGTTGGAACAGAACACGCGCGAGGAGAAATGGGGATCAATCCGCGTCATCCTGGTTGGGGTCTTGACCGGTTTCCTGGTCGGGTTGGGCGGTTTGACCCGGTATTCGTTCGCCTGGCTGATGATCCCGGTTGTCGTCTTCTTGATGCTGTTTTTCGGGGCTCGCCGCTTCGTCCTCAGCGGGGCCGCGCTGGCGGCGTTTTTGGTGGTGTTTACCCCGTGGCTCGCCCGGAATTACGCCCTCAGTGGGACGGTATTTGGAACTCAGGGCTACGCCATTTATCAGGAAACCGCGCCCTTTAGCGCGAACCGCTTGGAGCGATTCATGAGCAAGGAGCTCGAGACGGAGCTGGCCAAGGCTGACATCAACCAGATCTTTCGGAAGCTGGTCTTGAATGCCACTTCGATCGTGCAAAATGATTTGCCGAAGCTGGGTGGAAACTGGGTGTCGGCTCTGTTTCTGGCCGGATTGCTGATCCCGTACCGCAGTCCAACCCTGAGTCGTTTGCGAGTGTTCCTGTTAGTCTCCCTCGCGGTTCTGGTTGTCGTCCAGGCGCTCGGCAGGACCCACTTGACCTCGGACGCACCGGACGTGAACTCGGAGAACCTTCTCGTCTTGGTGGCGCCATTGGTCTTCGTCTTTGGCACGGGAATGTTTTTTATTCTACTGGATCAAATCAATTTTCCTTTTCCGCCCGTGCGCACGGTGGCGACGATGGCTTTCGCCGTCTTGGTCTCCGCCCCCTTGGTCTTTGCCTTGTTGCCGCCGCGAACCCATCCGCTCGCCTATCCGCCCTACTGGCCTCCGGGCATTCAGGACATCGCCAAGTGGCTCGAAGAACGAGAGTTGATGATGAGCGATATGCCGTGGGCGGTAGCTTGGTACGGAGGAAGACAGTGCGTATGGGTCACCTTGGACTCACCGAGCGATTCCAAGGCGGTGAGCGGCGGCGATTTCTTCTCGATTTACGATTATCAGAAGCCAATTCAGGGGCTTTACCTCACGATGTTGACGACGGATGCGAAGTTCTTTTCTCAGATGCTCAAAGACAAAGACTACGCTTGGGGGCGATTCATGCTGGAGTGTCTGCTGAAAACGAATGTGCCCACCGGTTTCCCGTTACGGCACGCGCCGCCAGGTTTGCTGAGGAACGGCCAGCTTTTTCTTTCCGATCGACCGCGATGGAAAACCTCGTCACAATAACCGCTTAAGCAATCACAATTAACCGAGATTTCTAATTGACAACCCGTTTCGCTAACCTTAAAAAGAACCCACTTTTCGAGAGAAACAGTTCTTGGGCGAAATTTATGCTGAACAGGAAAATAGATATGAAAAAAACGATCACGTCAGCCGGATTAGTTATTATTGGTGCTGCTAGCTTGCAGGCTCAGAACGCTGCTCAGCCAGGACTGACTTCTCTGCAGACCACGAAACCATGGAGCGTCTCGGCGACGTTGCGTGGATTCTATGACGACAACTACGCGACGCGGCCCGCGAATGCTTCGCCCGGAGTCGGGACCAAGCGCGACAGTTTCGGTTTTGAACTTAGTCCATCGGCGAGTCTGAATTGGGTTTTGCCTCAGACCTACGTGGGACTGAGCTATCAGTACGGGATGAAGTATTACGAGGATCGGGTCAATCACTCCGCCGACCATACTCATCAAGCCGATCTCAAGCTGAGTCATGCCTTCACCGAGCTCTATAAGCTCGATGTGAGCGATTCGTTCGTGGTGGCCCAGGAGCCGGATCTGATCGACAAAGGTGGCCCGATCACCCGACCGCTCCGGACGGAAGGAAGCAATCTTCGGAACACCGCGACGGCAAATTTTACAGCCGGATTGACCGAGAAGTTGAGCACCGTCTTGGGTTATTCCAATACGTTTTATGATTACGAGCAGGATGGCATCGGCAGTCTTTCGGCTTTGCTGGACCGGACGGAGCACCTCGGGACAGTCAACCTCCGCTGGCAGGCGATGCCAACCACCGTGGGCATCCTTGGCTACCAGTACGGAGTCAATGCCTACGACAGTGATAATGTTCTCGGAATGCTCGGCATTCAACCGATTAGCAGCGACATCCGTGACAACACTTCTCATTACGCTTATGTGGGGGCCGATCACAGCTTTAGTCCTCAGCTCAACGGATCGCTGCGGGTTGGCGCGCAGTTCACACAGTATGATAATGTGGACGAGAACACGGTGAGCCCGTACGCCGACGCGAGCGCCACGTGGTCTTACACTCAAGGGAGCTACATTCAATTAGGAGTTCGTCATCAGCGGCAGGCGACGGACGTTGCGTTTTTCAGCTTGAACACCCCCACCTTGGATCAGGAAGCGACGACTGCTTATGGTTCCGTCAACCACAAGCTGACCGCCAAGCTGATGGGCAGTTTGATGGCTCAGTTCCAGAATTCATCGTTCAACGGGGGAGGAGCGGATAGCCAATCCGAAAACTTACTCTTGGCTGGATTGAACTTCAGTTATGAAATCAATAAGTTCCTTTCGGCTGATGCTGGATACAATTTCGATCGTTTGGATTCGGATCTGAATGATCGTAGTTTCACGCGAAATCGGGTTTACTTGGGCATTCGTGCGACCTACTAACTAAAAGCATTGAAAATCAGTTGGGAGGCTGGAAAATAGATATCTAGCCTCCTTTTATTTTTTACCATGGACGCCCCGAATACTCCCAACAACAATCCCGAATCTAAACTCCATTTCCTCGATTACTGGCGGATTATCCGGATCCGCAAAACGGTCATCCTTGCGGTGTTTCTTCTGGTCGTCGTCACCACAACCTTGGTGACGTATATTCTTCCCGAGTCGTATTCAGCCACAGTCCGCATTGAGGTCGGCAAGGACACGACCGATATCGCCCCTTTGCTCATGGGAATGCAGAATCAGGCGTCCTACGATCCGTACTTCATCCAGACCGAGTTCGAGAAGATCAAGTCGAAAAAGGTTCTCCATGAGGTCATCGATGGAAAACTGAAGTTGAACGATGTTTGGGCCAAACGCCTGAACATGAACGATGGACCGCTGAAGACTCCTGAAACCTTTCAGATTCTCCTCAAGCAAATTGACGTCCGCCAGTCGCGCAATACGAGTTTGATCGAGATCCGGGTCTATGACGAAGACCCCAAAATGGCCGCAGCCATCGCCAACGAGATCGCGGAAATCTATAAGTCCACGCGCAAGAGTCGATCCAAATTGGCCTCCGACGACAGCATCAAGATTCTAAAGGACAAGGAGAAGGAGCAGGAGATTGCCCTGACCACCGCCCAGACCAAGATGGACACACTCCGGACGGACCTGAAGGTGTCCGACATTGACGTCGGTGGGTTGATTTCCGTGATGGAGCCGGAGACCGTCCGGATGATTGAGCGGGATCGTATCACCGCGGAAGGCCTCTTCGCGCATTACAACTCCATGCTCGAGAAGTTGAAGAGCAAGAATAAGAAGGAACTGCGCGAGGCGATTCCGACCGTTAACCCCGACGCCGGCCTGTCGGATTTATTGGGCAAGCTAAACCAGTCGGAGAACGAATACGCCATCGTGCTGAACGAACTCGGGCCCGACCATACCCGATTCAAGGGCGTCGTGGCGCTGATGACGAACTTGAACGCCCAAATCGATGCCCGCGTCTTGGGTGTGCTTCAAGGGATTGAGACATTGGCCGCTTCTTCGAAAGCTCGAGCCCGAGAACTGGAAGTGCAACTGGCGAAAGCGAAGGAGAGCGACGCGGCAAAAATGAAGGAGTATCGTCCCTATTTCGCGGCCAAGCGCGATGTGGACACGCAACAGCGAATCTTTGAAACGATCAAGCTGCGGGTGCTCCAGGAACAGGTCGACGCTTCTCTTCCCAAGACATCCATTGTCGAAATAACGGATCAAGCGGAACCGAGCCGGCGTCCGGTCCGCCCGAATGTCCCGTTGAACATTGCCCTGGGGGTGGTCGTGGGTTTGATCATGGGCTTCGGCTTGGCGTTCTTCATCGAGTATCTCGACACGAGCGTGAAGACGATCGACGACGTCGAGCGTGCCTTGCAGGCGCCGGTTTTGGGAGTGATTCCCCAGAATGTGGGCGCGTTGATCGAGGAGGGACCGGAAAGTCCCCATGCGGAAGCGTATCGGGTGCTGCGGACGAACGTGCTCTTTTCCAGAAAAGACGCCAAGATGAACTCGGTGACGGTGGTGAGCGGCGGGGCGGGTGAAGGAAAATCCACGACCATTCTGAACTTGGCCACGGTTTTTGCCCAGAATGGCCAGAAGGTCTTGATTGTCGATTCGGATTTGCGGCGTCCGAGTCTGCATAAACTACTGAATGTTTCGAATTCTCTGGGATTGACGAACTACTTGTTGAAGCAAAACTCGTTGGAAGAGGTGATTCAAACAACCAAACTGGCGACGCTGCACTTTCTGCCGAGCGGCAAGCTGCCCAGCAGTTCGTTGGGCATTCTCAATTCGGCCGCCATGAAGGAATTCATTCACCAAGTCAAGGAGCGCTACGAATTCGTCTTCTTTGATTCTCCTCCGATCATGGGGGTGAGCGATGCTTCGATCTTGGCGAGTGAGGTGGATCTTTCGTTGTTAGTCATTCAGTATCGGAAGTATCCCCAAGCCATGACTCTGCGGGCGAAGCAGATGGTGGAGAAAGTCGGGGGCACGCTTTTGGGAGTGGTCTTGAACAACATCAATATCTCGCAGGATTCCTACTACTACTACTACAGCGGCTATTACTACGATTATTACTCCAAACACGACGACGAAGGCGGGAAGAAGAATGGCGAAGCCAAGACGGCGACGAGCGATCGTCTCGAGATCAAGCCGAAATATTGATTGTCCTTCGCCCCATCCGCCGATAAGGAGTAGCCATTGACATGAATTTGTATCTGAAATTACCGGGTTGGGTTTTGCCCATGGGATGCCTCTTGGGAATACTTCTAACGATCTCAGGATGTCAGACACCGAGGTCGTCCGGTCCGCAAGGGCGGGAGAACACACCTCTCACTCCGCAGTCGGGCGGTTCGGTGGATCTGCTGCGAGCGGGGGACATTCTCGTCATCACTTTCTCCGGGGTGCAGGATTCTCCGCCGCGACACGAGGATCGGGTCAGCGAGGACGGTCTTATTACCTTGCCCTTTATCGGTGAGGTTAAAGCCGCGGGAAAGACCCGGGCTCAGCTTCAGCAGGAGATCATCCGCCAGTACGTTCCCAGGTATTTCTTGCGCCTGAATGTCAACGTGAACTCCGATGCGCGCTACTTCTACGTTTACGGAGAGGTCAAACGCCCGAGTTACTACACCTACCCGGGAACGATGACGATTCTCAAAGCGATTGCCACCGCTGGAGACTTCACCGATTTCGCCAAGAGGACGAAAATCGAATTGATCCGATCGAATGGGCAAAGGCCGATCGTGGTCAATTGTGTCAAGGCCCAGCAAGATCCCAAACTGGATTTGCCGATCTTTCCTGATGATAAGATCTTCGTGCCGCGTCGTCTCTGGTAGATGGTTCAACTTCGAGTTTTGGGCGGTCGCAAGGCGGACGGCGTCCACGTGGTGAATCGGTTCCCATGTGTCATCGGTCGCTCTGTCTCCGCCGATGTGCGATTGGAGGAGCCGGGAGTGTGGGATCGACAATTTGAGCTGAATCTCAATTCGGCCGGCTTCTTCACCCTGAAAGCCTGTCCCAATTCCTTGGTTTCGATCAATGGCCAGCCGTCCCAGGAAGCGGTCCTGCGGAATGGCGACGTTATTGAAACGGGGCTGCTCAAGATCCATTTCTGGCTGAGTGAATCCCGACAAAGCAGTCTCCGACCACGCGAAATATCAACCTGGCTGGCCTTGGCAATTCTCTCAGCCGGCCAGATCGCTCTGGTTTACTGGCTGCTGCGATGACGGGGGGCCAGTGGGGGCTCGGCTTTAGTCACTCAGGGAGATGTCGAGGTGTTGGCGTTTGGCCTGCCAGTCGGCCAAGCGCTTTTGATGTTCCTGTAGGACGGCGGGTGGGACTTTCTCGACAAAAGCCGGGTTATTGAGTTTCTGGAGGACCTTCTCGATCTCGGAATCGATCCTGGCCAATTCTTTCTCCCTTCTCGCTTTCTCGGCTGCGGCGTCGATCAATCCTTCGAGGGGCAGGTACAATTCGCCCAAGACCGAGTGGACGGTGGGGGTGCTTCGATCGGCCTGGAACTCGCTGACGAATTCCAGAGGCTCGGCGTTGAGGAGAATTTTCAGGACGGCTTCTTCGTAGGCTGAGAGCGGTTGGGCGGGTTTCAGAACGAAGCGCACCTTCTTGGCGGATGAGAGATTCCCTTCGCGCCGGAGGTTGCGACCGAGAGTCACAAACTCGTACTTGGCGTTGACAAAACGTTCGTCACTTTCGTCGAGACCATAATGCTCATGAAAATCACCGTCCAGCGGCTTGGGCCACGGAGCGAACAGGATGGTCTCGCCGCCCTGCCCTTGGGGCAAATCATCACCGTAACCCAGTCCATGCCAGAGTTCCTCGGTGATGAAAGGGAGGAAGGGATGGAAGAGCCGCAGAGCGTGGGACAAAACGAAGTCAATGACCGCAATGGTGTTGGCCTTCT
>CAYHFE010000097.1:0-16926 GCA_964355375.1 uncultured Verrucomicrobiota bacterium
TCCCGGCTTCAGCCGGTTTTCACGTGGCGACCGGCTGAAGCCGGGACTACATACCTGTCAAAATGAGAATTGCCGCGCGCCGCAACGGCGTTGACACTCCGCTTCATAATTGGTGTATATTCGTGCGCATTCGTGTGCATTCGTGGTTGAATCGGATTGAATTGATACGGCTAAGCGTGTGGCACCCGGCTGCGCCGCCCCGCAGCCCTTAGAGAGAACGCTATGTATAAGTTGAAATGCACTGATTTCCCGTGGGACAAATTCAACCTGACGACGGGAGCGTACCGGCTCGGCAGCTCGAAGGACAACGAAATCGTTCTCGAAAATTCGTCCGTCGCTGAACATCACTGCGAGATCGTGGTGACCGGGAGCACGATGACGTTGCGGGATCTCAGCTCGAGCCATGAAACCTACGTCAATGAGCAGAAGGTCGATTACACGTTCATCAAGCTCGGTGACCGGCTTCGATTGGGCCTCTTGGAAATGTTGCTCGAAGAAGACGCCCCGGTGGTGGCCGCGGCCGAGACTCCACCAAGCGCCGCTCCCGCACAAGCCGCCGCCGCCCGCGCCCCGTCGGTCGGGCAACGGCCTGGCAAAGCGTGGGGAGCGTTTGCCAAAACTGCCCTCACCTACGCGCTTCTGCTCCTCGGCGTCGGCGCGATTTTGGTCCTCGTCTCGACCCGGTGGTCGTCCAGCGGCCGCACGCCGCGCCCCGCCCAAGCGGGGCGATCCGGAGAGAAGCCGGATCCCAAAAAAGAGGCCGCAACCCCCGGCCCGGGCGAGAAAGGAGATCCCGAAGCCGAAACCGCCGACGAACCGAGGGAAAAATTCAGCCCCAAGGAAACCAAGCGGGCGCCCCATCTCGACGTGGCGGCGGCGCAGGCGGAGATTCACGCACGGCATTACGACCGTGCCGAGCCTTTCCTGCACCGAGCCTTGCAGAATCAACAGAGCAGCCTCGGCCCCGAGCATGCCGACGTGGCCAAGACGGCGAGCGCTCTCGGAAATGTTTATCACAATCTGGGGCGGCACGGCGATGCGGAGCCCTTCCTTGAGCTAGCCCTGACGAATACGCAGAAGCTGCGCGGCCCCGAACATCCCGAAACCGCCGCGGCCCTGAGCGACCTCGGCGAAGTCCAGCTCGCCAGCGGCCAGACGGCCAAGGCCGCGCCCCTGCTCGAGCGCGCGCTGGCGATTCGGGAAAAGGAACTGCCGGAGAGCGAGGAGTTGGCCGAAAGCCTGAACAACGTGGCCGCGCTCCAGGCGGCCCAGGGCAACCAGGCCAAGGCCAAACAGATGATGGAACGGGCGGCGAATCTTCTCGAAAAATCGCTCGATCCGAAAGATCCGCGGGTCGCGCAAGCGCTCGATAACCTGGCGGAGATCAATCGGGCCACGGGCGACCCGGCCAAGGCCGAGCCGATCCTGCAGCGAGCTCTGAAAATGAAGGAACGAAGCTTGGACAAGAAAGATCCGAGCATCGCCAAGACGCTGAACGCTCTGGCCACCGCGCAAGCCGCCAAAGGTGACCTCCAGAAAGCCGAACCGAACGCCCAACGCGCCCTGCAAATCGCCGAGAAAGCGTTCGGTCCCGAGGATCTGAACACGGCCAAGGCCTTGAGCAATCTGGCCAAGATCGAACAGAAGATGGGCCAGAGCGCCAAGGCGTCGCCCCACTTCCAGCGCGCTGCGAAAATTGCCGAGCAGGCCCTCGGCCCAGACCACCCGCGGACCATTGCCAGCCTGGAGCAGGCGGCGGCCATTTCCGACTGTCAGGGCGACAAGACCAAGGGTCCCGACCTGGCCCGAAAAAGTCTTCGGGCCAAGCAGAGGCTCATGACCGCTCTCGTCTGGTATGCCACGAGCGATCAACGTCTGGCCTACCGCGATCTCGCCAATCCCTACACCCTGGCGGTCAGCTTGAAGGATCCTCAGGAGCTGGCTCTTTCCGTTCTCCGTTACAAAGGGGTGATGGTGGATTCGCTCTTGGAAGACCGCCTGCTCGATCGCGCGGGGCGGAAAGGGGATAACCGTGATCTGATCGACAAACTCCGCGCCACCCGAGATGGATTGGCGCAACTGGCTTTCGACATCCCAAAGGATTCCGAGGCCAAGACGCAAGAGAATCACCGCTCCGACATGCAGACTCTCGCCACCTACCTCACGATGCTGCAAAGCGGCTTGGAGAAGCTCATCCCAGGATTCGGCGGCGCCATCCGCGCCCTCAATGTCAATCCGGACCAAGTAAAGTGGGGGCTCCCGGATCAAGGGGCTCTGCTCGAGCTTTTCCGCTACACCCGGTGCGGAGGAGAGAATCAACGCGAGCTCTGCTACGGCGCCGTCATTTTCGTGCTCAATGCCGGTCCGGCCTGGGTTTCGCTCGGACCAGCCGACGCCATTGAGAAAAGCATTCTCGAGTACCAGAAAGCCCTCGAACAAACCGAGGCTCGCTCATCACGGCCGGCGACCCCGACGGCCGGCGCCCGAGATGGAGCACCACCCGCGCCGGCCGCGGATCCCGTGTCCGGCCCGCTGCGCAACCTTTATCAACGCCTCTGGGAGCCGCTCGAGCCCTTGCTGCCGCGCAACGCGCAGTCCGTCTTCATCAGCCCGGATGGAGCCTTGAATCTGGTGCCCTTCGCGGCCTTGCTGGATTCCAGCAATCGCTTCCTCGCCCTCCGCCATTCGATTCGGTACCTCTCCAGCGGACGCGACTTGATCGGCGCCAAAAAAGCGCCGCGCCAAGGTTCCATGCTGATCTTCGCCAATCCGGACTTTGCGGCCGCGCCCGCCCCGGCCGGCCCGGCGTCCAACACGAATTCGGCGCCGGTCAATGAACTCGATCGGCAGGACTTGCAGACTCTGCAATTGCCGGCCCTGGCCTCAGCCGCTGAACCGACCGCGGCGCTCGAAGTTCAGCTCAGGAAATGGGAGTGGCCGTTAAGCTTGTACTCCGGGACGGAAGCCGCCGAGAACCAATTGGCCTTGATCAATTCCCCGCGCATTCTCCATCTGGCCACGCGCAGTTTCTTTCTCTCGGAAGGCCCGCGCGATTCCGCCGCGGACGATCGCGCGAATCCCTTGGGCCTCGAGCCGTTCGACGAACCCAGCGGCGCCAACCCGCCCACCCCCGGCGGTCTCATGCCCGAGTCCGCGAGACTCCTTGGCGGCTCCGGCCCCAAACGCAATCCGACCCAGCGCAATGGCGTCGCGCTTTCGGGGGCCCAGACCACTTTGAAAGCTTGGGGGCGCGGCGAGAACCCGGCGCCAGACAATGACGGCATCATCACGGCAGACGAGTTGAGCACGCACAAACTCGAGGGCACGGAACTGGTCGTTCTCTCCAACTGCGACACGGGGATCGGAACCGTCCGGGCGGGCGAAGGAATCCTGACCTTGCGGCGGGCCTTCCAAAGAGCCGGGGCGGAAAACCTCCTCATGACGGTGCGCCCCGTCCCGGAGGAAGAAGCCGCCAAATTCCTCGAAGATTTCTACGAGCGGTTTCGCACCCTGGGCAATGCCCCGCAAGCCCTCGCAGAGGTCCAACGCGAATGGCTTGTCCGCCTCGAGAAAGAGCGCGGCCTGAGCGCCGCCGTCCGCATCGCTGGCACCTACGTCCTGAGTTCGCGCGGGCCGTTCAAGTGACCCGGCCCATCCGACGGCGAGCACACGCGAGGGCGCCTCTGCTCCCCAATTCGGACTGCATACTCACGACTGCGGAGCTACGTTTCGCAAGAAAGGCGCAGCAGTTCTCATTTTGACAAGTATGTAGTCCCGGCTTCAGCCGGTCGCCACGTGAAAACCGGCTGAAGCCGGGACTACCTGCGTGGAACGGGCCGTGTCCTGAGTCAAAATGAGAACTGCTGAGAATTCGAACCAAAGCCACTCTCTCGCCCGCAGATTTCACAAGACTTCCCGGGGAGCACACGCGCCCTCGCGTGTGGATTGCGGCGCCTCGCCGCAATCCTGCACCCGCTGCCGATCGCCCACGCCCCGTTTGCCAGCGCGGCCGTCTGAACCCGTCGGCGGGGGCGCCGACGGGAACACGCGAGGGCGCGTGTGCTCCCCAATTCGGACTGCGTCGTCATGGTTAAGGCGAGCGACGATCCCGTCGAGGATTGACAAGGGAAGGCCGTCTGTTTTGCTGGCGCCGTGATCCGAGCCGGTCTTGTTCTGAGCGTTTTCCTGGTCGTGCCTGGCTTGGTTGGCTGGGCTGCCGATGAATCTTCCTGGTCGGAAGGGGCGGGGTTTCGCAGTCGGGAATTGCCGCCCGGAGCAGGAGGGCGGGCCGGCTTCACTCTCATCCCTCCCCAAGACTCCGGCGTCCGGTTCACCAACCAGCTTCAAGGCGACCTCTATTTGACGAATGCCGTGGCCCACAACGGCGCCGGACTGGCGATCGGTGATGTGGATGGCGATGGTTGGCCGGACATTTATTTCTGCAATCTGCAGGGACCGAATCGCCTTTACCGTAATCTTCGCCAGTGGCATTTCGTCGAAATGGATTTGGGCGAAGCCGCCTGCGCCGAACAACTCTCGACCGGCGCCACCTTCGCCGATGTGGACGGAGATGGGGATTTGGATCTTTTGGTCAACGGCATCGCCCACGGAACGCGCCTATTTCTGAACGACGGAAAAGGCCATTGGACGGAGGCGAAGGACTCGGGGTTATCGCGGACGGCGTCGGCCACCTCCCTGGCTCTGGCGGACATCGATGGGGACGGCGATTTGGATCTCTATTGCACCCATTACATCGACGTCATGCACCTGGCGGATCCGAGCATCCGATTTGGGATGGCCCGGAAGGATGACCGATGGATCGTGACCAAGGTGAATGACGAGTCCACCCGTTTGCCTCAGTGGCGGGACCGATTCGAGGCGTTGCCGGATGGGCGGGTCCGCGAGCTGCCGGAAGTCCATGGACTCTATCGCAACGACGGACACGGGCGCTTCACGCCCCTTCAATTCGAACCGGGGGTCTTTTCGAACGAGGCGGGAAATCCGATTCCGCCCTATCGGGATTGGGGATTGGCGGTGATGTTCCGGGACCTGAATGGCGATGGCGCGCCCGACATTTATGTGTGCAATGACAATGCCTCGCCCGATCGGGTTTGGATCAATTCCGGCCGGGGGACCTTTCGCGCCATCGACGCGCTGACGTTTCGCCACACGAGCCGTTCCTCGATGGGTGTGGATTTTGCGGATCTCGACCGCGACGGATATGACGACCTGATCGTGCTCGACATGCTGGCCCGCGACCACGGCAAGCGGATGGCGCAACTGGCCCGGGATCTGCCCGATCCCCAGGAACGTGAGCGGATCGACGCGCAACCCCGCTACAATCGCAACATGCTCTTCTTTGGCCGGCCGGATGGCACCTACGCGGAGGCCGCGCTCCGGGCGGGCGTCGCCGCCACCGATTGGTCCTGGTGCCCCATTTTCCTCGATGTCGATTTGGATGGCTACGAGGATCTGCTGGTCACCAACGGATTCAGTTTTGACGTGATGGATCGGGATAGCCACGATCAACTCCGGACGCGCAAGCTGACCCGGGAGCAGTGGCAGCGCTCCCGCCAATTTTTTCCCTATTGGCCGACGGCCAACGCCGCGTTCCGCAATCGAGGCGATGGGACGTTCGAACCCATGGATCACTCCTGGGGTTTTGATCAAACGGGTATCTCGTATGGCATGGCTCTGGGAGATCTCGACCATGACGGGGATTTGGATGTGGTGGTCAATAATCTCAATGGCGTGGCCAGCCTGTATCGCAATGACACGACCGCGGGCCGAATCGCCGTCCAATTGAAGGGAAGTCCGCCCAACACCCACGGGATTGGCGCCCGCATGCGTCTCGTGGGAGGGCCGGTGACCCAAAGCCAGGAGATGATCTGCGGCGGCCGTTATATGTCGGGAGACCAGGCGATGCGCGTCTTCGCGGCCAAGTCTGATTCGCGTGAGCCTCTGCGCCTCGAAGTGCGGTGGCGCAACGGCCAGCAAAGCACGTTGACGAATCTCCAACCCAATCGCCTCTTGGAAGTGGACCAGGCGCAAAGCGAATCGCCGCAAGGCGCCGCCAGGAACCGCGGCGTGGAGATGGCTCGTTCCGACGCGACTTCCGGGGACGAGCCGTCTCCGCCCCGGTTCACGGGCCCCACGCGCGCTGGATCGTCTCGGGGAGTTCTCACTCCGGCCGCGCCGGTCGAGCCTTTTTTTGTTGAGGCCACTTCCCGGCTCGGGCATCGGCACATCGAGGATCCGTTCGATGATTGGGCGCGCCAACCGCTCTTGCCCCGCCGCCTCAGCCGGTTGGGGCCGGGCGTCAGTTGGTTCGATCTGGATGGGGACGGCTGGGAAGACTTGACCATCACGTCCGGCCGGGGTGGCACACTGGCGATCTACCAGAACGAGCGAGGACAAACCTTCCGCAAGCTCGAAGGCCTTTCTCCGGCCGCGGCCGATCAAGGCGCGGTGGTCGGTTGGTGCGACGGCCGCGGCCAACGCTCCGTTCTGGTGGCCCTCTCCAATGATGGAATGCCTGCCGGACGAGAAAGTGAACTCGGGGCGTATTCACTGAGCAACCTGGCCGCCCCGCGGAAATGGCCCGCCGGGCCAGCCAGCCTTGGTCCGATGGCGATGGCGGATATCGATGGCGACGGGGATTTGGATCTTTTTCTTGGGGGACGTTTTCTCCCGGGCCGATATCCTGAGCCGGTGTCTTCGGCCGTTTGGCTGAACGAGCGGGGCGAATGGCGGCCGAGTCCATTGCGCAGCGAGCCGTTCAAGTCCATGGGGCTGGTCAGCGGCGCCGTCTTCGGCGACTTGGATGGCGATGGCCAGCCCGATCTGGCGCTGGCCCTGGAATGGGGGCCGGTGCGGGTGTTCCGCAATCACGACGGTCGCTTCGAGGAAATGACCGAAGCCTGGGGATTCTCCGGCAAGACGGGCTGGTGGACCAGCCTGACGGTGGGTGATTTTGACGGTGACGGCAAGCTGGATCTGGCCGCTGGAAACTGGGGGCGGAACACGCTCTTTGAACTCTATCGGCCCGGGCCGCTGCGGGCGTTTTACGGGGACTGGGACGGAAATGGCTCGGTCGAGATCCTCGAAGCTTGGCGGCGCGGGTTGGATTGGCTGCCGGTGCGAGACCGGACCTGGCTGACGCGGGGTTTGCCCGAATTGCCCAATCGATTTCCCACCCACCAAGTTTTTGGCCGGGCGACGGTCCAGGACATCCTCGGGGCCGGCTACCCGGCCGCTCGGTTCGTCGAGGCCGCCTCTCTTGAATCCGCGGTGTTTCTCAATCGCGGTTCGCATTTCGAAGCCGTCGCACTGCCCCGGGAGGCGCAGTTAGCTCCCGTCTTTGCGATCAATGTGGGAGATTTCGATGGTGACGGGATGGAAGATCTGTTCTTGAGCCAGAATTGCTATGGGACAGCCTCCGATCTTTCGCGCGATGACAGCGGACGCGGCCTGTGGCTGCGAGGCGATGGCGCCGGGACTTTCCTCGCCGTGGACGCAATCATCACTGGAATCAAGAGCGACGGAGAACAAAGAGGCGCGGCCTTGGCGGATTTTAACCACGACGGGCGGGTGGACTTGGCCGTCTCCCAGAATGACGCGCCGACGAAATTATACATCAATCAGCGGGCCCGGCCGGGCCTGCGCGTCGTGCTCAAGGGCTCGCCATTGAACCCCGAGGCCGTGGGGGCGCAGATGCGGGTGCTTTACGAGAGGGGCCGCGCGGGGCCGATTCGCACGGTCTTGGCGGGATCGGGTTATTGGTCCCAAGATGGCGCAGTCCAAGTGCTTGGTTTGAGGGAATCGCCGGTGGCTCTCTGGTTGCGTTGGCCTGGGGGCAAAGAGCAGACCGCGCCGGTCTCCCCGCAAAATGGGGAAATCCGCTTGGAAATGGAACCATGAACTCCGGAACAAATGATACTGCGGCTCGGTTTTATCTACCGAAAGTTTTTCTCGCCACGCTGGTGGCCGTGCTTTCGCAATTCGGCTGCGACAGCCGAAATCCCCATGGCCCAAATGGCCAAGCGGGGGCATCGCCGATCGTGGCCCAAAAGCCATTGGTTCCCCTGACCAACATGGTCTTGATCAAGGCGGGCACTTTCCTGCGCCTGAAGCATCCGGTCACAGTGAGCCGTGAGTACTGGCTTGGCAAATACGAGGTCACTCAAGCGGAATACGCCGGCGTTGCGGGAAAGAATCCGAGTCACTTCCCCAACCACCCGAACCACCCGGTCGAAAAGATCAGTTTCTTCGACGCCGTCGCCTATTGTTCGGCCCTGACCCAGCGAGAACGGGAAGCGGGCCGGTTGCCCTCGGACTTCGAGTATCGGCTTCCCTCCGAAGCCGAGTGGGAGTACGCCTGCCGAGCCGGCACGACCAACCTCTACAGCTTTGGTGATTCCACCAAGGAGGCGGATCAATATGCCTGGACGGCGGAGAATGCCGGCGCCACCACTCACCCCGTCGGCGAGAAGCGACCGAATCCGTGGGGGTTGCACGACATTCACGGCAACGTGTGGGAGTGGACGCAGGATTGGTTCGCCGCCCATGCCGCCGCGGACTTGAAAGATCCAACCGGGCCGCCGCAGGGCAAGTTCAAAGTCTTCCGGGGCGGGGGCTGGAACAATGACGTCGAATATGCGCGGTCGGCCAACCGTTTCATGATGTCTCCGTCCAACGGCATCCATTTCGTTGGGTTCCGCATCGCGCTCAGCCCAACCAAACCGTGACTCTCCGAACCTCACCGACCCGTCCACCGGAGCGGTGAGACTCCCTCGATCTCTGGAATTCGGGCTGGAAAGAGAGTCAAGGCTCGACAGAGTCTCGCCCTCAGATGGTCAGAAGCCCAAACGAGAATGGCTGGTGTGAATCCCCGTGGACCCAGCAGTCATCCGCTCGCCGCGCAGGCCGAGCCGGAGACCGCCCCAGGGCCAGCCAAGCCCGCCAACCCGCCGCACCCGCCACAACCCTGGCCGCGGAGCGCGAGAGCGCCCGTCGGGCAGGCTTCCGCCGCGCGTCGGGCTGACTGTTTCAAGCCCTCCGCGATCGTTCGGCCGAATGGCACTGCCACCACCGTTTCAAAACCGCGATCGACAATGGTCAAACCCAATTCTTCACCCGCCGCCGCGGCCACTTGGACACAAACGCCGCAAACAATGCATTTGCCGGCCTCGTAAACGATCTCGGCATGGGAAACATCGCGATTGAACCGGCGCTTCGGCCCCGCGAACCGCCGGGGATCCGCATGATATTCGCTCGCGTATTCGCGAAGCTGGCACGCCGTGGCCTTCCAACATCCGCAGCCGAGACACCGTCCCGACTCGCGCGCGGCGGTCTCATCCGGCAAGCCCAGATCAACTTCTTCAAAATTCAAGCGGCGCTCAGCCGCGGGCCGTTCCGGCATGCGCGCCCTCGGTTTCATTTCGATCTGACGAAAGAGAATGGCCAATTCGGCTTCGTCCAATCGTCCCATCATGACATTGACCGGTTCGGGGGCGCCGAGAATGGGCCGGCCCGACAAGTATTGATCGATCGACACCGCCGCCAGTTTGCCGGCGGCGACCGCCCGGATCGCCACGTCGGGCCCGGTCACTCCGTCGCCCCCCGCGAAGACGCCGTCCAGGTTGGTCGCCAAGGTCTGCGGATTCACGGCGATGCCCCACTGGGAAAGTTGCAGCCCCGGAACGTCCCCGGAGTTCATCTCGACGGTCTGGCCAATCGCCGAGATCACGCTCGAAGCAGCCACCGTGAAGTCAGAGCCACTCACCGCCACCGGGCGACGGCGGCCGCTCTCATCGGGTGGCCCGAGCGCCATCCGCTGACACGTCAGCCGCAATCCGTTATCAGCCCGCTCCAGCCGCACTGGCGCGACCAGCAGATCCACCTGCACGCCCTCCGCCTCGGCCGCCTCAACCTCTTCCATCAGGCAGGGCATTTCCGTGCGCGAGCGGCGGTAGAGAATCTTCACCGAGGTTGCTCCAAGTCGGACCGCAGTGCGGGCCGCATCCATGGCGGTGTTCCCGCCGCCGACGACAATGACGCTCTCCCCGATCTCCGGACGCAGCCCCTCGGAAACCTGGGCGAGGAAATCGACGGCGGGTCGCGCCAACTCCTCGCCTGGACAGCCCAAACCACGCGAGCCTTGGGCGCCAATGGCCAGAAAGACCGCCTGAAACTCGCGCCGGAGCTGCTCCAATTTCACATCCACTCCCAGCTTGGTCTGCAGGCGGAATTCGCCTCCGAGCTTGCGGATCACGTCGATCTCCCCGTCCAGGATATTCCTGGGCAAACGGAATTCCGGGATGCCGTAACGCAGCATTCCCCCGGGATGCCGATGCGCGTCCACGAGCACGACGCCATGACCTCGCCGCAGCAGATGGTAGGCGGCGGAAAGTCCCGCCGGCCCCGCGCCCACGATGGCGACGGATTTGCCCGAGGTCTGGTCTTTGCCGGGGACGAACGGATCTGGACCGCCCAGGTCGCGGTCGGCGCAAAACCGGTGCAAATGACGGATGGAGATCGACTCCTCGAGCTCGCCTCGCCGACAACGTTGTTCGCACAGATGCGGACAAATCCGTCCCAACGACGCGGGCAAGGTCAGGTAATCCTGGACCACCTCAGCCGCGCCCCGGAGGTCGCCCCCGGCGATCTTCGAGGTGAACCCCGGAATGTCCAACCGGGCGGGACAGCCCGTTCGGCAGGGCGCGATGCAGTCGCCCGTATGATCGGACAGCAACAGTTCGAGCGCCGTTTTCCGGGCGTCGCGAACGTCGTCGGAGCTGGCCCAGACCACCATGCCATCGCTGACCGGCATGGCGCAGGACGGCCAAAGCCCAGCCCGACCCTCGATTCGGACGGCGCAAATGAAACAGGACGTGGAAGGCTTAAAGCCATCGACCTGACAAAGCGTGGGAATGCGCACTCCCAAATGCCGGGCGGCGCTTAGAATGGTCGTCCCGTCCTCGACTTCGAGCGGTTTGCCGTCAATGACCAGCTTCACCATAGATTCGTCATCCTGGCACCAATTTCCGATCTTCGCTGCCCAATAATTGCTAACTTTGGTACATTATTTGGCCAGTCGGCAGGTCAGGCCGCGCCGCGCCTGCGGCCGCAATCGCCGCGATTCATCCCGGGCTGCGTTTCTCTGAATTGCGCCGTTCGCCGCGGCGCGCCATGTCAGTTCATGGCAGCCATGCCCACACCAAGCGGAGCGCGGCTCCAGGATTCCGACGCGAACGGTTCGTTGATCTCGATCAAGGCGGCGCCGTCGGGTCGCGACTAGCTTTACGCGAAGCCTTGGGAAGCGAACACCGGCAGCGAAGGGTGCGAATCGAAACCTCGACTCTCGGGAGAGGTGGCGCCGGTCCTCGAGAGAGAACCGAGCCGTCCCAACTCCAGATTCAGGTGGGGCATCCAGCGGTTCGATGGATTGGCCAAGAAAAAAGATCAGGAGATGTCGTATGAATATGACGAGACGCGAGTTTTTGAGAAACAGTGCCGCGCTGGCGGCGGCCGGTTGGCTGGGTGAGCGACGACTGTGGGCTGCTCCCTCCGCGGCGCATCGGATCGTTCGCGTGCATGACCCGCTGGCGAGTTGTTTTGACGTCGTGAATTTCGAGTTCCAGAAATCGGTCCCGGAAACGTACTACGGCAATTTCGTCAGTGGCCGGGTCGTGGGCCGAATGTTCGACGCGGCCTTATGCGCGTTGACCGGCGACCCGGACCCGGCTCAGGCCATGCGTCGGCTCGTGCCCTACCAGCCTGGGGAACGGGTCTTCATCAAGATCAACACCACCACCTGTTTCAAGCTTTGGTCGGGGGAATGGGACCGGGTCCAGTGGGACCTGCATTACAATGACACCGACGCGCTGGCCGAACCGGTCAACGCGGTCATACGGGCCTTGGTCCGGATGGGCGTGCCGCAGGAAATGATCGGAATCTGCGATCCCTCTTGGACGGAAGGCTACTCCGACTCCGAGAAACGCACGCCTCGCCCGATCCCGAATCGCGTGGCAAAACGGATCAAAGCCGCCTTCCCGTCGGTGGTTTTATATCGCTCGTCCTTCCTGCCCGGCGGCGATGGCATCACGTGGAAAAGCAATGATCGCCACGCCATCGTGGAGTTCCGCGACCCGGTGATCAACGCGCGGAAAGGGCGCGCCATGGATCATCGTCTGCCGGACCAGGTCATCGAGGCGTCGCACTTCATCAATCTTCCGATCATGAAAACCCACAACATGGGCGGCGTCACCGGGGCGCTGAAAAACAATTTCGGCACGGTGGCGAGTTGCCGCGGTTTTCATGAAACCCGAAAAGAAGACAAGGCCAAAGTGAACGGCTTGCTCAGCGACCAGGCCAATCCAGCGGTGGACATCTGGATGAATCCTCATGTCGGCGCCAAGACGCGGCTGATCGTGTGTGACGGTCTGGTCGGCGGATGGGATTGGGGCGAAGATCCACCGACCGGTTGGAAGGGTTTTGGGGGACGCTCTCCCAATTGCCTGCTGCTTGGGACCGATCCGATCGCCATGGATAGCGTCATCTATGATCAAGTCACGGAATCGTTGGCGGAGAAGGTCAAAAATTTCTCTCCTCCGAACATGCTGGCGGACGGGGCCAAGGTTGGCTTAGGGATTCGCGAGTTGCGCTCCGGTCCGACCGCGGGCTATCGGTCCATCGATTATGTGGAGATCAATCAGACCGCCGATCAAGCCAACTTGGACCGAGTGGCGGGTTTGAAGAAACGGTATCAGGCGGGCGGAAAAACGGGAGCGGAGATCAAGGATCTGCTCGCGGAATGTCAGGCCCTGCTCTAGCCTGGACTGGGTCGGGCAGTCGGCCGTTGGACGCCTCCGTGGCCGATGAACCCGGCGCGGTTCCAGGCATGATGGGGGCCGGTCAGATGTTCGGGGACTGAATTCATTGGCCTCCGCCCATTTGGCCGGACCTCGCTTGAGTCGAGGGCTTCTTCACCTTTGTCCGCGTCCCTCGCCCTGCTCCCCTCGATTCCACGGAGCCATCCTCCAGCTCCGCCACTCCAGCGAACCTACACGGAATGAGCATTGCTGTTTTTCCTTGCCACATTACTGCCTGTTGTCTAATTCTACGACCGAGCTAGAAATTCCTATTGGCATCACCATTATCAATTACTGCAAATCCCCATCAGTCATCATGACAACCCGGGCCAGCTCACAGACCTTCACCCTCAGTATCGCCAGCCTGCTTCTTCCGGTCGTTCTCAGCGCTCAGACCGCTCCCCCGGCAGCCCCGCCGCCCAAGGCCGCAGCCGCAAAAAGCCCCTGGACTTTCTCGGCCAGCCTGGCTTTGAAGGAAAGCTTCGACAACAACGTGTTCATTCAGGACCGCGGTGACCAGGCCAAGCGGGAATCGTGGATCACGTCGCTCTTGCCCGGGGTTGGTGTGGCCTACCAAGAAAGCCCGGCGTTCAAGGCATCGGTTTCCTATGCGCCGGAAGTGGTGTTCTATCATTCCGAATCTTCGGAGGATCATGTCGCCCATCGCGGCGCGATCAACTTTGGCGGCAAAATCGAGGAGACCGCCTGGGAGATGCTAAATGGAATCGTCTGGATTGACGGCAGCAATCTCGGTCCGCGCTTCACCGGCGGTGGCGACATTCCGGCCATCGGCGGCATCCCGCTGCGCGACCACCGGGACGCCGCGATTTACCGGAACACCCTCAAGGTCACCCAGACTCTGGGCAAGGCGTTCTTGCGTCCGGTCTTCACCTCCTACGTCCACGATTTCCAAACCGAGCATCATCAGACCACTGAGCCGGGCTTTGCCGGCTACGAGAACTACATCGACCGCTACGACATTGGGGGTGGACTGGATGGCGGGTATGAAGTCTCCGCAAAAACGTGGCTGATCCTGGGCTACCGCTTCGGGCATCAGGAACAGATGAGGAATCAGTTCCAGGCCGACAGCCCCTACTCCAACAATTATCACCGGTTTCTGGTGGGCCTGGAAGGCACCCCGACCGACTGGCTGAAGTTGAACCTGCTGGCCGGTCCCGATGTGCGTGACTTCACCACGGCCACGCCGGCGAGCTTCAATCGCAATGAACTCCTCTATTTTATTGATGCGTCGATCAGCCTCCTTCCGACCAAACGGGACACCGTGACCCTCGCGGCCCGGCGGTACGAACAGCCCGCTTTCTCCAGCCACAGTGTTTATGAAGACATCGTGTATGATCTCTCGTTTCGGCATAAATTCAGCGACCCATTCACTGCCGGAGCGGGCTTCAGAATCTACGGTGGCGACTGGCAGGCGCCGGTCAACCGGGACGACTGGATCTTCACGCCCAGCGCGATATTGATCTACGCTTACGACAAGCACTTCAGCGGTGAACTGGCTTACTCGTATGACTGGGTGGAGAGCAAGGTAGCCAACACCATCGGGCGTGAGTTCACGCGGCACCTCGTTTCGTTGGGGCTGAAATATACCTTTTAGGCGGGCCGCCCCGCGGGCAATCTTCAGCAAAACAAGGGCACGGACCGCCAAACCTGCGGATCCCATCGGAGCACCAGTGGCGCTGGTGCGGAGCGGGGTGCGCGTGACCAACAGAAAGAACAAGCTATGGCTGGATTGGACTTTAAGGCCCCTGTGGCCAGAGAGAAGGAAGACGCGGCGGTCATCGCTCACAACACCCGCAGGGGCGTGATTTTGTTCATCGTGTATGTGCTGTTTTACGGAGGCTTCATGGCCTTGAGCGCCTTTTGGCCGGAGGTCATGAGCCGGCCGTTCCTGCGTGGCGCGAACCTCGCGGTCGTCTATGGCTTCGCGCTCATCGTGGCCGCGCTCGTGCTGGCGATGGTCTATATGAAGGTCTGCCGGAAATCGAAATAAGAGGAACCTGCCCATGATTCACGAAACCTCCTGGATCGCTGTCCTGGTCTTTCTCGTCTTTGCCGGTTCCGTCCTGGCCATCAGTTTCTACCTGGGGTCCAGGGCCAAGTCGGCCAGCGGCTATTTTGCGGCCGGCGGCGGCATCCATTGGGCCGTCAACGGCATCGCGTTTGCCGGCGATTATCTATCGGCGGCCTCGTTCCTGGGCATCTGCGGCATGATCGCCTTCTATGGTTACGACGGTTTCCTGTATTCCATCGGCTATCTCGCCGGGTGGATCGTGGCGCTGTTCATCATTGCCGAACCGTTGAAACGGCTGGGCCGGTACACGTTTGCCGACGCGCTCGACAACAAGTTCAACTCCCGCGGGATCAAGCTATCGGCGGCCATCAGCACGCTGGTGGTGAGTTGTTTCTACCTGATTCCGCAAATGGTCGGCGCCGGCGCGCTGGTGCAGCCGTTGCTGGGGTTCCCGCATTATGTGGGCGTGATCGTGGTGGGCTTGATCGTGACCCTGATCGTCACGACGGCGGGCATGGTTTCGACCACCTGGGTCCAGTTCATCAAAGGGACCATGCTGGTGTTGCTGTGCGCCTTCATCACCGTGTTGCTCCTGCTGCGGGGCCTAACCACGAAACCCACGGACGCCAACGGCAAAGAGGTGCGGATATTGCAGCGGGGCGTCCTGGTGACCGAAGTCACCGGCGCGGCCGGGGCGACGGTTCTGCCTGAAGAGGGCGCGTGGAAAGGCAAGCCTTACCTCCGGGTCAAAAACGCGGCGGGCGTGGTTTCCGTCTGGCACAAAGACGGCGACCTGCTCTCCGAGGCGCAGACCCTGACCGTGCAGAAGGACGGCAAAAAACTGGTCAACGGATTGCCGCGGGGCAAGAAGGAAGGCCAAGCGGACCTCGCGCCGGTGGGCTACGTCTCCAAGCTGCCGGGGGGCGTGGAGAAGACCGGCCCGATCGGCCCGTTCGGCTTCCTGCGCACCATGCAGGAGAGCGAAGTCATCCTGTGGAGTTCAGACAAGATGGCCGAAGCCGACGGCAGCGCCACGACCGTGTATTACCAGAAACCCACGGCGGGCTCCGACTTCATGGCCCCCGGCTCCAGCCCGACTTTCAAGAAAGTCCGCAGCGCCAAGTTGTTCGACAAACTCGACTTCCTCTCCCTCATGCTCGCCCTTTTCTGCGGCACGGCGTCGTTGCCCCACATCCTGATCCGCTACTACACGGTCAAGGACCAGATCAGCGCCCGCAAGAGCACGGTGGTGGGCATTGCGGCCATTGGATTCTTCTACGTGTTGACGCTCTTCCTCGGTCTGGGCGCGATGACCAGCGGAAACCTCGATGTCACCGACTCGAACATGTCCGCGCCGTTGCTGGCGCGCAGTCTGAACGAATTCCTTTTCGCCGTGCTTTCGGCCGTGGCCTTCACGACGGTGCTGGGCACGGTCAGCGGTCTGATCATGGCCGCGAGCGGCGCGGTCGCCCATGACCTCATGACCAATTTCATGAAGATGAAACTGGACGATTTTCAAAAAGTGCGCGCCGCCAAAATCGCCGCGATGTGCGTGGGATTGCTCGCGATCTGCCTGGGCATCCTCTTCGCCAAGATGAATGTCAACTTCCTGGTCGGCTGGGCCTTCAACATCGCCGCTTCGGCCAACCTGCCGGCGCTCGTCATGCTCCTCTTCTGGAAGCGCACGACCAAGCAGGGCATCACCGCCGCCATCATCGTGGGGATGGTTTCGTCCCTGGCCTGGATTCTCTTGAGCGCGCAAGCCTACAAAGATGTGTATGGGCTGGATCCGGCCCGGGCCATCGTGCCCTTCAGCCAGCCGGCCATCGTCACCATCCCCTTGGGCTTCCTGATCCTGATCCTCGTCTCGCTGATCACCCCGCGCCCGGAAGAACAGGGTCAGGCGGTGCCCGATCCAGCCTGATATCGCCCTTAACGCGGGATTGAAGACGTTCCGGGTTGGCCAAATGGCGACCCCCTCCGCGAAGGCGGCGGCATCAACCTCTACCAGTTCTGCGGCGG
>CAYHFE010000098.1:0-16814 GCA_964355375.1 uncultured Verrucomicrobiota bacterium
AGACGGAGGCTGTCAAAATGTCCAACCTCCAGCGCGGGCTGTCCCAGCCCGCAGCGCGGCGAGCGAGAGGGCACGTGGGATAGGCTCCAAGACCGGGGACCCGGCCTGTGCGCTGCGGCTTGGGACAAGCCGCGGTCCGACAGGAGCAGCGATAGCGCCGACAACTTCGGGATGCACCGCAGCGCGCTCCGGCTGCAACTTTCGCCGTGAAATTCTCCCGAACCGTCCGACCGCCCAGCGGGGCGGCGCTGGAGCGCCCTGGTTAGACGGCAGGGTGTTGAGGCGCAATCCCAGCTTTGCGACACATGGCGAATCCCTCCGTCGTCATCTGTTCCAGTTCCTGGAAGAGCGTCTCATCCAGCGCTTTGAAGTTGAAGCAGGACTTGCCTTGCATACGTGCTCTCAACCCGTCCGACAGGCGCTCGCGCAATTGGGGAAACATGTACACCGGCATAAAGTGATAGCTCACGTACGCTTTCCCAATCTTCACCCACGCGGCAGGAAGCGCCTTTTTGAGCTTCGGACTGAAAGCCAGTTCAAGACAGTAACAGTCAGGCGCGTCGGCCGTCACCTTGAGACGGTCAGAATGCGGCTCAAGGATTTTCCGCAAACGAGCAAAGATCGATTCAAACGCGGAGTTCATTTCTGCTCGGGTTGAGTGGTCCCTTTCTCGCGTTTCCACATCGTCAATGTTCGATGGTCACCGGGTTTGGTGGTGAAGTCCGTGGGGCGCGGATCGCCCGGCGCGCTGAAACAAGACCGGAACGTGTCTCCATCCAGTTCGTATATCCCGAGCTGGGTCTTCCGTTTGGTGAGTCCTTCGGTCATCTGGTAGTCGATGGTCTTCGGCTTCTTCGAGAAGTCAACGGTGATTTTCGCCTTCAAAATGACCTGTGTTCCCATCGTCGTGGTGACATCGTCTCCCTGGCAGACGCGTTTCATCTGCTTTCGTATTTCGTCTCGCATCGGCTGGCCGTCGGCAGAGCCGGACACCATTGACCATTCCCCCTGTAACTGGGCCATCTCCTTTTTCGAAGCCTCGGAATCTTCGGCCCACGCCTGTGAAATGACGAAGGCAGCCAATCCGATCATTAATGTGTTTCGCAATGTTTTCATACTGTGTTTGGGTGGATGTGAGATGAGGCCGTTAAGCGCCAGTGGTGAGCGACCGTCGAGACAGCGCCGGCGGCGCGCCCGAGGCACTCACAAACTGCCACCCGGCGTTGAACGGAGAAGCGCGGCGGCGGTTCACTCGACCGATTGTGTTGGGCATTCATCCTCCTCCTTGCCCTGCGCGGAAGACTTGTTTGGGTATTGAAAGGGACCCGTTCACTGTCGCGGAATACGGGGCATAGCTCGCTTGAGCCTTCCCGCCAAAGTTCACGGTTATCGTGACCTCGCCGCTTTTGGGATGGAACGTCGTCCGCTGAACGAGCCGGTCCTCGCTCAGGCACGCGAAACGCGTCAACGGCGCCGTCGCCAACTCGCGGTGGAGTGGTCCCCAAAAGGCCAAATGTTGCACAATGCGCTCGCGTCGTTTCGGCCAGGTTTCCCGATTTAAGTGATACATCGGCGGCACCATGTAGAGGATTTCCATCAACTCCCTGATCTGTTCGATGTCCTTGAACTTTAATGAATCCATGCTCCAGTGATGGGTGGCAATGACCTCGTCCCCCAACGCAGCCTGGTAGAGCGGAAGGCGAACCGTGGGATCGAAATACGGCACCTTGAGCGACGGCGGGACGGTAACAGGCTTGAAGAATTGTTCCGGGCTATCAGGCGGCCAGTAACGTCCAAGGAAATGAGGGCTTTGCGGGTCGCGAAAGGAAGGATCGAGATGGCCGATATACGGTGTGTGGACTCCGTGACCGAAGTGAATGACGTCGGCAAAAAGCACCGACCCGCCCTCGCTGCCGACGACCATCCGGTGCTCCGACTCCAGCCACACCAACCGCTGCCGCCGCAGTTTGGTGTCCTCGATTCGAGTGGCCGGATGCTCGGGGCTGAAATCATCGAAGCACTCGGCGGTGGCGTCGCAATCGATGAACCAAGCGGAGTAAGGCGCTTGCCGGAGAATCCGGCCGACGCGCTCCTGCACATAGGGCCAGGCGGCTTGGGGTGAAAAGTGATAGCCTTGTCCTTTGAATCCCACATGTCCCGAGCCATCGGCGTTGATCACTCTTCCTCGTTGATAGGCCGCGACGTCGAATTGGGACGTTTCCCATGTGGTGTCAGGATCGGCGGTTGGCGAGTGGACGGAATGGTAGGAGTCGTAAGGCCCCAGCAGAAAGCCCAACTTCTCCGCGTGGGCGACGACATCAGGCCGGAATGATCGGCCATACAGGTTGCTCAATAGCAGGAGGGCCCGGTCGATCCCCGCATCGTGAAGCGAATCCAGCAGGGACTTGGACAATCCGTCACCCCAGGACTCTGGCGGATTGACGAAACTCGCGAAAACGTCCGCCAGAGCTTGCTGGTTGCGCCGAATCACTTCCGCCGCCGGCACCTCGGAGCTCAACTTGAGGAGTTCATGGCCCGCCAGCGCCCGGTCGATGGCGCCAGCCAGACTCAGGGTCAGATAGTCCATCGGCCACTCGGCCGCCGCCAGTTCTTGCAGAGCGCGGCGCTGGTCATCCGCAAAACCCCTCACCAACTTGCCGCCGATGCTCTCGGGCGGCGCGCTGCGCAGAGCCCTGGCAAATGGCACCCACTTGCTTCTCGCAATATCGTGCCGACTGAACAACGCCGGTCCCCAAAGGTAAATATGGGGCGCACCCAACAGGCGGGTGGCCTTCTCCAGATCCGCCATCTTCTTCTGGAGCGGTCGCGGACGCGGTATGAGACCCGTGTTGGTGGCGGTTCGTCGCCATTCCCGAAAGCCTCGGGCGACTTCCAACGGATCGGCTCCCCGGCGCATCGCGACAATCTCGCAAGGCGCGTCACCGGGACGCCCTTTGGGGAGCGAATACCGGATGCCGATCCGATCTTGGACGATCAATTCTGCGTCGTGTGGCCATGGCACGATGACGACCAACATCTGATCGCCGTATCGGAGACCCAGAGCCGGCAGTTCCAGGAGAGACCAGGGAGAGCCATCCCGAAGCCAGCGCAGCAGATCCAAACGCGAGGCATTCACGACGACGCCGGCAGAAATCGGCAAGACGTACTCGTCGGCGCCCCCGGGCAACCACCAGGTAAACTCCCTTGACCCGCCAATTTCGGAGTGAAGCGAAACCGGTTTTTCAGTGATGTCGGCAAGCCGCAGCGCCTTATCCTGGGGTGCCGCAGCGCAGCAAGGCCAAGCCCTCGAGCCGAGCAAGAAAACGGAGGCAAGCAGGATCATCCTGATCGATTTGCGTGTCCTGTTCATGAGATCAATTGCGCGATGGCCATTCAATGCGGCGGACGGTTCATTCTTCAGCCCACCGACCCAAGTTGAGCAACCCGGCCCGCGAGACGCGTGGGCTGCAACCAAAGCGCTGCAACGCATGGATGAACGAAGCCGCTGCGCGGCGAGGGAGCGGAGCTGGTTCGTTGCTGTAAAGAGGAGTTGGCGTTGAGTTTGGGTTTAGCATTGGGGAGGTCTTCATTCAGGCTGGCCGATCGCAGGCCTGCACTCCCCGAGGCAGAGGGAGAGCGCCGGCCCTCGGTGTCATCTTCCCCCGGTCGGCGCCCCGGATGGACCCGAGTAGGCGCAGCGGAATCCAGTGTGAGCCAGGCCGGTATCGAGGGAACTTTTCATTCGTGCGCTGGGCCGATAGCCGGCGCAGTAGAGATCGCTGCAAAGAAACGACCCGCCTCGCATCACCTTCTTTCGCGCCCCCGGTTCAGTGGGATCGAAGCTGTCGTCCGGTCCCGGTGGATCTTGCGCCGGGCTCTTCGCGTAATAATCCGGCCGATACCAATCCTGACACCATTCCCAAACGTTGCCAGCCATGTCAAAAAGGCCGAAACCGTTCGGCGGGAACGAACCCACCGGCGCCGTCCCGCGAAAACCGTCCGCCAGGGTGTTCTCGTTGGGGAATTTCCCCTGCCAAATGTTGGCTGGCCATTTCCCGTTGGGAACTTGCTCCTTTCCCCATCCGTAAGGCTGCCGATCCAACCCGCCGCGCGCGGCGTACTCCCATTCCGCTTCGGTCGGCAAACGCTTGCCGGCCCATTTCGCATAGGCAAAGGCATCCTCCCAACAGACCTGCACCACCGGATGTCGGGCGCGACCGGAGAGCGTCGAATTGGGTCCCTCGGGATGCCGCCAACTCGCGCCTGCTTCGTACTTCCACCAGGCCAAATGATTGTTCAACGGGACATCGCCGGGAGGCGGCGAAAAGACCACCGATCCAGGCATCAGGTTCGCGGTCGGCCCCCCGGGAATCTCTTTGGGATTGGGCTTTCGTTCCGCGACCGTGACATAACCCGTCGCGCGGATGAACTGTTCAAATTCTTGATTCGTCACCTCGCGCTGATCGATCCAGAATCCACTGAGAATCACCGCGTGGGCGGGTCGCTCATCCGGATTGTCGCCATCGGAACCCATCCAGAACGTTCCGCCCCCGATCCAGACCATGTCGTTCGTGTTCGGTGGGACCGGGAAGACCGGGACCTCGTGCCCCAAGGCCGAGGGTCGAGTGGCCGGCCGGGGACCCTCGTGACGTTTCGTGATCAGGTAACCAATGAACACACCGACCAGCACCACGGCCAAGGCCACGATGCATTGAGTTTTGGAAAGTGTCTCGGGCCCCTGATCGTCCGGTTCGCTCATCGAGATTCTTTACTGGAGCCGTGCACTGGCGGCAACTCGGATCGCGCCGGCCCGACACAAAATAAATGGGGCTAGCTTTCGAGGACCTTTCTGACCGTGGCAATCAGCGTCGCCGGCAGAAATGGTTTGCTCACGAAGCCGTCCGGTTTCACCAAGTAGTACTGGGTGATTTCGTCTCCCACATTGCCGCTGTAAAGGATGGTCTTCAATCGCGGTTGCAGCTTCTTGCAGCGCTCGATCAACTCCATCCCATTGATGGGGTTCATCAGAAAATCCGTCAGCAGCAGAGCCGGCTTGGGGTCCTCATGGATGAGCGCATGCAAGGCCGCTTCCGGATCCGTGAAAAATCTGGGACGAAATCCGCGCAGCTTGAGGACGACCTCCACGACTTCACCGATCCTCGACTCGTCATCCACGATATAAACGAGGATGTCGGGGTTGGCGGCGTCGCTCGGAAGCGGGCTCAATGGTGTTTCGTGGTCGAATCCTGGATCCATAACAGTGATCGCAATGGGCCAGACGAATCACGGAACCATATATTCAGGCAAACGACCATGGCAAAGTCAAAATACCTTCCGCCAATTCGGAGGGCGTCCCGAACGCGTTGATACAAAAACCTCAAGCCGACGTGATGGGCACCACCGCCAACCACGCCGTGGGTCCAAATTTCTCACGAAAACCCATCTCAAGCCGGCGCGCCGTTTCCTCATCGGAGGCAATGGCGAAGGTCGCTGAGCCACTCCCGGACATCAGAGTGGCGATCGCCCCCCCTTCTCTCAAAAACTCCTGATACATTTGGAGCAGCGGGTATTTGAGAAGTGCGGGCGCTTCCAGCGAATTGTAGAAAGCTCTTGCGGCGGCGGCGAGATCCCCGGCCTGGAGTAAGGCGATGAGTCTCTGCGCCCGTCCTTTTTCGCCGTTCAGGGTGGCGGGAAACCGAGCCAACTGCTGATAGGCCCATGCGGTGGAGATTCCGAATCCGGGATAAATGAGGAGGAGGAAAGCGCCACGCAGGGCTGAGAAGAACGGCAAGGGGGCAATCTGTTCGCCCCGACCGGTCGCAAGGGCGGGATAAGGCTGGAGGAAAAAGGGGATGTCCGAACCGAGGCCGGCCGCGATTCCGTGGAGTTGGCTCGACGACAGGGGAGATCCAAAGAGCTCGTTCAATCCGAGAAGCGTGCTCGCGGCATTGCCACTCCCCCCTCCCAATCCAGCCGCCACTGGAATCCGTTTCTCGAGATGAATCCGCACACCGCTGCGCACGGCCGCGAGCTCGAGAAACCGGGTGGCCGCACGATGCACGAGATTGGTTCCGTCGGTCGCCAAACCGGGGTCACTGCAGGTCAAATGGACTTCCGCATCATCGGCCTGCTCGAACTCGAGCGTGTCGCACCAAGCCACTGGATGCATCACGGTTTCCAATTCATGAAAACCGTCCGAACGTCGGCCCAGGATGTTGAGCAGAAAATTGACTTTGCAGAAAGATGGCCGCTGAGCCTTCATCAACAAAAAAGCGCCAACACCGCGGTGTTGGCGCCGAACATGAGAGAGCAGTTCAGTAGTCGAAGATCCGGAACCGGCTGCCGGGAATCATCGGCGCTACATCGCCGCCACTGAAACCAAGCGCTCCATCCGGACCAAACATCGGGTCCGCGATCAGCTTCGGCTTGTAGGAATCAGGATAAACCGGATACTCGGGCAGAAAGATCGGATCATACGAAGGGAAGGGAAAAGTCACGATTTCGCCGAGGCCCACCGCCGTTCGGACGAGACTCCGGTTGAAGCCGCGAAAAACCCCGGTGGTGTAGGTGCTCTCGGTGTTCTCCCATAGCGACGTTTGCTCCATCGAACGCCGCAGCTCCCCGAAGCGGGTGAACTCGGTGGCATTCAAGATACCGCGCCCCAGTTTCTTTTCGGGTCCAGCGCAGCCGCTCCCCAAAATGGTCAGCGCGATCAGGAGAATGAGCAAGGAAAAGGAGGTTCGCATAGCATGCTAGTTATTTCGTAATAAGGTTATCGGGAGTTCTCGGGTTGTAAAGCGCGTTTTCTGCAAATGGCCAGTTTAAATCCGTTTAATCTGCCGACGAATTTCAATTCGAATCGTTCCTCGCCCTGGCCGCTTCCGCCGCGCGTTTCTGCCGTTCCCAATGCGCCGAGATCAAAATACAGATTTCCATGAGGATCTGCACCGGGATGACCATGAAGAAGGTGCTGATGAAATCGGGGGTGATGAACGCGCACGCGGTCAGGTTAATGACGAAGAAGTACCGCCGTCCCTTAATCAGCCATTCGTGCTGCACGATGCCAAGTTTGACGAGAGAGAGAATCAGAATGGGCATTTCGAAACTGACTCCCATTCCAATCATGAACAGAATGACGAACTGGAAGTACTCTTCCGCCCGCCAGATGGTGGACTCCAGACCCATCCATTTGGCGTAGCCGACCATTCCCATGAGAGAAATCTTGAGAATGAAGAAATAACAGAGCATCACTCCCGCCATGAACAACCCCGCTCCGATGATGAACGCTCGAAGAAAGTACCCCTTTTCATTCGCCTTTAACGCCGGCATGACGAACTGGCCGATGAAGAACAGAATGAACGGGAGCGAAACCGTGAGTCCGCCGTAAAGGGCGATCTTCATGGAGATCACGATCGCCCCCATCGGTCCCATCAGATTGAGATCCACATTCGCTCCCGACATCCGCAGCGGCCGCGAAAGGATACCGGTCAAAACCGGAGCGCCAGCGAGACACGCGGCCATTCCGACAAGTAGCGACGTTCCGCACTTGATCAAAACCCAACGAAGATCCTCGAGATGTTCGAGAAATGATTTGACCGGACCTCCTCCTTCTTCTTCCCCCTCCGACTCAGCGGCATCTCGCGTTTCCTCCGACGAAACGGAAGACGGGTAATCCTGCGGGTAGCTTTCCACTCCTGATTCCGACTCGAAATGGGGAGCGCCCTCAGACGTTACGGGTGTGTCTGAATTCTTCGCCCCTCCCTCTCCCTCATGAGGATGCGGCTGAGAGTCTTCGGGTTCACTCGGCATGGTCAAACCCGAGGCAGACGAGGCTACACTTTGTTCTCAGGACCGGAATGGGGGACCGCTTCACTCGCCCTTGGCTGGGTGTCGGTGGGATACTTATTTGGTTTCGGAGCGGGTGGAGGGGCTTGGACGTCGATGGCAGACTCCAACTCTTCCTGAACTTCGCGGGTGGATTTCTTGAATTCGCGGATTCCCTGGCCAAGGCCTCGAGCCAATTCAGGTAATTTCTTAGCTCCGAAAAGGACGAGAACGACGGCTAAGATCAAGACGATCTCCCATCCGTTAAGCATGGCCAAAACAAAATGATTCATATTGTTATTCCGCTACCGCTACAAAAACTAAGCCACCCACCGTGAATAGTAAAGCTGCAAACTCGCCAATCACCCATTGTCCCGCTTCAAGGGCTCTCCCACGGGGTTTTTCAACTCTTGGGCTTGAGCAAAATGAATTCGCCGCGACGGTTTTTCGCCCAGGACATTTCATCGTGACCCAGCACGGCCGGTTGGTCTTCACCGAAGCTGAGTGTGCTGACGCGGTCGGCGCTGACTCCGGCGGAAATCAAGTACTCGCGAACGGAGAGCGCCCGGCGTTCGCCCAAGGCCCGATTATATTCATCCGTGCCCCGCTCGTCGCAATGTCCTTCAATGCGCAGCCGAAACGTCGCATTGCTTTTCAGGAACGTCGCCACTGACTCCGCCTTGGGCTTCTCACTCGGCTTGACGGTGGAACTGTCAAAGTCAAAATAGACCATCTGTTCTTTGAACTGCTCGCGATCGACAATGTAATTGCCTTCGAGACTGCGCGAGTCTGGCAGCGGGGTGAGGCCGTCGGGACCTGTGGGAATGTTGGTGCTGGTTGGACCGGGTCCCGGAACGATGGGCACTCCGGCTCCCGGCCCCGGGTCTGGAGTGCGATTGACAGGTTCAACCGGCGGACGATCGGTTGGGCGAGTCGGCCCGGTCGGACCACTGGGCTTCTCCGGACCGGTTACAGGCGCCGCGACTGTCGGAATGTGGGTCACATTCTTGGGCGTCTTTCTGCAGCCGACCGCTCCAACGGTTACGATCAAACTAACGGCCAGGAATTTCGAGAAATTCGCGGTTTTCATGTTGCTTTTGTTCACGGGTGGGAGAGGTGATTCTACTTGGCCCAACTGGGCTGCGAACAGCTTCCCAAAGTCTGAGAAACATCCTTGACCTGTTTGGTCTTAACGTCAAGCAAAGAGAGGACCCGCCGCCCTTTCGACTGACGGGTGAAGATAACCGTTCGCGAGTTCGGAGCCCAGGAAGGGTCTTCGCCGTCGGTCAGCGTGACGGATTCGCCGCCTTGAGCCGGAACCAGACAGATGGCAAACTCCTTGTACATCGCGGTAAAGACGATCCATTTGCCATCCGGAGACCAGTCGGGCTCGGTCACGCTCCCCGCTCCCACAGTGTTCAGCCTCCGTTTCGGGCCGCCTTCCACGGAGATGAGGTAGAGGGCGGGAGTGCCCGCAGCCCGCGACGCAAAACAGATCGTCCGCCCGTTGGGAGACCAACAGGGCGACGACGCCGTATCCCGGCCTTGGGTCAAGGCTTTGAGATTGCTGCCGTCCAAGTTGGACAGGTAAAGGTTCGGACTTCCATCTTTGCTCAGAATCATGGCCATCCGGGCTCCATCGGGCGAGATCGCCGCGCTCGTATTCAGACCCGGGTAGCGGGCGATCACCCGGCGGTCTCCCGAGGACAGATTGTGGGAGTAAATGTCGGGATAGCCCGACTTGTAGGACGTGTAGAAGATCGTCTGCTGCCGTGGCACCCAGGATGGCGCCGCCACGATCGCGTTATCCTGAGTCACTGCCACGGCATTCGCACCGTCGTAATCCGCGATATAGACTTCGCTCCGTTTGCCACTTATCCCCTTGAAGGCGATCCGGGTCTGCCCAATCCCCCGGGTTCCGGTCAGTTTCAAAACAATCTCGTCGGCCAACGCATGGGCTTGGGATCGCAGGCTTCCCCCAGAATATCGGCGATTCTCCAAAAGGGTGGCTTTGCTGATGCGGTCGGTCAACCGGCCTTCCACTTGATCGTCGTTCTTGCCGGTCACGTTATATTGGGCGGTTTCCGGACTGACGGTCTTGAATCCTTGGACTTCGAGATCGTTCTTCAGGACCGTCTGGACCTCGCCCGTGTAACCGCTCAAAGAAATCGGGATCAATTTGGCCTCGGCAAAACGGTTGATATCGAATTCCTCCTGGCCTTTGGAAGAAATCGCCGTGGCGAGAAGGGACAAGACCAGGGCGAGTGGGAACCGGAACAAGGTGAGTGTATTCATCCAGAGAGTCGTTTGGCTTTGACGTTAAAATTGAGTATGAAGCTGCGTTGGTCTTCTTTGGCTCCATCCGGAAACTTGGGCACATTCAGCACGCGGTTGAGAGCCTTTTGCACGGAAGCGTCCACCGCCGACACCCCTGAGCGCCGCCTGATCTGACGGGAAAGCACCGTGCCGTCGCGGCGGATGGTGACTTCGGCTTTGACCGTCGCGTCCGAATCGCTGACATCGTTGGGAAGGATCCAGGCATCATCAAAAATTTTCACAATAACCGAGCCGTAATAGGCGTAGGCTTCACCACCAGGCCCGAGCGGCCCGATGGACGTGCCCGTGGAGAGGTTCTGGCTCAGGCTATCACCTACTTCACGAACGCGCGCGTTGTATTGAGCTTGTTGTTCGCGCTCCCGCGCTTCCGCCTCTGCCGTCGCTTCGGCTTTCGCCTTGGCCGCGGCGCGGGCGCGCTCGGCTTCGGAAGGCTGATCGAAGGTGGGGGCAATTTGCGGTTTTTTCCGGGGCGTTCTCTCAGATCTTTCTTTGGCGGGGTCTTCCAGCGGATTGCTCTTGGGCGGAGCCTCTTCCCGGACCGGCTTCTTCGGCTTGACCGGCGTCGGTTCGGCATCGGGTCTCTTGACGGTTCGCGCTGGTTCCGGTTCCGGCTCGATGGGCTCGGCTTTCTTCGTCACTTTCGGCGCCGGCGGAGGCGTCTCAACCTTGGGTGGCGGAGGTGAAACCGGCTGGGGCTCGGAACGCGCCGCCGGCCGCGGATTCGCCGGAGCGGTTGCCTGAGGAGCCCCTTGAGGTGATCCACCCCCTCCGGCGAGTTTCTCGTCGATCAATTTCCCGGGAATGAGCGTGATGACGGGAATCATCTCCTCTTTCTTCTCAAAATCCATGAAGGCGGGTGCCACAAAAAGAAGAGCCAGCAACACCGCATGCATCATCGCTGAGGCAAAAATACACTTTTTTTGCAGAGTGCTCATCACTTCTTTCTTGGCTCAGTGTCCAAGTGAAACCGGGTGATGCCATTGCCCAGGCATCGATCCATCAGATCCATGGTGTGGCGATTCTTTCCGTCCTGGTCCATCCGGATGCGCACGACCAGATTCGGATTGCCTTTGTAGATCCGGATCAATTCCTTCTCCACCCGATCCACGTTCATCCATTTTTGATCGAGCATGAATCTCCCGTCCGGGCTGATTTCGACGAGATGGATATTCTTGGTTTCGACCTTCTGATACGCCCCGCCGCCCTGGGGCAAATTCAGCTCCATGCCCTGCTCCTGCGCGGACCGGATCGACGGCGAAATGATCACAAAAATGATCAACAAGACGAAGGCCAAGTCGAGCAAGGGAGTGATATTGATATCGCTCAACGTGACCAGGGGATTGCGTTGCGAGAATCGGCGCATAAGACCTACAAAACCAGGGAAACAAGCCACCCCGTCCGCACGAATTCCAGATTCGGCGCGTTCCAGGGTTCCATCAACCAAAATACTCCGACGCCCAGGGCCAAGACCCAGCCAACGCCTAGCCAGCGCCTCATCTGCCGCCTCCACCATGGGCAATGCATGTCGCGGTGACATTGGCGGCACCGCGCGAGAATGCCCTGGTTGCGCGCCCCGCACTCCGGACAATTCATATACAGCGCGCGCCCACATTCATCGCAGACGTCCGCCGTCGGCCGGTTCAAATGTTCACAGGCCGCACACAGCACTCCTCGAGAAGCCTCCGGGTTAGCGGGGGAGCTTGAGTGATCCGACTCACTCGCTTTCATCATCTTTCAAAAACTCGATTTCCAACTTCGAGACTAATTCCTGGGCGAAATTGTCCAACTCCACGGTCATGACGCGAAGATTGTGGACCAGCCAATTGTAGCCAAACATGGACGGAATCGCAACCAGCAGGCCGGCCACAGTCGTAATCAGCGCCGCCGCCACCCCCGGCGCCATCGCCGCCAAATCCGCCGGACGCCCTTGCGCGGCCGCGATGGCGACGCCGCTAAACGCCGTCATCACCCCCCACACCGTGCCGAGCAATCCGAGAAAAGGCGCGCCGCTGACCGCGATGGCCAGCAAGATCAAGCCAGACTCCAGCTTGAGCGACTCCTGAGCCACCGCCCGCTCCAAGGTCCGCTTGACGTGCTCCATCGACTTCAAAGAGATATTCGTCTTCCGTTCCCGGGTTTTGGCGGACTTCAGACGGTTCTCGGCCTCGACGCAGCCCTCTTGATAGACGGTAAAGAGCGGACAACCCTCCACCTGAATCCGCCGGTCAAAGATCGACAGCACGCTCTTCTGGGTTCGAAACTCGGAGCTAAAGTACTGATTCATCTTCTTGGCCCGCCGCATCTGCATCGCCTTCGAGGCCATGATCGACCAGGCAAAGATGGAGAAAATGGCCAGGACGAAAATGATCGCCTTGCCTTCCGGCGAAGCCCTGTCCCACACGAAAACCAATTCCAGGTCGCTTTTCGCGAGGAGGAAAACGGGAAAATTCATCATCGTAACGCTTGCCACTATTTCATCGCCGGTTTGGTCTAACGCTGATACCTCAAATGGTCAAAGCGTTTCAGGTGAGCGCACCGTTTTTCGCGGTCCCATTCGCTGATCGCAAGACTTTCCTCGATTGGACAGGCTCAGGCCGCAGCGCTATTCAAACGAAATGCACAGTTTCTGCCCGGGGCCAGTGGAATCAAAAGTGAATAAGGGCCTTTAGCGCTGCCATCCCTGGTTGCTGCACTCGCGGGGTTCCCTCTTGTTTTGCGAGTTCCGGCTTGTTAGCGTCCCGCCGCGCTCGATGACCTTGCCCAATCCCAGTCCACCCGGTCCGCGCCGTCGCTCCCGGCCGTTTCAAGAAGGTGGCCTGCTGCTCGTCATCTTCTTTCTCGGAGTGCTTCTAACCTGGTTTGGCGGGACGGTGAAAGTGCCGCTGTTTGAAATCGGGCTCGACGGCCAACGGCAGCGCGTTTTCACCACCAACGACGCCGGCGAACGGGAGCCGGTCGCGGTCGAGAAAAACAAGTTCCTCAACGCCCAAAACCTCACCCAACTGGCCAAGGACACCAGCTTCATCGCGATCATGGCGGTCGGAGCGACCTTCGTCATCATTTCTGGCGGCATCGATCTCTCGGTCGGGGCGATCTATGCCCTGGCGTCGGTGCTGGGAGCACTCGCCCTCCAAGTCTTCGGCCCCGGCGGAAGTCAGGCGGCGGCGTCTCCCTGGATCGGTCTTCCGGCCGGGATCATGGCCTGCGTCGGAGTCGCCACCGCGTGCGGCGTCCTCAACGGCGGGATGATTGTCGCCCTCAAAGTCCATCCGTTCATCATCACTCTCGGGACCATGGCCATTTTCCGCGGCATTGCCTTCGTCATTACCAAGGGCCAGTCCGTGGGCAGTTTCCCCCAGGCGTTTCGCGACCTGGTCCGTTGGGAAGTCGGCAATGGGCTCAGTCTGATGCCCCTGGCGGTCATGCTGGTCATCATGGTGGCGGGCGGCATCTACCTGTCCCGGTTGGCGGCCGGACGCCGCATCTATGCCATCGGGGGCAACGAATTGGCCAGCCGGTATAGCGGCATCCAGGTCGAGCGCGTGAAGCTCAGCGTGTTCGTCTATTCGGGACTGACCGCTGGCATCGCCGCGCTCCTCTCCCTCGGTTATTACGGCGCGGCCACCTCGGGTGATGGACAAGGCTACGAGCTCAACGTCATCGCCGCCGCGGTGGTCGGCGGCGCCAGCTTGTCCGGCGGCAAGGGTTCAGCCCTGGGCGCGGTCCTGGGCGCCCTCCTCATCCAAATGATCAACAGCGGAATCGTCATCCTCGGGATCGACCAGAATTACAGCCAGATCATCATCGGCGCCGTCGTCATTATCGCGGTGGTGCTGGATCAGATCAATCACTGGCTCGGCAAACGGCGTCTTGCCGCCCGGGCTGGAACTCCCTAAAATCCCCGAAAATCCAATGCGCCTATGAAACCCCAGGTCACCACCGTCTCCCTCGCTTGTCTCGCCTGCCTCGCTCTGGCCGGTCTGACGGCGCGGGTCGAAGCTCAAGCCGCGAAAAAATCCTATACCATCGGCCTCGTGGCCAAATCGCAGGGCAACCCCGTCTTTCAAGCCGCCCGGGTCGGCGCCACCGAGGCCGCCAAAGATCTGGGCAAAAAGTACGGCCTCACCATCAAGATCGACTGGCGCACGCCCAATGAGGAAGACGCCCAAAAACAGGCCGAAGCCATCGAACAACTCACTCTCGCCGGAGTCGATGGCATCGCCGTCAGTTGTTCCGACGCCAATAAGCTGACCGATGCGATCAATGCCGCGGTCAAGAACGGCGTCCCCGTGGCGACCTTCGATTCAGACGCTCCAGCCAGCCGGCGGTTTGTGACCTTTGGCGTCGATGACACGAAATGCGGCGAACAGACCATGGAGGAACTGGCGAAGATCATGGGGGGCAAAGGGGTGGTGGCAATTCTCGCCGGAAATCCCAATGCGCCCAACCTCCAAAAGCGAGTCCAAGGCGCGAAGAACGCCGCCAAGAAATACTCGGGAATCAAGATCCGCGACACCTATTACCACAAGGAAACGCCCCAAGATGCCGCCGCTCGAGTCGAACAAGTCATGCAATCCAATCCGGACATCACGGGCTGGTGCATGATCGGCGGCTGGCCGCTCTTCACGGACAATGCGCTCAAGTGGCCGCCCGGTTCGGTCAAATGCGTCTCGGTCGATGCCTTGCCTCCGCAATTGGCCTACCTTCGCTCCGGACACGTCCAAATTCTCCTGGCCCAACAGGTCTTCGAATGGGGTTACCGCTCCGTCGAACACCTCATCAACAAGATCCACCTCAAAAAGAATCCGAGCGTCTTGTTCGATGTCAGCCCGCTCATTCCCGTGAGCAAAGCTAACGTGGAAGAATTCGCCAAGAACTGGGAAAAATGGCTGCCGAAATGAGTCAGCCGAAAGCGATCCGTCCTTCACCAAAGGCAACCAAGGAAACGAAGAATGGAACAAGGGGCCATTGAGCTTCGGAGAGGCCGGAATCATTCACTGAGCCTGCCGAGAGTCGGCGACGCTTGACCCGAGTAAAGCCGCGATCTCGCGGTCTTCGTTCTCTTCGTTTCCTTCTGTTCGATCGAGTTGTCGCGGCTCACGGCAGTTCCTGCAGACGAATGCGCCGGTACTCCATCTGACCGCGGTCGCCTTCCAGGCCGATCGGGCCGGAGGCGGGGACTTTGAAGGCAGCTTCGAGCACCTCGCCATTGCAGATGCAGTAGGCCGATCCGCCCTTCACCGTCACCACCACTTCATTCCAATCTTGCGCCTTGTAGTTTTGGAGTGATTTGTAAGGACCGGCGAGTGGGTAGTCGCGGCACTGGAGCTGAGGCTGGCGGATGAAGATGCCGCTGTCGGCGTTGGGCGTGGCTCGGAATTCGAGTTTGAGCACGAAATCCTTCGAGAATTCGCGGGTCGTCCAGATTTGCTGAACTCTCCTTCCCTCCGGTGGCGTGGTCACAATCAACCGTCCATTCTTCGCCACATACCGGCCATCTGGACTGGCCGTCCGACCATCAAACTGGTTGGTCCGAAAACCCCAACCGGTCAGGTCGCGGCCGTTGAACAGGCTGATGAATCCCGGCTCCGGAACGAACGCGTCCGGCTCAGTCTCCAGAAACCCGAGCGTCGCCAGGATCGGACGAAGCGCCGCCGCCCATTTGGTGTACCCGGCCTTGTTCGGATGGAGCAAATCCGGAAATTCATCCAGCTTGGCGTCGCCCTCGGCATTCGCGAACAGCGGCCACGTCTCGATCAACGTCACTTGCGCGTCGCCTTTCACCGCCGCAGCGTAAAGTTGGTTGATCTTCTTGATTGGGTCCGATGACCTTTTCTTCGTCGCGGAACTGGGAAACACTTGGCAGAGCACGATCGGCATCTTCGAATTATGTTGCTTCAGTTCTCCCAGAATCAGCTTCAGATTTCCCGCGATCGTCTCCGGATCAGCCTGTTCCTCCAGATCATTCGTGCCGATGAGCAAGACGACGGCGCTCGGGCGGAGAGCCATGACATCCTCCTTCATCCGAATCAACACACCGCGCGTCGTGTCCCCACTGATCCCGCGGTTCGCCGCCTTCAACCCAGGGAAATGCCCGCCGATGTTATCGCCCCAGCCTTGTGTGATCGAATCGCCGAGAAAGACCACGGCACCCTGATCCTGGGGGAGACGCTCCGCCCAGGCGGCGCGCCGCTGCGCCCAGAGCTTGCGAAACCAATCATAGCGGCGAATCGGGCCCGCCCCAGGCAAACCCTCGTCGGTCGCCGGGATCTGGAAACGGGAGGCCGCGTCGGACTTGGCGGCGTCCGGAGTGTTCTGCGCCAGCGCGGTCCAAGCCATCAGGAAGCAACACCCGAGAGCGGGCCGAATGGAAATGGGTTTCATGGCCCGGATCGTGATCAAGTCCCCTGGCGCAGGCAAGACCGAATCCATCGGCGCCGCCCGGTTGCCCTCTCCCGCCACCGTCTCGACGCGGGACAAAAGTCTCTCCATGAACCGGGGTTGTTTGAGCGGGGAGCGCGGCCGTCCCGGCTGCACCGGTCGGCTTCTCGCCGACCGGAATCAAACTGATCCACTTCCACGAGGGTTCGGCGGGACCCCCGCGCTCCCCATCGCGCCTTCAGGTTCGTGGTCCCAAAGCGAGCCGGCAAGGC
>CAYHFE010000099.1:0-16809 GCA_964355375.1 uncultured Verrucomicrobiota bacterium
TCAGAAGACCGGGTTCTCACCGACGCATCCTCGGCAGGAGGCAAAATGAACTTTATTCAGGCGTGATGGTTGATAATCTCAACTAAAGTCGTAATGATACCGTCGAGATGGGGAAAGCAATCGCGTTCGCCGCCTACACCAGTGCCTTCGAAGGAGTCACCGCTTGGTGCCAGTCTGGGGCTTTTGTACCGACCCGCGGAGCGCCGGTCGGTAGACGCGAGGGCGCGCAGGTTCTCCAATTCGGACTGCATGCTTACCGCTCAGGAATAATGAGAAGAACCTCAAGCCAGCGATGGCACGACGTAGGGCGGGCCGTTTGGCATAGCCTAACCGGGATCATTCGCAAGTTTCGAGCCGTCGAGGTCGAGAATGAATTTTCTGGTAGAGCCAAGTGGACTGCCTTTGCCGTCGGGGTTCTTTCGATCGCAGTTGTTGGCTGGCTTGATTGGCTGACTGGAAACAAGATCGGTTTCACCATCTTTTACCTCGTTCCCGTTTCGCTTGTCGGATGGGTCGCAGGCAAATGGCGGGCCTGGATCACCTCAGTCCTGGCTGGATTCACGTGGTATTCGGCCAACTTGACGGGCGACGACACCTACTCCCACCCAGCGATTCCCGTCTGGAACGCGGTCATGAGAGGCTTGATGTTCGCAATCGTGGCGAGCTTGTTGCCCCGTTTGCGAGGAGCCTTGCGAGATGTCAAGGCGGCTGCCTCCACCATAACCCAGAATATGATCGAACGGCGGCGTCTCGAAGAGGAACTTCTGGACGTCGGCGAACGGGAACGCCAGAGACTGGGTCGCGATTTGCACGACGGTTTGGGCCAACACCTGGCCGGGTTGGAATTGCTTTGCCGAGCCCTGAGGAACAGGCTCGAAAGCGGTCACATCGCGGAGGCCCGGGCCGCCGAAGAAATCGCCGTCCAGATTCAACAGGCCCGCGAGCAGACCCGGGTGCTGGCCCGGGGCCTGGTGCCGGTGATGTCGAGTCCCGATGGCTTAATGCAGGCGCTGGATGATCTTGCCGCGACCAGCAGCAAGCTTTTGCGGGTGGAGTGCACTTTCTGCTGCGAGCAACCGGCGTTGGTGACGGACCACACGGTGGCGGTGCATTTATACCGCATTGCCCAAGAGGCCGTGACCAATGCGGTTCGGCATGGCCTGGCGCGGCGAATTGAGTTAAGTTTGGTGCGACGTTCCGCCATGCTGGCGCTTGAGGTGCGAGACAACGGCAGCGGCTTGCCGCCGGATTATCGGCGATGCAGCGGCATGGGGTTGCGCACCATGGAATACCGCAGCCGCATGGCCGGCGGCACGTTGAGAATTGAGTCTGCGACTCCGCGTGGGACTGTCGTGATCTGCAGGGTTCCACTGCGCCCGGCAGCAAGCCAACAGTCCTGAACCAATGAACTGCACATCAAATCCTCTGGCGCCCAGGTCCCGCCTCTTCATCGTCGATGATCATCCGATGATGCGATTGGGCCTGTCCCAATTTCTCGCTCAAGAGCCGGATTTCGCCCTCTGCGGGGAGGCAGCGGACGCCGGAGAGGCTATCGACGCCGTCTCGCGCTTTCGTCCTAACCTGGTTTTGGTGGACATTTCACTCGAAGGCCGGAGCGGGCTCGACCTGATCAAAGATTTGCGTGCGCGATTCCCGGAAATCCGAGTGCTGGTCCACTCGATGCACGACGAAATGGTGTTTGCGGGACGCGCGCTCCGTGCTGGCGCGCATGGCTACGTCATGAAACAAGAAGCAAGCGCGACTATCCTGGCGGCCGTTCGGCAGGTGTTGCGTGGCGAAACGTTTCTGAGCCCGCGCGCCCGCAAGGCCATGGTTGCGCCCGACACGACGCTCCATCCGGGCGCCCCGGGCAGCCCAGTCACGCGTTTGACCGACCGCGAATTCGAAGTCTTTCGACTGATTGGCTGCGGTCATGTCAATCAGGAAATCGCTCGCCGCCTGCACATCAGCCTCAAGACCGTGGACGCCCACCGTGAGCGCATCAAGCGCAAACTCGGAGTCGCTTCCAGCACCGCGCTCAATCTGCTGGCCGTGCGTTGGGCCGCGAGCGAGAATTCGTTCTGACCTCGATTTCGAGCCGCGCCTCGACCTTGAGCAAGGCGTTTCCTCGAACGCAACGAATTCCGGAAGAGGCCTGCCAGTGACCAGGGCCGACGGCCACGCAGGCGAAAATCGCGGTCCACCGTGGACTGCGTGAATCTAGTTTCACTCCGACTCGAGAGAGTCATCTTCCATCTCCAACGCGGCATATTCCAGGTGGTTCCCCGCCGGGGCAGTCATCCAAAGTTAGGGAATTTCCCCAATAGGCGTGTGTTCACACGCGGGTATATTGGACCGGACTTGAGTATCAGCGTGTTGACGGGCGGGGCGTCGAGTTCAGAACCCGGCCCACTGCTTTGGCCCGCGAAGAGCAGAGTTCTTTCGAGGGATTCGTGAAGACGGGTTCATTCATTCACCTAGCCATGATTTTTAGATTGAGAGTTTCGGCCGGTTCCACACGACCCCTTAGGCGAACCCGACTAGGCGGAGCCTTGATGCTGATCGGCGCTCTCCTCGGGCCCCGCTTTGCGCTGAGCCTGGCGAAGGCGGCGACGCTTCCGCAGGTGGAAATCACCGATCCAATGTTGACCCCACGATCGGGTCACACCACCACTGTCTTAAGCGACGGAAGGGTGCTCATCATCGGAGGACGAAACCAGTCCGGCGTCTTGCCTTCAGCGGAGTGGTACAATCCAACCCGCAAATCATTCAGTCCAACCGGACTGATGAATGAAGCCCGCTGGGACCACACGGCCACTCTCCTTTCGGACGGTCGTGTCTTGATTACGGGAGGGCGGGACGTAGTCAAGACGCTGCTGACAGCCGAAGTCTTCGAGTTTAGGGGCGGAAATTCGTATTTCCGTCGCGTGGTTTCACCGATGAAGGAACCTCGTTACGGGCATACCGCGAGCATCATGGGCGATGGGCTGATTCTGATCACCGGAGGAGACGAGGGCGGAACCGCCGAAGTGTTCGATCCGGTGAGCGAGTTATTCACTCCGGAGCTGCTGCCGCTGGGGGCGGTTCGACGAGGGCACACGGCCACGCGGTTGGGATTCGACGGCGTTTTTGTGACGGGAGGCGGGAATCAGAGCGCGGAGTACTACAAGGCCGGAGAACACCGGTTTAGTCTCTGGCCGAATGCGCTGGTTCGAGCGCGGACCGGGCATGCGGCGATTGTCTCCGACCAGGGGCGGATGCTGTTGCTCGGTGGGGATGAGCAAGGAACGGTCGAGGAATTGAACAGCTCCGGCGGTGACTTCCGATTTAGACTGGCTTTGGGCAAGGCAATCTCGAGCGCGACCCAGTTGCCGAACGGTTCCATCCTGATCTTGGGGGCAGAGCTGGCAGGTGTGTATGACCCGGTCGCAGGAGGATTCGAGCCGATGGGGTCCGACTCAAAAATGGAGCGCCGCGGGCAGACCGTGACCGAATTGCCCGAAGAGGGGAAAATGCTGGTGGTGGGGGGGCTGAACAAGCAGGACGAGCTCGTGGCCGAAGGCGTCGTGTTCAACCCAGCCACGCTCCAGACGAGTTCGAACGAGTATGCCTCGGGAAGTGTGGTGCCCATTCAAGGCCGGGGCTTTCAACCCGGCGAGGAAATTGAAGTCGAGGTGACGCGCGACGATGAAAGGGGCTATGAGGGGAGAAATCATTGGCTGGTGGTGACGGATGCCCGAGGCGTTTTTGCGACGAGCTGGCAAGTCTGCTCGGGCGATTGTCTCGGCGCGTCGATGCGAGTGAGCGCAACAGCCTTGACCAGCAGGCTGAAGTCCGCGACGACGTTCCGCGTCAGCGGAGACCCGGGCGAAGTCGTGGCTTCTCCGGCACCCGAATCCGTGAACAGCCGGGTGGTGAGAAAAGTGCCGGTGACGATCACTGTGACGTCTCCGATCCAGGCGACTCCGACCTACCTGCCGACGACGAGTCTTCCATCGAATCAAACGATTTCGCTCAGCTACAGTTCTGATTCAAATTCCGGTCCGCAACCGAACCTTGCGGCCTACGTCAAGAGCGGCGGCGGAACCACCGTTGCGTCGAACTCCAAAAAGGTCAGCAAGAGCACCACGGTAAGGACGACCACGTTGAGTCTGACCATCCCGACCGGGACGGCGCTCGGATCCTATAACATTCTCGGCACCTTGGTGGATGGAGGGGTGGCCATAACCAACACCCAAACCGCGGCCTTGATTGTGTGCAGCGCGGCTGCCATTATGGGGCAGCCGGTGAGTCTTGCGGTCTGTCCGGGAGGGACCGCGACGTTTTCGGTCACGGCTGCGGGTCTCAGTCCGACGTATCAATGGAGAAAAAACGGGGCGAACATCGTGGGTGCGACTACCTCCACTTTGACTCTCAGCGGCGTTAGCGGGACGGACGCTGCGACCTACACATGCCGAGTCAGCAGCATTTGTGGCAACACCAGCGTGACCAGCGCGGGCGCGACATTGACCCTGAACTCGCCGCCTTCGATCACGTCCCATCCGGCGACCACCGCAGTCTGCGTCGGCAACACGGTGACCTTCTCGGTTGCGGCCACCGGCTCGGGTCCGCTGACGTATCAATGGCGCAAAGATGGAGTGGATCTGGGCGGCGCGACCGCGAGCACTCTGACGATTTCATCGGCTTCGAGCGGCGACGCCGGCACCTACACGGTCGTCGTGACCGGGATTTGCGGTGCCGCGACTTCGAACGGCGCGGTTTTGACGGTAAACACACCACCGAGCATCAGCGCCCAACCCAATGGAGCGACGCTCTGCCCGGGTTCGGCATTCGCCGTGTCCGTGACTGCGGCGGGATCCGGCCTAAGCTACCAGTGGCGAAAAGATGGGGTGAACATTGGCGGTGCGATCAGCAGTAGCTACAGCATTGCGTCGGTGATTGCCGGCAATGCCGGCTCGTACGACGTCATAATCGCCGGAACGTGCGGTTCATTACCGTCAACGGCCGCGCTTTTGACGGTCAACGCGCTGGTGGGGATTACGACTCCGCCGGCGACACAAACAAAGTGTGTGGGCGATTCGGCGACCTTCTCGGTGGCGGCGACGGGAGCGGGCCCGCTGACCTATCAATGGCACAAAGCCGGAGTGGGAGCGATCAGCGGAGCCGTTGCGAGCAGTTACACGATATCGTCTCTAGTGAGCGGCGACGCCGGCACCTACACGGTGGTGGTGACCGGACCTTGCGGTTCGGTGACGTCAAGCGGGGCGGCCTTGACGGTCAACACGCCGGTCAGCCTCACGACCCAACCTTTGAGTCAGGCGAAGTGCGTGGGTGATTCGGTCACCCTGTCGGTCATTGCCTCGGGGACTGGCCCGCTCACCTATCAGTGGCAGAAAGCGGGTGTGACTATTGGGGGCGCGACGGCCAGCATGTATTTTATTCCGTCCGCGGTGGCCGACGATGCCGGTGCTTACACGGTTATCGCGTCGGGCGCTTGTGGTCCAGTGGCGTCCAGCGTGGCGAATTTGACGGTGAACGCTCCACCCAGTGTTCTCACCAATCCTGCGAGCCAGGCCATTTGCCCGGGGAGCCCGGTCACTTTTTCAATCACCACCACGGGGACGGGTTGGGGCTACCAGTGGTACAAGGTGGGCGTTGGAGCGATCGCGGGCGCGACCTTGAGCAGCTATACGATTCCGTCAGTGGCGCTTGGCGATGCGAACACAGACTATTATGTGGCGGTGGGTGGGGCGTGCGGTTCGGTGACGTCGGCGCTTGCAACATTGACGGTCAAGACGCCCGTCAGCATCACGTCGCACCCCGTGTCGCGGACCGACTGTCCGGGGACCGCGAATGTCACCTTCTCGATCGCCGCATCCGGCACCGCGCCGTTGACCTATCAATGGCGCAAGAATGGTGAGAATCTTTCCGATGGAGCGGGCATTTCGGGCGCGACCACGACCACTCTGACCATCAATCCCGTGGCTCTGAGCGACGGGGCCAGTTATGACGCGGTGGTCAGCAACGATTGTGGTTCCGCGACCTCCAACGCCGCAACCCTGACCGTGCCTGTGCCTCCGAACATTACGACGCAACCGGCCACTCAAGCGTCTTGCACCGGATCTTCGGTTACTTTGACCGTGGCCGCGCTCGGCACGGGATTGACCTATCAATGGAAAAGGGACGGGACCATCATCGCAGGGGCGACCGATACAAGTTATTCCATTGCGTCGGCGGTCGGTGGCGATTCCGGGGTGTATTCGGTCGAGGTCACCGGAGCCTGCGGTTCGGTAACTTCGAGCGGCGCGACTCTGAGCGTGGCTGCGGGAACCGGGTCGGGCGCTATTTCCGGTCCCACCCAGGTTTGCTCCGGGGCTCAAGGAGTGGCCTTTGCCACGACGTTTGTGCCGGGAGCGACCTACACGTGGACCCTGCCCACCGGATCGGTGATTGCCTCAGGCGCGGGAACATCGGCGATCACGGTCAATTTCGGGTCCACGAGCGGGACGGTTTCGATCGGCGTGGGTATCGGCTCCTGCTCGACCGCGTTGACCATTACAGTCTCCGACACCCCGACCATCCTCGGTCAAATGGCCGGCCAAACGGTTTGCGCGGGTGATCCGGTAATCTTCTCGGTGGTGGGAGTGGGTCAAGGTCTAACCTATCAGTGGCGGAAGAACGGAATTGCCCTGGCGGGAACGGGCAACCTCTCGGGGGTCAACACCAGCACGCTGAGCATTGCCCCATCCGGCCCGGACGACGCGGGTCTTTACGACGTCACGCTGGTCAGCTCGTGCGGCGCGGGCATCACATCCGGCGCGGCTCAACTGACTGTCAACTCTCCACCGGTCATCACCACGGACCCGGTCGATCAAGCCGTTTGCGCCGGCACCCAGGTGACTTTCTCGGTCGCAGCCACGGGGAGCAATCTGACCTACCAATGGCGCAAGGACGGGGTGGCTTTGAGCGGATTCACGGTGGATTCATTCGTCATCGCCTCTCCGGCCGCCACTGATGCCGGCTCCTACGACTGCATTGTCGGGGGCTCGTGCAGCCCGACCCGGGTGACGACGCCGGCCACGCTAATCGTCAACGAGCCACCGCTGATCACGGTTCAACCCGTCCACTTGACCAACTGTGTGGGCAGCGCGGCGACCTTCTCGATCAGCGCGACCGGGACCGGTTTGACCTATCAGTGGCGCAAAGGCGCCGTGGACATCGGAGGCGCCAATTCCAGCAGTTACCGGATCGATTCCGTCACGACCAACGACGTCGCGTCCTATGACGTCGTCGTGACCGGAGTATGCCTACCGCCGCAAATCTCGAATCCGGTCGCGCTGGTCGTGAACTCCCCTCCGACGATCTCAAGCCAGCCTTCGGGAGCCGTCGTGTGCGTGGGAAGTGGGGTGAACTTTTCAGTGACAGCCGAGGGCTCGGATTTGTTTTACCAATGGCGCAAGGATGGAGCGGACATTTCCGGCGCCACAAATAGCATGCTTGCGATCGCGACCGCAGCGGTGGCCGATGGCGGCGAATATGATGTCTTGGTCAGCGGGACATGCACTCCGGCGGTGCCGTCCAGCGTGGCGATCTTGACGGTGAATGCGCCGCCCAACCTCACACTCCAGCCGGCCAACCAGACAAGCTGCCTGGGAGAATCCGTGACGTTCGCCGTGACGGCCACTGGCGCGGGGCTGACTTACCAATGGCGCAAAGCCACGGTGGACATTCCGGGAGCGACGTCGAGGACCCTGACAATTCCGGCCGTCGCCCTGGGTGATGCGGGATCGTATGACGTGGTGGTGAGTGGAACTTGCGCTCCACCGCAGACTTCGAATGCCGCGAGCCTGGCCGTGAACCAGACCCCGACCATAACGAGTCAGCCCGTCGCCCAAGGGGTCTGCGTCGGTTCGGCCGCGACGTTTACGGTGAGTGCGACGGGCGGTTCGCTAAATTATCAGTGGCGCAAGAATGGGACGAGCATCCCCGGTGCGACCGCCAGCACTTTGACGATCGCGCCAGTCAGCGCCGCCGACGCCGGTTCCTACGGGGTGGTGGTGAGCAACGGCTGTTTGCCGGACACCGTGTCGTCGGCGGTGGCGCTGATTGTGGATACCCCCATCACCATCACCACGCCACCGGTCGGGGCCACGGCCTGCTTCGGTTCGTCCGCGGCATTCACAGTGGTCGCGACGGGTGACGGGATTTCCTATCAGTGGCGCAAAGACACCGTGCCGCTGGTGAATGGCGGGAATATCGCGGGTGCGACGTCTTCGACCTTGACGGTGTCGTCGGTGGGGGCCAGCGACGCGGCTGCTTATGACGTGGTGCTGAGCAATCAATGCCAGCCTGGGGGAGTTATTGCTCCCTCAGTGACTCTGCTCACCTTCCCGGTGCGCACATTTCAAATGCAGCCGGAGGGGCAGACGGTTTGCGTGGGCGCGAACGTCACGCTCTCCACCCAGCTCGCGGGGGGGGAGACCGGCGTGACCTATCAATGGAAGAAAGATGGGGCGGATCTGGCGGATGGCGGGAAGATTGCCGGGGCTCAGACCGCGACGCTGGCGGTCGGTGGGGTTGACGAGAGCGATTCCGCCACCTACACCGTGGTCGTGGAAGGGCCTTGCACACCCGGTTTGTCTGATCCAGCCGTCCTGACTGTCTTCACGCCCACAAACATCTCAAGCCAGCCAGCCGGGCTGACCGTCTGCGCGGGCCAGCCTGCCGTATTCTCTGTTGCTGCAACTGGAGGCGATCTGACTTTCCAGTGGCGCAAGGACGGCGGGGACATTGTGGATGCAACGAGTAGTACCTACACCGTGGCCTCGGCCAACGTCAATGATGCTGGATCGTACTCTGTCGAGGTAACTGGGGCTTGCGGGTCGCCGGTGATTTCGGATGCTGCGACTTTGACCGTGAATACCCCGCCAGCCATCGCCACTCAGCCGGAAGATCAGGCGGTATGCACCGGCAGTCCGGCGTCCTTCACAGTGGTGGCGACGGGCTCCAACTTGGCCTATCAATGGCGCAAGAATGGCGCGCCCATTTCGGGAGCCACCAGCGCCACCTACACGATTGCGGCCCCGACTGGCAGTGACGCGGGCAATTACACGGTCGTCGTGAGCGGAACCTGTTCGCCGGCGGTCACGTCGCGGGCGGCCGCTTTGAGCTTGGGTTCGGTCGTCCGGATCGTCGGACAGCCCCGTTCCCAGACCATTTGCGCGGGAAGCCCGGTGACATTTTCGGTGCAGGCGATCGGCAGCGTGATCGCGGGCGGTGATTTTACGTTCCAGTGGCGCAAGAATGGCGCGGCCATCGCCGGGGGCACGAAAGTGATCTACACGATCACGTCCGTTTCCGCAGCGGATGCCGGGAACTATGACGTCACGATCTCCAACGTCTGCGGAGTTGTGACTTCCGCCGGGGCCATCCTCACCGTCCCGGATCCGGCCGCTTGCGTGGTCCAACCGGAGGATGTCACCGTGCTGGAGGGAGCGACCGCGACTTTTGCCGTCTCGGCGACGGGTTCTGGACTGACTTACCAGTGGCGCCGCGCCGGCAAGTCCATCGCCGAGAGCGCCACGATCAAGGGCACGCGAACCGCTCGCTTGACTGTCCCCGCGTCTCTGGCGATGGCCGGTGACTTCGCCGTCGTGATCAAAGGCACTTGCGGGGCAGCTGCAACGTCGAGCGTCGCCCGGTTGACGGTGGACGGCAAACCGAAGATCACCGTCCAACCCAAGAGCTCGACGACGGTCTGTCAAGCCGGCCCGGTCACCTTGACCGTGACGGCGACGGGGACAGCCTTGACCTATCAATGGCGCAAGGCGGGCGTGAACCTGATCGACGGGGCCAATATCACGGGCGCGACCACGGGCAATTTGACGATCAACGCCGTGGCCACTTCGGATGAGGGAGCCTACACGGTGGTGGTGAACGGAGTGGTCGGCGCCCCTTCGGTGACATCGGCGGTCGCCAACCTCAAAACGATCAAACCCATCGGAACGATTGGGCCGATCACCGGGCCGACCAGTGTCTGCGCGGGCCGGGCGGGATTGACCTATTCCGTCGCTCTGGTGAGCGAGGCGACGAAGTATGTCTGGACCGTGCCGACGGGGGCGCGGATTGTTTCCGGACAAGGCACTCGATCAATCAGCGTGACATGGGGGACCACTCCCGGCGATGTTTCGGTCAACGCCACCAACACCTGTTTCAGCGGGACGGCACAATCCTTGGCCGTGGCGATTCCGACGCTGACCATCACGCAGCAGCCATCCGACCAGACGTTATTCACGGACTGCAATCTCAATGTCAGTTTCAGCGCCGCGGCCGAGGGGACGCCGATGCCGACTGTCCAGTGGCAGTTCAGCCAGAATGGTGGACGCAGTTGGGCCAACCTGGCAAGAGCGACCAACACGACGCTGACGTTTGCTCCCACGCCCGCTCAGAATGGCTACCAATATCGGGCGGTGCTCCGCAACTTTTGCAGCGCGAGTACGACCACCGCAGCCATCCTTCACGCGCCCAAGACTGCCACTGTGACCACTGTGAGCGTAGGGCCGAATCCTCAGCAATACAGTGACAAAGTGACTTTCGAGGCGACGATCACGCCGGGCGGCCAATGTTCGCTGGTCGCGGCCACGAACGTCACGTTCTATATCGGAAACCGGAATCTGGGCAGAGTCGCGTTGGTCGCTCAAGGGGGGGCGCTTCGGGCCGTCCTGCCGAATGCGACGATCCTGGAGAAACCGGGGACGGCGCAGATCCGGGCGATTGTCAGTGGAGTTAATCCCTACTTCACAGTAAGTCACGCCACCAATACCCTGACGGTGGTCGCGGAGAACGCCCAAGCCAGTTTGACCGGATCGACCGCCATCTGCGCCAACAGCTTGGGCAAAGCCACCGTTCCTTTGCGAGCCACGGTGCGGGACATCAGCGCGGTGTCGGGCGATCCTGCCTTCGATCCGGACGGCGGAACTGTCGCCAACGCGCGGGTTGCCTTCGTGAACCGGGAGACGGGGGCGGTGATCGGCGAAGTGCCCGTGACCGCCTCGAAAAGCGATCCGCGGATCGGCACGGCCGCATTCAATTGGACGGTCAATCTCGGAGCACCGACCACGACGACGTTCCAAGTGGGTGTCATCGTGAAGAACTACTACGACGCCAATGACGCGGCGGCCGATCAAAGCATCACCGTCAGCTCGGTGGTGATCACGCAACAACCGACCGACCAAACCGCGTGGGAGAACGGAATCTTGGACGTCACCTTCACGGCCGCCGCGGTCGCCATCCCGCCGCCGACGGTGCAATGGCAAGTCAGCGCGAACGGGGGGCGAACCTGGTCCAACCTTTCGGGCAAAACCGCGACTACCCTGACATTTAGGCCGATCCCAGCTCAGAACGGTTATCGCTACCGAGCCGTCTTTAAAAATGCCTGCAAGACGGCCTCGGCTGCCTCAAATCCGGCGACGCTGATCATCAGCAAGATTGCGACGGCCACCAGTATGGAGGTCACGCCAGCCCGGCAGCAGTACAGCGACCGGGTGACGGTGGAAGCCATCATGTCTCCGAGCAGCATCTACGGACTCATGCCGGCCACCAATGTCACGTTCTACGTCGGGACCAGACGACTCGGGACGGTCCCGCTGGTGGACGATGGGGGGCTACTGAAAGCTACCTTGACCGACGTCGCGGTCGCGGAATCGCCGGGGACGCGCATCGTCCGGGCAGTTTTCGAGAGGGTCAATCCCTATTTCAGCATTTCGAATTCGACGGCGGCGCTCGATGTGGAGGCCGAAGATGCCGTAGCGGCCTATACCGGACCCTCCACAGTTTATGCGGATGCCTTGGGCCGCGCCGTCGTTGCGTTGCGCGCCACCGTGACAGACATCACCGCGGTGCCGACGAACTCGGATTTCGATGCGACCGCAGGGCAAATTCGATTGGCGCGTGTGGCATTGATCGATAACAGCTCCGGCGCCTTGATTGGCGAAGTGCCGGTCATTCCTGGAACCGATCCGAAGACCGGGACCGCCACGCTGAATTGGACGGTCAATATCGGTTCAGAATCCGAGGTGAGTCGCGGCGTCGGACTGACGGTGAAGCGCTACTACGCCATGGACGATATAGTCGATAGCACGATTATCATTCGGCGACATTAAACCCGACCCATGATTCGATGGAAAAACTCTCAAGATTCAGGCCAGACGAACGGTGCATCGAACCCCTCATCCGTCCTGCGGACACCCTTTCCCCCCGGGCACGCGGGGTTGGGGCGGCCAAGGAGCCGATGTTTAATGTTCCCAACTCCATCGCCGCCATCCTGCGGGCCGAACTGGAGTGAAGGAGGTGTGAGGGGCTCCATGCACCGGGTTCCGCCGAATACGGGTTGACTGGGGTAAGCAACGACCGTGTGCGACCACGAACGAGGTGATCAGCGGTCGCTCGGTCTTCGGACCGTAGAGGGCCTACCCAGCCTCAAACCCCTTCCCCAAAAAGATTGGCCAGACGAGCCGCCAGTTTGCGGCGGGCCACAGCGAAGGAGAAGTGCTTCAAGCCCAAGGCGAAGTTGTTTTCGGCCCAGTTACTCCGGAGGGCCGGCTCCTGGAGCACTGTCCGGGCTTGTTCGACGACACCTTGGGTCACGAGTTGCGTCATCTCGATGGTCTTAAACCCGAGTGGATCAATGTCGCGCGCATAGACGGCATACATGTTCACCACCACCGGCTTTCCGAAATAGACGGCTTCCAAGAACGCATTGCCAAAGCCTTCGTAGTGGCTGGGGTAGGTCACGAGATCGGCGTGCGGATACACGTCGGAGAGCGTGTAAACCTTCTTTCCATCAAGGTTCGTCCCGCGCGTTTCGCCAACCCGGTCGGCGATGAACCGCACGTCAATGCCAGCCTCGGCGATGCGGTCGTTGAGCAGGGCCATGTATGCGTTGCCTTCGTCGCCAGCGGGATGCGAGATGACCAGCTTGGCGCGTGTGTCCTTGAGGCGGCGCACCATTTCGATGGCGTGCTCAATGCCTTTGCGCGGCACGACACGGGTCGGCTGGAGAATGAACCAATCGTCGTCGCGCAGGCCGATTTCGTGGCGCAGATCTCGATTGTAGTCGTCAAGGCCCGGCGGCGGAGTCTCAAAATCCAGCACGTTCGGGATGACCTGCGAGGGGATGCCGAGGCGGCGGGCCAATTCCTTTTGTTGCATGGAATTGATGACGACATGCTCCATCGCATAGAGCAGCGGAGGGAAGGCCGCCTGCAAGTAGTCAGTGACGGCATTGAGAGTGAAACGCTCCCGCTCCCAGGCAAAGTCGTGATGATGGGCGATGACCGGGAGGGTGGTTTCGGCAATCACTTCGGTCATCGCGAGCCCAAACGGGACGTGCATCGGGATGGCTAGGATGTTTTCCGGCACCAGGACTTCAATCCGGAACTTATCGATGAAATGATAAAGTTCGTCCTTGAGACGTTCCTTGATGGACTGAATCTGGTTCGTGACGGTGCGGCTCCGGAATGTCACGCCGAAGAGTTTGTTTTGCACATCAGCGACTTCAGGGTGATTGAAGAAGGCGAGCGGTGCGATATGACTCAATTCCGGTGGAGCGTCGAGCAAACCCGCCATCCAAAAGCAGGAGTGCTCCATTCCGGTGAGGATGTGAGCCCATTTGCGGGTCTCGAGAGTGACGCCGTCGGTGCCGTGAAAGCGGGTCGAGATGAAACCGATGCGTTTAGGCGCGCCGGTGGTCAAGATGCAGGTGGTCATGGTGAGTTGTCGGCTGGCGGCTCCTGCAGCATTTCGTGCAGACCGGCCCAATCCCCATCAGCCGCTCGCCCCAAGTGCCACGTTTTCCAGCCGTGATCCCTGGCGGGTTTAATGTCGTTGTCGAGCCGGTCGCCCACCATGAGAATCTCGGGCGAATGAATGGCACGCGCTTCGAGCCGGGAGTTGAGGATTTGGAACACGTGCGGATCGGGCTTGCTGAAGCCGTGCTCGAAGGACCAGAAGCAGAGCTCGGGTTCGAAAAGGTTTAGCCCCAACCCGTGGGGCGCCAGCGCCTCCTCGAGTTCGTCCAAGGTGTAGGCTTGGGCGTTGGACGCAATGCCGGAGAGCAATTGACGCTCTTTGATCCAGCGCAACGCGGCGACCGTCTCGGAGGTCAGGCGCGTGGTGTGACCGGTCTGGATCTGGCGCACGAGGAATTCGCTTTGGTCGCGGCAAGAGAGTTGGGATAGTTCGGGCACGATTTCGGTCACAACGGACGGCCAATGAACCTCGGGCCAGTGAATGCCTCGCGCCCGGGAAAGCTCGTGGCGCCGGGCCACCACCTTGCTTGTCGCAACAAAGAAATCAAGACGGCTGAAGCGTGGTTCGATATGAAGCATGTCGCGGAAGAGGCTCTGCCACCGCGTGTCCGCGTCGGGCGGCGGCGGACCGACTTCCAGAAGCGTGCCGTAAATATCAAAGATGACCGCGCGAATATTCATGTGCGAGAGTCCCACAGGAGGGGGTAAAGGCATTCCGCTCGGAGCTTGTTGTGGAGAAACTCCGCTTGCGCTGCTTGGCTTGCGCCCGCGCGCGGAGCCTTTGCCAGCGGCGGCGGCGCCAATTCAAAGAAGCGTCGCGCGTAGGCGCGCCCACTGAGCCATCGCGCGGCGGAGCGCGGCCAGGGATTGATCTCTAGGCGGCCGGCAACGGCTCGTTCGCGCCACGTTTTCAGATGCGGATTGAGCGGGGCACACCGCTCCCAAGAGCATTCGCGCGGCTGGGACAGTACTTCTAGTTGCGCGGTCAGGGTGAGGCGGCTGAGGGGTACTGGGCGCGGCTCGTTTCCCGCGGCCAGCACGGCGGGTTTCCCCACGAGCTGGGCGGCCGTACGGGGCATCAAGCATTTCCAGTTCGCGAACATATGGGCTTGGCGCTCCCGTTCGTTCGACCAGTCAAACAGCGTGGGATCCACCCACACTTCCCGATAGCACTGCGGAAACCGGAACCCAAACTTCGACAGGTCCGGTGCAATATTGGGCAACGTTCGCGCTAAGAGCGGACGCCGGGCCGCCGCCGCTTCCACGAACGGCAGGCCGAATCCCTCCTGCAGCGACGTCAAGAGTATGGCTTCGCTGACCGCAAACAGTTCCGGAACGGACGGTTTCCGACTCTCATCGCTTTCCAGAATGCCGAGGCGGAGCCGCCAGCCATGCGCATCCGTGGCGGCGGCGAGCGTGTCCGCATAATCCCGCTCTTCGACCGAGCTGACGCCGCCGGTGGTCACGAGCCACGCTTCAGGCCGCAACCAGCGTGTGAGCAGAAGCGCTTCCGCGATATTCTTCCGGCGGAGCAACCGGCAGGGCACGAGCCAAACGGGTGCGTCCTCGCCAATTTGTTCACGCAGCCACTCACGGGTGGTCTTCACACGCTCGGCGGGCGGTGGCGGCACCGGCTCGACCGGATTCGGCAACCACCCGGCCAGGCCGGGGAAGTGCTTTTCCAGTACGGCGGCGTCGGCTTGGTTGATGGCCGCATGGCAAATACGAGATGACCCCGCCAGCACCGCGCCAGCTACGGCCGAAAGCGTGCGAAAGCCCGGCTCGCGCATGGCCCCAAAGTGATGCCAGCGATTCTCAAACCACCAGTCGTGATGGTGCGCGATTAGCGGGATGCCGGCGCAATGGCAGGTGAAGGTGAGCTCGCGCGCCAGGTGAAGGTTCCGTCCCAAGCCGAGGTTGTGAGCCCAGACCAAGCAATCGCCATGCACGGCGTCGCGCAGCAATTCCGCGATGCCGTCGATCACGCGACGCGTCATGCTCCGGCCATCCGATGACGATTCGGACAGGTAGCCAAACGCGGGTTGGACCACCACCTTGACCGGGCATCCGCCGAGCCGCTTTTGAAACGACCGTAACCAGGTCAGGTCAGGGCTTTCGCCCGTGGCCAGCACTATGCCCCGGATACGTTCCGGAGAGTGCGCGACCAAGAACGGCGCAGCGAGTTCGATGACTCGCCGCACGCCGCCGGGCCGGAAATGGTAGTGGACGATGACCAACTTCACTGCTTGGGCACTGTCTCACTCAGGATTGGAGTCAGCAAACTTTTTAAGATTTGGCAATGTGATTTGAAGGGAATGCTTGACGCCGTCATTCGCAATGAGTGATTGTGTGTTTGTTGAGGCGCTTTGCGCGTTCAATCCAAGGGTCCGATGGCGTTTGCTGTCGGAGGAAAACCCGGGTGGTCGGGCCGCCATCCGAAGAACTGAATTGCTTTGGCGCAATGAAGCTTCGGATACGATGGCCTGCGGCGGCGAGCCCTCCTCTCTCTTTGAGAATACTCATTCGTGTAGGTTCGCCGTCCATGCGACAGGTGCTTCGCTCGCCAGGGCGATTGAAACTCTATCGCTTGCACGATGAACAAAACCATTGGTCTTCAACTGGTCATTTACAGTCTCTTGCTGGCTGGCCTCAGTTTCCTTTCAAATCACTTGGCGCCATCAATGGCTCGGGTGACTCTCAACTCGGGTTTGGTGGGAGCAGGGTTCTGCCTTGTTTGGGGTTTGCGATCGATGCTGGGAAAACGCGGTAAGGCGCTGCCCCTCCTGACTCTAGCCGCCATCAGCTTTGTGATGCTCGCCCAGACGGTGCTGACTTGGGGAGGTGGCCGTCAAGACGATCCCGGGAGGCAGACAGCCGCGCTGATTATCACGGCCCTTTTCGTGCTCTCGATGGCGATGCTGACGCGGATTCTCTATGTGGGGATGGTGTTTGACGGGCAGCAGACCAGCTCGATGACAGATGGGGCTGCCAAATTACCTAG
>CAYHFE010000100.1:0-16733 GCA_964355375.1 uncultured Verrucomicrobiota bacterium
GACAACTGAAATGCTGCCAGGTCCCAAAGGTGTCAACAAATTTGATGTCCACCATTTTGGCCCCTTGTTTGCGGGCCATCTCTATCACGCTTTTTGCTGTACTCATGAGTGCTCTGCTATTGGTTGGTTTTGTATGGAATCAAAACGGTAGATACCCCTCTTCGCCCTGCCGGCGGAAGGGAAGATGGAATTAGACTGCATCCTCGCCCGTCTCGCCGGTCCGAATTCGGGTGGCTGAATCGACCGGGCTGACAAAGACTTTGCCGTCCCCTATTTTGCCCGTCTTGGCCGCCTTGATGATGGCATCAATGGCTTGGGCAACCTGGTCATCTGACAGGACAATCTCAATTTTGATCTTGGGAAGAAAATCGACCGTGTACTCGCTGCCGCGATAAATTTCCGTGTGGCCTTTTTGCCGGCCGAAGCCCTTGACCTCGTTGACCGTCATCCCTTCCACGCCCACACTGGCGAGTGCTTCCTTCACATCCTCGAGTTTGAAAGGTTTGATGATGGCTTCGATTTTCTTCATCGATGAGATGTTATTTGCGCGGATACTAGCAAGCACCTTCTCGCTGTAAACAGGAATCTACCCCGAAATTGTGAACGCAATGAATCGGCCCTGCCAGCGGCCTCGCAACGCGGGTTGAGTCTTCCAGGCTGGTTGAACAACAGAAGCGGAATCGCCTCGGTCAGCGCGGTTCCATCCGCCGCGCCAGGAGAAACCGCGGTTCGTGTCCGCCGCGGCGTTGCACTGGATCGATGCCGGATTCATTACTGTTTTCGTTTCAGCGATTCTCGATGGAGGGTGACGAAGCGAATTCGAGCCAAGAAACCCCTGGACCCCTTGCAAGCCAGAAAAGAACTGCTTGACAGGTCGAGCCTCCGCTGGTCTAGTGGCGACGGTTTACGCATGGTTGAATTTCGGGCGGACGGAAAGTTGTCCTGTTCTTTGAATGCCCAATTGTTTTCGGTTGCCGTTTTCTAAGACGGCGATCGGATGTATCCCCGTAAACCTCAGTATTACTGGCTCTGAACATTCCCCGGGCTTCCATGTCATCCCCTGACTAAGAAGCCCGGTTTTTTTTTCGCTTTTTTGGCTCAGAGTGCGCGTTTTTGGCGGCGGCGACTCTGAACAGAGCTGATCCTTCCCATGGGATCATCCTGGTTCGGCTGAGGAAGATCCGGACAGCCCACTTTCGCGTTTCCGGTTTCTTCCAGGGTATGAGTTGATCAGCAGTGGTAGGCGCACCATGATCGGCTCCCAACTCCGGCGTGACGCGAGATTCGGGCTTCGACGAAGACCCTGGCGCTGCCGAAGATCTGCGCCGTGGTGGCGTTTGACTGAATGACTGAAAGAATCACCGGTTCCATGAAACTGCAAAGCCACGACAAGAAATACCGAATACTGGTGGTTGATGATAACCCGGCGATTCACGACGACTTCCGGAAGATTCTGACCAGCGCGAAACCGGCCGAGCGGGAGTTGGCCGCTGCGGAGGTTGTCCTGTTTGGAGCGGCCGCGCCGTCGGCGCCGGAAATCAGTTTCGAGATCGACTCCGCTTTTCAAGGAATGGAGGGTGTGAAGTTGGCGCAGCAGGCCATCGCGCTGGGGCGTCGTTACGCCTTGGCGTTCGTGGATGTTCGCATGCCGCCGGGCTGGGATGGGATTGAGACCAGCACTCGACTTTGGCAAGAAGATCCCGATCTGCAAATCGTCATCTGCACCGCTTACGCCGATTATTCCTGGGCGGAAATCAACCAAGAGTTGGGCCGGTCGGACAGCCTGGTCATCCTCAAGAAGCCCTTCGACAACATCGAAGTCCTCCAACTGGTCCATGCCCTGACCAAGAAGTGGTCGCTGACCCAGGAGGCCAAATCACGCTTGAGCGGTCTCGAAGTGATGGTCCAAGCTCGGACCAAAGAGCTCGAGATCGCGAATGGCCAACTCCGGCTCGAAATCCGCGAGCGAGTTCAGACCGAAGAAGCGTTGCGCCTTTCCGAAGAGCGGTTCTCGAAGGCATTTATGGCCAGCCCGATTCCTTTGGCCATCGTGACCTTGGAGGAGGATCGCTATGTGGACGTCAATGACAGCTTCCTGCACATGACCGGGTACCGGCGCGGAGAGGTGATCGATCGCACTTCGGCTGAGTTGGGGCTGGTGCCGGATCTGGAGGCGCGAGCGCAAATATTTCAACGTCTGCGCGAAGAGAAAGCGGTGCGGAATTTGGAGTGGCCGATTCGAACCAAGTCCGCCGAAGTCCGCCAAACTCTCGTCTCGCTTGAGCTCGTCTTGCTGCGGGAACGGCCTCATGTCTTGATTTTGACGCAGGATTTGACCGAGCGACTCCACTTGGAGACTCAACTGCGACAATCGCAGAAACTGGAGGCGGTGGGCAAACTCGCCGCCGGCATAGCCCACGATTTCAATAACCTGCTCACCATCATTCAGGGTTACTCGAGCCTTGGTCTGGGAAGTCCCAATCTGGACCCAGACGTCCGGACCTCCTTGGGTGAAATCCTCAGTGCCGCCAAACGGGCGGCGACCTTGGTTCGGCAGTTGTTGGCTTTTAGTCGCAAACAACTGATGCATCCGGAAGTGCTGAATCTGAACACGTTGATCGGTCGGCTGCAGGAGCGCCTGGACCAGTTGGCCGGTCGGCGCATCCGGGTGATGGCGGAATGCGCTCTGAACCTGCCGCCCGTGCATGCGGATTCCAGCCATCTGGAGGAGGTCATCCTCGAACTGGCTGCAAATGCCTGCGATGCCATGCTGGGTGGCGGACAATTGACCATCAGCACGGCCCTGGTGGAGATCGATTCCGCGGATGTGAATCGAAATTCCGAGGCGGTCACAGGCCGATACGTCTGCCTGGTGGTTTCGGATACCGGTCGGGGGATGGATGCGACTCTGCAAGCGCGAGTTTTCGAACCCTTCTTCACCACCAAGGAAGTGGGCCGAGGCACCGGCATGGGATTAGCCACAGTTTACGGGATCGTCAAGCAGCACGAAGGCTGGATCGAATTGAGCAGCCAAGTGGGACGCGGGACCATCTTCCGCGTGTTTCTTCCCGCTTACACCCCCGAGGGAGGGAGTTGACCCGCCCCGGGGCTGCGCGAATCCTCCTCCTCAGTGCTTCAGGTAATCCTTCAGCCAATCAAAAATGGTCCGATGCCAAAGCTCGCTGTTCTGCGGCTTCAAGACGTGGTGGCCTTCGTCGGGAAAGTAGAGAAACTTCGACGGAATGCCTTTTCGCTGGAGCGTCGTGAAAAGGCTCAGTCCCTCGTTGAGCGGAACTCGGAAGTCGAGTTCGTTGTGAATGATTAAGTTCGGTGTCTTGAAGGAGCGGGCGAAACGGTGCGGGGAATACTTGTCGAAATCCGGCGTTTCCCAGGGGATCCCGTGTTCCCATTCATCAAACCAAACCTCCTCGGTCGCCCCGTACATGTTCCAGAAGTTGTAAACGCCGCAATGCGTGACCAACGTCTTGAACTTGTCGGTGTGCCCTTGGAACCAGTTCATCATGTAGCCGCCGTAGGAGGCGCCAGCCGCCGCCATCCGCCCGGTGTCCACGTAGGCTTGCTTCTCCATGAAGGCGAGACCCGCCATGAGATCCTCAAACACTTTCCCGCTCCAATCGCGGCTGATGTCTTCGACGAACTTCTGGCCGAAGCCGGTGCTGCCCCGCGGATTCGGCAAGGCCAGGACGTAGCCCTGGGCCGCCCAGAGTTGGGCGTTCCACCGGTAGGACCAAGAGTCGAGAAACGCGCCCTGGGGTCCGCCATGCACCCAGAAAACGAGCGGATGTTTTCCGTTCGCCGTGAAATTCGGAGGCTTGATGATCCACATCTGAACTTGGGTTCCGCCAGCTCCTTCGGACCAGACCGATTCGGGTTGGCTGAAACGAATCTTGCCCCAAAGTTCGTCGTTGGCGTGGGTGAGCTGCAGGAATTGTTCGGAAACGTCGGGCGGCGCGGCGGGACGGATCGCGACCCGGCAGATCTCCGCCGGGCGGGAGAGGCTTTGGTGGGTGAACGCCAGCCACGGTGAATTCCGCGAGACCGTCAGTTCGCCGTTGGCCGCCCGGTCGAAGACTCGTTTCACCGGTCCACCATCGATTGCGACCGACCAGATCGGCTTGCGGCCTTTCTCTTCGGCTTCAAAGCAGAGAGCACGACTGTCAGGCAGCCAGACAAATGCCTCCACCCAGGAATCGAATTCGGTGGTCAACGAGCGGATCTTTCCGGTGGCCCGCTCCAGGAGCATCAATTGCCACCGGTCCGACTCGTAGCCATGGCGGGATTGCGCGCGGTAAGCGATGAATCGGCCGTCCGGGGAAAATCGGGGCAATCCGTCCGCACCCGGATTGGTCGTGAGCTGACGGCGCTCGCCCGTTTCGAGATGGACGGCGTAAAGATCGTGGTTGGTGCTCCAGGCCTCCTCCCGCGTCGGCACGGGCGTCGCCGTATAGACCAGCTCCCGGCCATCCGGTGAGAAGTCAAATTCGTCGCCGGCGGAGAATGTGCTCGAGGTGGGCACGGCATCGCGGTCTCCCGGTGTGACGTCCTTGGGCTCGGCGGTGGCGATGCCGGCTTGGACGGGCACCACGAAAAGATGCTGACGCTTGTCATCCACCCAACTGTCCCAGTGACGATAGAGAAGCTGGGTGATGACGCGCGCTTTGACTTTGCTCTTCTCGCGCTCCTCTTCTTTCTTCTTGTTGGCGGCGTCGCTTTCCGGGAATGGCTTTTCCGAGAACTCCGGAAACACCGCCGAGACGAACGCGAGTCGCGTGCCGTCCGGTGACCAGACCGGCTGCTGCGCCTCCGTTGAGACCGAGCACAATTCACGGGCCTCGCCGCCGTCGGGACGAATGAGGTAGATTTGGAATTTGCCGTCGCGGTTCGATTCGAACGCGATCCATTGGCCGTCGGGCGACCAGCGGGGATGTCGATCGTGCTTGGGACTGTTGGTCAACCGCCGCGGCGGACCGCCCTCCGTCGGCACGAGCCAGATGTCGCTGTTCGAGCGATTCTCCTCCTTTTCCACCGCGGTCACGACGTAGGCGATCCAGCGGCCGTCGGGGGACATCTGCGGGTCGCTCAACCGTTGGGCTCGAAACAAATCGTCGAGCTCCATCGGGCGTTGGTCCGCGGCCTGGCCGGTGAGGCAGGCCCCGAGACAAAGCAAGGCCGAACAGCACGCTCCGCGGAACGCACTTCCGCTTCGGAATAAGGAGGTCATGGACAGAATTGGCATACGTCAAACAGGCGAGATTCGGGGCCGAATGTCAAGCCGGAGAGCCGCCCGATCGAGAAACCCTGATCAGCGCGTCATTCTCGAAAACCGCAAAATAAAATCAGGCGCTTCGTGAGTTTGATCGAGACGAGATGAAGTGAGCAGAAACAAGAAAAAAAGGCCTGTTCGAACTAAATGGCCGATTTCCTGAGCTGTCGGCGGCACGCCGCGAGCATGGCACGCCAGGGAGCGCGCAGAAACGCCGGTTGTTCCAAGGCTTCCCGGGCGTACTTGCGTCCCGCCTTCGTCACGTCCACTTCAGCCATGATGATCATCTCATCCCGATTGTTCGCCAGAGCCAGCACGTCCAGATTCGGGGCCACGATTTTGGAGTCGCCCGCCGACCACAGTCCGTCGCCCTGCCGGCCCACGGAATTGGCGAACACGTAATAAACCTCATTCTCGAAAGCGCGCGCGACGATGCCGTCGCGACCCTGCCGTTTCCGGCGCGAGACGGCCCAGCGGTCGAGGCCGGCATTCGGATGGAAGATGATCTGCGCCCCGAGCATCACGGGCAAACGGACCAATTCCGGATACCGGCGTTCGTGACAAATGATCGCGGTGGCGGCGATGCCTTCGATGGAAAACAGGGCGAGGGAATTTCCCGGCGCGAAAAACTGCGCATCCCGCGGAGTCAGATGAATCTTGGAGTAGCGAAAACGCTCCCGCCCGCGCCGATCCAAAACCACGAGCGAGTTGAACCGCTTTCCGCCCGTGCTGGTGGGACAGCCCACCAGCACCCAGCAACCCGCCATCCGGGCCGCTCGGGAAATCGCCGCCAAGGCCGCGGCCAGCTCAGCTTCGGGCACGGCGTTGAAATCGAGATTGTATCCCGTCACCGCACATTCGGGGAAAAGGATGACGTCGGCCGAAGCACCGGCGGCCTTCTCGATCATCCGCTCGATCCGGCTCACGTTGTCCGCCATCGCCGTCCGAAACTTCATCTGCACGGCGGCGAGGGTCAGCTTCCTGGATGTCATCGAAAGAGCCGCTCAGGCGCGGTGCGACGCGTCCGTGGTCCGAGCCGGACTGCGGGTGACTTCGAACTGGGAGGCCTCCAGTTTGATGTAGTTCACGATGACCGGGGCCAAGATCATGCCCGGGATGCCCATCAACCGCTCGCCCAAGATCAAGCTGAGCAGGGTCAGCCAAACCGGGTTTTTGATCCGGTCCCCAATGATCTTGCTGTTCAGAAGATACTCCAGCTTGTGCAGGACCACGAGAAAGGTCAGAGCTCCGATCGCCATGGGCGGCGAGATTGTGAAGGCGATTCCCACAATGACGGCGTTGCTCATGATGTTGCCGATGATCGGCAGCAAGCCGCACAGAAATGTCACCCCGATGACCACGGGAGCGTAGGGCAGTGAAACCGCCGTCACAAAAACCGAGGTCAAAGCCGTGTTAATGATCGAGATGACGATCTGCGCCCCCATGACCATCCCGAAACTGCGATAAAACGTGCCGAACCGGGTGCTGATTTCGTCGCAGGTGATCGAATAGGCGTTATTCTTGATGGCATGGCTCTCCCGATCGAGCTCGAGCTTCGGGTTGATGTACATGCTGATCGCCACGACCAAGCCAATCACGAGAAAGACCGATTCCTTGGTGGCGATCTTCGCGAAGTTCCCGAGATTATGAAGTTGGCCGCGGAGATTCTCCATGACCACCGTTTTGAGACTGTCGGTTTCGTCGAAGGGCAACTGAATGCCCTGCTTTTCGGCGAACTTGACGATCGATGGGATCGATTCCGCCGCCACGGTCGGCAGGGCGATCAGCGCTTCCTTGATGAAATAGACGAACCCATAGAAAATCCCGGCGACCAAGACGAGAAAGAGCGTAATCGTGAACCACTTGCTCTTCGTGAAACTGAACTTCATCAGGGCGAAATAGGAGAGCAGAGCCGTGATCAAGGGCGTGGCCATGTGCAACCACGTCACCAACACCAACATTAAAAAGATAAACCCGTAGGAGACTCGCGCCGCTTTCATGTTTCTTATCAGCCTTCTCGAAGGTACGGACGGCGGTTGCTTTTGGGAAGGGCAAACCGGCAGCAGTTCTCATTTTGACAAGTGTGTAGTCCCGGCTTCAGCCGGTCGCCACGTGAAAACCGGCTGAAGCCGGGACTACATGCGTGGAACGGACAGTGTCCTGAGTCAAAATGAGAACTGCTGGCAAACCGGTGTTTTCGCTCTTCACTTTCGTCAGGCAAATGGATGTGCCATCGACCCAGTCGCCAGCATGCGATGGGCCTTGGGGAGCAAATGCGCCCTCGCGGGTCCCGATCGGCACCTCGCCGGTCGGAACAGGTGCCCAATTCATTCTTGAAGAGTCACGGCTCATTCAGGTCGGGTCCCAGGGTTGACGCCCCCGCCGCATTTCCACCACACTTCCTCAGCCCGGTCCCAATCCATGGAACGTCTGATCATTCTTCTCAAAGCGCCCCGCTTAGGGACGGTCAAGACGCGCCTGGCCGCCTCGCTCGGCCCGAGCGTCGCCCTGGCCGCCTACCGCGAGATGGTCGAGCGGTTGCTGGTGAATCTCCAACCGCTCCGGGGAATCGAGCTGCGGTATTCTCCCGACGACGCGTTGGCGGACATCCAACCGTGGGTGCGCGGAGATTGGCGGACGCGCGCGCAAGGAAAGGGCGATTTGGGACAACGCCTCATTCTCGCCTTTGCCGACGCCTTTCAGGACCACGCTCGCCGCGTCGTGATCATTGGCTCAGACTGCCCGGCGGTGACGGCCGACGACATTCACGCCGCGTGGACCCGGCTGACCGACCACGATCTCGTCGTCGGTCCGGCCGCGGACGGCGGGTATTGGCTGATCGGCCTGACTCAACCCAGGCCAGCCCTCTTTCAGAACGTCGCGTGGAGCACGGACGCGGTCCTGGCCGAGACGCTGCGTCGGGCGGACCAACTCCACCTGCGGGTTCATCTGCTGCGCCCGCTGGCGGACATCGATACCGAGCAAGACTGGCAAGCTTTTGTCCGCAATCGTCCGTCTGGAACGTGGTGAGTCGCTGACAGCCTGTTTGAAACGTCCAGTCCAGCCGCAGGAGGCGAGGTGACGAGACTCTGATTCCCGGGGAATTCGCGGTCGTCGGCGGTTAGAAAAGTGAGCCTCCTGACGTCGGCTTCTCTTTGCCAAACGGGGTTTGTGTCAATCGGCCGGACCACCCGCCCGTCGGGCGGACTGCATCAATTCGATTTCGTAACCCTCAGGAGCATCGACGAAAGCGAATCCGCTCCCGTTCTCTTTCAGGTGCGGGCCGTCGGAGTATTGGCAGCCCAAGGCGGCGAGATGTTTCTCGAACTCGGCCAAGCTCTCCACTTCAAACGCCAGGTGCGTCAGATCAGCCTGAACCTGGACCGGACCACTGCTGGGGAAGTAGCAGATCTCGATCAATTCCTCGCTCTGAGGCGCTTTCAGGAAAACCAACTCGGAACCGCGGGGCGATTTGTGCCGTCGGATCTCCTCCAAACCGAGGACGTCGCGGTAAAACTTGACCGTCTTCTCCAGGTCATTGACCCGGTAACGGGTGTGCAGCAATTTGGTCACAGTTATCATGCCGCCAAGATAACGTTCCGCCAAGACAACTCAATCGCCGAAATCAACTTGCTGCGCTCCGGCCGACCGATATATTCCGCAGCATGGCACGTGGATTCTGGACTGGTCTGGTGGTGGTGATCGCCGGATGGGCGGCGCTGACGGCGCGCGGACAGATCGATCCGGAAAAACGCCGACTGATTCAGGTCGGTTACAACCAGCCTTTGGAAGGCCGCGGCCCGATCGCGGCTTACGGATTCTTTTACTACAACCAACCTCATTTTTACGCGACCAATCTGACCTTGCGGTTGGCCGTCGCCCCGATTTACCTGGACACAGAACTGGGGTTCAGCGGACTGATCGGCCCCCGCACCGACGTGGCGGTCGGATTGGCGGGAGGGGGATTTGCGGACAGCTACTCCGAGATCCGTCAGGGAAAGTACCGACGCGAGGAGTCGTTCGTCGGCCATGGCGGAGAGTTTTCGGCGAGTTTGTATCACCGGTTCAATCCGGATCAGGAGGTCCCGGTTTGGGCGGTCTTGCGAGGCAGCGTCCATGAGTCATTCTACGAGGCAGACACGGACACCGACGATCGTTTCCGCATTCCCGAGGAGCGCACCACCTTTCACCTCCGGACCGGTCTGCGGTTGGGAGGCCAGGAGCCCAGTCTGACCGAGCCGTTGGCCCTGGAACTTTCGCTCTGGCACGAATCGCAATTCCGCACCAGCGCAGATCGGTACGGTTTCGCCGGTGACCGTGAAATGCAGCCCCAATCCCACAGTTTCTGGACCCGGGCGCTGCTCAAATACACCTCGCGGGACTGGGAGCAATCGTGGGAAGCCAGTCTCACCGCCGGCACGAGCACGCGCGCCGATCGCTTCAGCGCCTATCGCTTGGGCGGCATCCTGCCCTTTGTCTCGGAGTTTCCTCTGAATATTCCGGGATACTACTTCCAGGAGCTCTCGGCCACCCGCTTTGCTCTGCTCAATGGCCAGTATTCGTTTCCCATCCTGCCTTCCAAGGCGTGGCGCTTCAGCACGTTTGCGGCGACGGGACCGATCGAGTACCTCGATGAACTCCGTCAACCCGGCCACTGGCACAGCGGCGCTGGTGGCGGATTGACCTACATCTCGCCGGCGGGGACGTGGTTTGCGACGCTCATCTATGGACATGGCTTTGATGCGTTGCGCACGGACGGCCGTGGCGCCAATCAGGTGGCCCTGTTGTTTCAATACGATTTCGAAGCCAAGCGGCGCGGCAAATCGCGATGGTTCATTCCGGGAAGCGATCCCTACCGGTCGCGGCTCGGAGAACGCATCTTCCGTTGAATCGCGAAGCTCTAAGCCGTAACGACCAAAGCAAGCCGAATTGTCTCCATCCCTCGACGAAACTTCGCCTCTCATGAAAGCCATCCCCATTCTCCGCCGCCAATTCGCCAGCGACAACAACTCCGGCATTTGTCCCGAAGCCTGGACGGCGCTCGCGGAAGCCAATCAGGGCCACGCCCGCGGCTATGGCGATGATCCCTGGACCGAACAGGCCGCCGACCTGATTCGCGAGCTTTTCGAAACGAAGTGCGAGGTCTTCTTCGTCTTCAATGGCACGGCGGCCAACTCGTTGTCCCTGGCTTCCCTCTGCCAGTCCTATCACAGCATCCTCTGTCACGAGATTGCCCACGTCGAAACCGATGAATGCGGCGCTCCGGAATTCTTTTCCAACGGCACCAAGGTCCTCCTCCTCCCCGGAGAAAACGGCAAGATCGATCCGGATGGCATCGAGCGCATGGTCCAACGCCGCTCCGATATCCATTACCCAAAACCACGCGTCGTCGGCGTGACCCAAGCCACCGAAGTCGGCACCGTTTACACCGTCGATGAACTCAAAGCCATCGGCGATCGGGCCAAGAAACTGGGCTTGAAAGTGCAAATGGACGGCGCTCGCTTCGCCAACGCCGTCGCCTCGCTCGGGGTCAAGCCGAGCGAAATCACCTGGAAGGCGGGGGTCGATGTCCTGTGTTTCGGCGGCACGAAAAACGGCACGCACGTCGGCGATGCCGTGGTCTTCTTCAACCGCGAGCTGGCCCACGAGTTCGACTACCGCTGCAAGCAATCCGGCCAGCTCGCCTCCAAAATGCGGTTTCTCGCGGCGCCCTGGGTCGGCATGCTGAAAGATGGAGCCTGGCTGATCCGCGCCGCTCACGCCAACGCCATGGCGGCATTGCTCTTCGACGAGCTGAAGCCGGTTCCGTCCATCAAGATCCTTTTTCCCCGGCAGGCCAACGCGGTCTTTGCCGAGTTACCGGAGCGGATCAGCACCGGTTTGCGCGAGCGGGGCTGGATGTTCTACAACTTCATCGGCCGCGGCGGCTGCCGCTTCATGTGCTCGTGGGATACAACTCCGGAAGACGTCCGAGCCTTTGCCGCCGACCTGAAATTATTGAGCGCCGTCGGTTGATCGGGTCGCAGCCGTAAGCATGCAGTTGAAATGGGTGGAACGGGCTACCAGCCCGTCCTCGGCGGCCTGTCTGCCGAACAGGCAGGCAACTTGCCGCCGAATCTGGCACGTCAATTGAACTCTCTAATCAGTGAGATTCTGGGCAGCAAATCCTGCGGGCTGGTAGCCCACAGGAACGGGCAAGTTGCCCGTTCCACCCCAAACCGAACTGCATAGATACGGCTCAGCGCTCCCCCGAGGTCGGCGCTACTCCGATCAACAGCCGTTCGATTTCGACGTAGGTTTCGACGACGTGGGAGGCGCGGACCAAGCGCTCTCGTGGCAGCGAGTTGGTGATGGCGATCACCTTCATCCCAGCGGCGAGCGCCGCTTCCACACCCGCCGCCGCGTCCTCGATCACACAACACGCGCCCGGCGCCACTCCGAGCAATTCGGCCGTTCGCAGAAAAACATCCGGAGCGGGCTTCCCCCGCGGAACATCCTGAACGCTGACTACAATCGGGAAATGGCGTCGCAGCTCCTTCATCGCCAGCACCTCATCAATGACGGTATGGACCGAGCCCGAGGCCACCGCTAACTTGTAGCGGCGAGCCAATTTCTCCACCAACCCCGGCAGGCTTTCAAAGATCGGCTGGTCCTGGCGCAAGATTTCCAGGAACCGGCGCTGCTTCCACTCAATCAGCTCCGGCAGCGGTTGCTGCGGCTGGTGCTTCTCCACAAAATCAATCCAGAGTGCCCGGTCGGAACGCCCGTAATACGCGGCGAAATCCATCCCGTGCGACGCTCCGTAGCCCATCTCATGAAAGACTTCCCGAAAAGCGCGCTCGTGTCGTGGCTCGCTATCCACGATCACACCGTCCATGTCAAAAATGATGGCCTCAAATCTCTCCATGTCGAAATCCTCAATTGCGCGCCCGTCCGGACACGCCCCCGGGCTCCGCTCCGCCGTAAGAAGGAAGACGCTCAATGAAACAGCGCGCCCTTCGGTCGTTCGCCCCGATGCTGTCAAAAACGACCGTGTCCGAAAGCTCTCCACCGTCCCCATCTTTCCAGGCCCGCGGCGCGCGCGCCGCCACTCCCAGATGTTTCACCGTGAACTTCATGGCCGCGGATTAAAACAGTCCGCCCCGCTCGCGCATAGATAATTTCCCCCGGCAGGGGTCCCGTCTCTTTACGGAGCATCGCGTCTCTTGCTGGCGGATCAGGGAAATCGTCCTGTCGCTTTGCCCACGCCTTGAGACAATGAGCCGAGCCACTGACATGGAGTCCCGGCTTCAGCCAGCGAGGCATTCGACCAATCCGATGCGCCTGAATTCCGCCAGCCTGGCCGCGTCAAGGCGGGACTCCGGACGAAACGGCTCATAGGAAGGGGCGAGATTTACGTTCCAGTCACTTTGGGGAGAGCGCCGAACACGGCGGGCAAGCTGGCCGCGCCGAGGGTGGCGGCGCTGGTGTGGGCAAGAAAACGGCGGCGGTCATGGTGGAGATCATGGCCATGGTTTGAGTTGTTGAGGGTGGAGGGAAGGCATCAGGCGCCCCGGCGAGTCGGATCGCGGAATCAACTCACGGGCGATGCCAGACGCGATAGTACCGATGGTCCAAGCGGATGGCGTCCGGATCCTGGAAATCGAAGACTCCACCGCTCGGTGCGGTGATGACTTTGATGGGATCCCACCGGGTCAAATCGCCGGACGATTCGATGACGTAGTTGAGATTGCGTTCCCCATACACGCGCAGGTGGAATGCTCCGTTGGCGAGAACACCCACCGGGACAATCCGGGGCGGAATGGAAGGCCCCTCGGCGGCGAGGATGGTGTAGTTATCGAAGATCATGTAGTTATCGCCGGGCGAGCCCGGAGTGCGAATGACCCAGACCGCGTCAATATCGCCCAGATTGAGGGGTGTGCCGATGGTGGTGATCGGTTTGGAGTGGGCCAGGATGTAACCGTTCAGAGAAGCGTTCCAAATGTTGTGGGCCAGGTTCATCACGATCTCAAGTTCGTAAGCGCCCTGGTTGTCGAAGCTCAATCCCGTGGAAATGAAACCCGCCTTGTCATCCAGCCCGTAGGAGATATCGAGCGACGAGTTCTCAAAATCCAAGGAGAACAATCGAGTGCCCTCCCGATTGAAGACACTCCAGCGGAAATCGTCATACTTGCCGTTGGTCGAATCCGTCACCTGCATGAGAACGGAGAACGTGATCAGGTTCTGGTTGGTTTTGATCGGCGCCAACTCCAGGGGAAAAAGAACATGCAGGCTCTCTTCTTTTTCGGTCGGAGGGAAGAACCCGACGTAGGCGGATTGTCCAAATCCATCAAAGAAATTTGTTATCAGTCCGTTGCCACCCGAGCCAAGATTAACCCAATCGATCTGTCCACCGAGCGAGAACTTCGGGTCGTATCCTTCTTCGGGCTCAAAGCGCGTCGAAAAAACGACCGTCGGCGGGGTCGATGTGCCTTGTCCGTGAAGCAGACTGCCGCCAGCCAGGGTGGTCCAGACCAGCAGCCAGATGGTGAATGGCGTAACAGACCTCAGATTCATGACTCTTTCGGCGCCGTATTTCTCTTCGACACGGTGCTATGAAATCGGGAGGAAACTCGTGAAGGGTCCCGACTCAATCGATGATCACTTTTCGATCTCGTTTCGCCGGTTGGATCCTCCAGAGCGCGAAGCGGGCGGACCGGCGGCGGGGGCGGGGGCGGAGGCGGAGGGGCGAGCTCCCGATGGCGCCAATTGTTGTGCCGGCACCGAATTGGGCGCGGACTGGAATCGAGTGGCCGGGGCTGGGGCCGGGGCCGGGGAGACACTCGGCGGTGACGGCGGCGTGTAGCGGCCGGGCGCACTAAATTGTTGCGGCGGATTACCCCCAGAAGGGCCGGCCATGGGTTGGCGTCCCGATCCCGGATAAGGCTGCGGCGATGCGCCAGAAATAGCCGGGCCTGAGATCGGTCTCTCGATTGGGGTCGTGATCGCGGGCTTCGGCAATTCCCTGCGCGACTCCGGGATCGGAACCCCGGCATCATACGGCTGCCGTCCGGTCCCGGGGATGGGCCGCGGGTTGGACGGGATGACCGTTGGAGGCGAGGCCGGAGAGGCTTCCACGGCGCTCCGGGCTGCGCCGGGTGTGGGGTCCACCGGGCGGGGTAGCTCTCGGTAGGGACTGGGCCGGACGGGAGTGGGAATGAATCGCGAGCCGGTCGCTGGTGGGGATTGGGCGGCCCCGACCGACGCGGCCGATGCCGGGGCGGTTGAACTGGCTGGAGTGACTGGGCTGGGCGTGGCAATGGAATACTTCGGAACTTGCGGAGATGAGCCTCGCCTTTCCGGAGCGTCATTGACGGGCCGAGGCGGTTGAGACTCGGGAATCGGAGATGCGACGGTTTCCGCGGGAGACTTGAAGAGCGGCGGCACACCGGGCCGGGCCGTCCCGGAGCCATCTGTGAACGAGCGGCGCGCCGGAGCTGATGGCGGAGTCGAGACGCCCGCCCCGGCTGTGGATCGATCTGCGATGCTGGCGGGACCTGTGGGGCTGGTGGAAGGCTCAGTCCGCCCGGAGAAACGAGGGTTCATGGGAACGCTTGGCACAGAACGCGACCCCGCATCGAAGGAGCCAGCAACGCGTCCGGTCGGGGGCGAGGTGGCCGGTTTTCTCAATTCTTGCTGTTCTCGTGGGTTGGCTGCGGCGTTGACTGGTCTGGGGATTTGCGGGCGATAGACCACCAACTCGGAGCCGTTTCTTTCCAGACGGTCTGGCTTCACCGTGACGTTACGACCGGGCTCGCGAGGCTCGCGAGATGTGTCGCGGATCGGCACTTTCTTGATCTCGGATTGGGTGATCCTGGCGATGCGATCGCGGCCGATCCCTTCGTTGACGACGTTCTTGTTGATCTGGACGTAGTTGTTGATGACGGTGGTGTTGTTGTAAACGGCGGCCACGCGGTTTCGAGGCAGAGCGTGACGCCAGGGAGTGCGGTCATAGAAACGGTGCGAGGGAACGAAAGTGTAAGAATCTCGTCCCAGTCCGAAATCGAAGCTGATGCCGACATGGCCCGTTCTGAAGCTGAGCCCGACGTGCTGATCGAAGTAAGCGCCGGGAGGCAGGGGAGCCCAGCCGTAGTATGAGTCCGAATACCTCCACGTGACCCAGGCCGGTCCCCAAACAGTGTCGGGTAGCCAAACCCAGCCGTGATGCGGATGCCGCTGCCACCGTCCGTAATGAAAGGGTGCCCAACCCCAGGAGTAATCGGAGTGCCAGTACCAACCGCAGTCGGAATAGATCCATCGCCCGCGGTCACAGTAGGGCCTCCAATCGGGATTCACGACGGCCACCGTCGGCTGCCAGCAATAGCCGTAATCAGCTACTTGGACCCACGATCCATAGGGTTGCAGGGAGCTGTAGAAATAGCTTTCCTGGACGGGCGGCGGGGCCACGGTCAGGGCGGCGGGTGGCAGGGCAACCGTCTCAAATTCGGGAGCGGCCATGATGGTCACCGAAGGGGCGGGTGCGGCGACCGCGGGTGCGTTGCTGGGAGCGGGGTTCGCGACAATCGGTGGGGCCGGCGGCGGCGGTGCCGCGGCGGCGGTCGCCGGGTTGGTGGGCGGGACGACCGGAGTGGTCGCGAGGGCTTCAGCCGTTCCGCGGTGCCGGATCATGACGGTGATGACCGCTTCGGAAATCCCCAGATCGTTCAGATAAAGGATTTCCTCAGCCGTCAGGTTCATCGGAGCCGGGGCTTTGGCGACAAAGGCCAGCAGGACATCGTCTCCGACTCCGCGTTCCGCCAGAGTGACGATATCTTGAAGTTGGGCCGAAATCTTCGGAATGGAGGGGGCGGGCGGCTCGGGGATGGGTTCGGACGCAACCTGCAACGCCGGGGCATTCGCGGCATTGGTCAGGACGTTGGTGACGGCCGGCTTGACCGGAGTCAGCTCTTGCACAGCCATCGTCGATTCCGCTTGGCAGCCGACGAACAAGGCCGAAACGGCCACGAGCGCGGACCATTTCAAAATAGGCAGAAACGGGAGTTTCATAAGATATCTTTCCCAGGTTAATCGATTGGACGTGGGTGTCAAAGTCGCATCCCGCGCTCCACCGGCCCATGGCGCCGAGGTTGGACCGACACCGGGCGACCGGCCCGGACGGGACCGGGGGAAACTGGCGTTGGGAGGAAGTGCACCCATAATTGAAGCTTGCGGCGCGGTTTGATCAAAGTGGCATTCGCACGAACGCAACGTCTAATCATTCATTCAGGCTAATTGACTCGATAAGAGTCCGGGGTATTCAATGGCCAAGCCAAACCCGATTGTACCAAGGATGTTCGCGATAGAAAAAAGGTTGCTTCGGACCGTTTCGTCCCTCACCTTAGAGGGGCTGTGCTGCGGAGAGATGGCAGAGTGGTTTAACGCGCACGCCTGGAAAGCGTGAGTACCTAAA
>CAYHFE010000101.1:0-16693 GCA_964355375.1 uncultured Verrucomicrobiota bacterium
GACGAACAAAGAGATTGCCGCGAAGCTGAAACTCAGCGAGAAGAGCGTGCGCAATCAGGTCAGCATGCTGATGGGCAAACTCGGCGTGGATTGCCGCTCGCATGCGGCCGCCTTGTTTGTGAAGTGGAATACTCCCCAACTCCATACTGAAAGGACATGCTATGCGAAAGACGGGAATGCTCATCATCGCGTTGGTTCTTCCCCACCTGCTGTTCGCTGCAGAGACCATCGGAACGACCAGCTCGGCCGCCCGAGCGACCCCAAAGACTGCGATGGCCGCCGCCGCCGGCTTCGTCTATATCGACACGAGCTTCGAAAACGCCTCGCCGCTCTGGTATAATTTTGAGCCGGACGGAACGATTCAGATTCACTTGCTCTACGATCACGAGCGCTCTTCGCCCAATCGGGCCGCGGGTCATATTCATTTTTTGATCCACGCGGTTCCCGGCGCGCGACTCACGCTCGAATTCAAGAACCTCGATAACATTTGGAACGGGCAACCGGGCTCGGTCGCCAAGGAACTCAAAGCCGTCGTCATCTCCGAGAACGGACGAGATTGGAGATCGGTCGCGACCGAAGCGTTGCCCGAGAATCGCGTTCGCCTCCATCTCGCGATGCCGGGTCCGAAGCTTTATGTCGCCCGGATTGAGCCGTATCGCGTCTCGGACCTCGATCGCCTCTTGGCGTCGATTCGCCACGACGCGCGGGTGCAGATCACGCCGATCGGCCAGACCGTCCAGGGGCGGCCGCTGGAAATCATCCGCTTGGGTCGTCCCAAGGCGCCCTATCGAGTGTTCCTGCGGGCTCGAGCGCATCCTTGGGAATCGGGCGGCAACTGGGTCGTGGAAGGGCTGATCCAACGGCTGCTCCAGAACGACGCGGAGGCCCGGCGGTTTCTCGATCGTTACTGTGTCTATATTCTTCCGATGGCGAACAAGGATGGCGTGGCGCGGGGCGCGACTCGATTCAATCTCCAGGGACGCGACCTCAATCGCAATTGGGATAAGCCTGCCGACCTGACCTTGGTCCCGGAGAACGCCGCGCTCGAAGCCTGGCTGGAGAAGATGATCCGCGCCAAACAGCGCCCGCACCTGGCGTTGGAATTGCACAACGACGGCAACGGCTTGCTGCACGTCAGCCGCCCGCCCGTGGCCGAATTGAGTCGGCACGTCGAACGGATGGCGGTGCTCGAGAAACTGCTGCGCCAACATACGTGGTTCACGGAAGGCAGCACCAAACCTTCGTTCCAGAACTCGGGGACGCTCGGCGATGGCTGGCTGGACCGCTATGGCATTGATGCCGTGGTCCACGAGTTCAATTGCCATTGGATCGCCGGGCTGAAGGATTATCCGTCGGCTCAGCATTGGCGATCCTACGGGCAGAATTTGGCCCGGGTGTTTTACGATTACTTTGGCGAAACCAAGCCCTGACTTTCCGGGAGAAACATCCAAAGGAATGATCAGATTGCTCTAGCGAGTGCGCCGCGCTCCCTTACTCTGAGGTCCAGCGGAAACGATTCATGAAATCAAACCATCATCATCAACCCACCCAACCCGTGAATTTCTCCTCTCCTTCATTGAACCGCCGTGAATTCACCAAGGCGACCTTGCTCGCCAGCGCCAGCCTCGCCGCCAGCGCGGTCGATGTTCTCACCGCCGAACCAGCCCAGAAACGCATCCGGACCGGCGTGATCGGTTGCGGCAGCGTGTCCAACTCCTATTTGCCGGTCCTCACAAAATGCCCGTTTGCCGAAGTCGTCAGCCTCTGCGACATCCGGCCCGAGCGCGCGGCGCGCCAAGCCCAGCGCTTCAACGTGGCCCATCACTATCCGCACATCGACGCCATGTTGGCGGGTGAACCGTTTGAATTTCTCATCGACCTCACCGACATGCAGGAGCATGAGCAGATCAATCGGCGCGCGCTCGAAGCCGGACGACACGTCTGGAGCGAGAAACCGATTGCGAACTCGTTGGGTGCCGGCCAGGAACTCCTGCGCATGGCGAAACAGAAGCAGCGCCGCCTCTGGGGCGCGCCTATCACGGTGCAGAGCCCGCAGTTCGCGTTCATGGCCAAGACCCTGGCGCAAGGAGCGCTCGGCCGAGTGGCGGCAGCCCACGCCGACTATGGGCATGAAGGTCCCAATTGGTCTTCGTTTTTTTACGAGAAAGGCGGCGGCAGCCTGCCGGATTTGGCTGTTTACAATCTCACCAGTCTCACCGGGTTGCTGGGGCCCGTGAAACACGTCAGCGCCATGCTCAGCATCGTCACGCCCGAGCGTGACATCAAGGAAAAGGGCCGAATCCAGGTCACGGAGGAAGACAACGCCATGGTTCTGATGGATCACGGCCGGGGCGTGGTTTCGCATGTGCAATCGGGCTTCAATTACTTCAATCCGCACGGCCATGATGGCAGCGGCGAACGCCGGCACACGATCAGCGTGGTGGGCTCCGGAGGCTTCATGGGAATGGTCGGTTACGATTGGGCTCCTCAAGGCGTTGATTTGGCCACCCAGAAGGATCCCACGCTCCAGCGCCACGCCACCGACACGCAAGGATACATCTGGCAGCAAGGAGCCGCTCTGGCCGCCGAATGCCTGGTGACGGGACGCGAACTCCTCGTCACCCCGGAGCAAGCCTTGCACGTCCTTGAGATCATCACCGCGGCCCGCGAATCATCCGCGACCGGGCGGCGGATCGCCCTTGCCTCCACGTTCAAGTGGCCCCTGCTCACATGAAGACCTGTTCGCCATTTCTGAAAGCCATGGGCCGTGGTACTGTTGGGTGGGACGAGGCTACTGCCGAGCCGGCTCGCGAGGACAATGGCCCCACCGGAATGGCAAAATGTGCCACGACCAAGCCATCCAGGCCCTTGACCCGCCGCCTAACCGAACTCGCGTTCTGTCTCGCGGCCGGGGGAATGATCGAGGCGGCCGATCTCTCCGGGCATCAACTCCTGGTCACGTCGGTGCGGACCGGTGATACCGAAGTCTTCATCGCGGATCCGGTGACGGGCGATCTGTTCAATGTCTCCCGTTCGCCGACGTCGGAAGATCGTTATCCATGCTGGTCGCCCGATGGCAAACGCATTTGCTTCATGAGCAGCCGCCAGAACGCCACGAATCTCTGGATCATGAATGCGGATGGATCCGAGGTGCGCCGCCTCAACCGCACTCCCGCGGTGTGTTACATGCCGAGCTGGCAAAAGACTCCCCAGGGTCAACGCATTGTCTTCGGCAAACATGGCGAAAAGCCGGAAATGGCCAGCATCAATCCGGACGGGACTGACGAGCAGATCCTCGGCGAAGGCCACGATCCGACGTTGTCGCCGAACGGCCAGCTCATCTGTTACACCGGGCATCCCCCGGAAGGCGGAGTGACGGTCTATGTCATGGATTGGAATGGAGCCAGCCGAAGACGGGTCGTCTCGGGCACCAGCCCGGTCGGAGCCACCTTTCCCAACTGGTCACCCGACTCGCGGCAGATCGTCTATTCGTTTCCGGTGGGTGAAGCCCTGGAGTTATTCATCATTGGCGCCGACGGCACAAACCAGCGTCGTTTGACTCGCCTGGAAATGATCAGCACGCCGGCAGCGTGGTCGCCCGATGGCCGGTGGATTTCGTTTCGCGTCACCGACGAGCGTTATTGGAGCAATCCGGCGCGAATGCTGAAGATTTACGCCGAGAAACCCGCGGACAAGCGCCCGGTTTGGATCATCGCTCCGGACGGCACGGATGCCCACGTCATCGAACCGCTGCGGTTCCAGATGGCCATCGACGGCAGTCGGGCCAGTTGGAAGCCATTGACCAAGCCGTGAAGAGGGCCCGCCAACCGGCTCAACCCGTTTCCATGGAAAAGAGAGACGGTGGGCGGCGAATCTCTGATCCGGGCGGGCTCGGCGAACAGGTCCGCAACATCACGACGAAGACCGCACCCCAGGCATGAGACTCGGCCTGAGCAGTTATACCTATGGCTGGGCGGTGGGCGTGCCCGGACATCCTCCGGTCCGTCCTCTCGATGAGCACGGCTTGCTCGATCGCGCGGGAGAGCAGGGGATCAAGCTCCTCCAGATTGGCGACAATCTGCCGCTCGAAACCTTCGAGGACGCCCGGCTCGCCCGGTTGGCGGCGCGAGCCATCGGCGAGGGCGTGCAATTGGAAATCGGGGCGCGCCGTCTGACCCGCGAGCGCGTCGTTCAATTCGCCGCGCTGGCCCGCCGGCTCCAGGCCCGGTTGATCCGTTTCGTGATCGATGATGCCAATTATCAACCCGCGCCGGACGCCGTGGCTCGCATTTTGCGCGACTGTGTGCCGGAGCTCGAGGGCCTGATCCTCGGCATCGAGAACCACGACCGCTTTTCTGCCGCCACCTTGCGTGGGTTGATCGAATCAGCCGCCAGCGAGCGCGTCGGTGTTTGCCTGGACACCGCCAATTCGCTCGGTGCGGGTGAAGGACTTGAGGCCGTCGTGACCAGCTTGGCGCCCAGCACGGTCAATCTTCACCTCAAGGATTTTCGCATCGACCGACTTTCGCATAAAATGGGATTCACCGTCAGCGGTTGCCCGGCGGGAACGGGCTTCCTCGATGTCCCCGAGCTGCTCAAACAACTCCTGCCCTTCTCGCGGTGTCAGACGGCCATCTTGGAAGTTTGGACCCCGCCGGAGAACGATCTCGAACAGACCATCGGGAAAGAAGCTCACTGGGCGGCTCTGAGTCTCCGTTATCTCAAGCCGTTCTTTCCCGAAAGGCCCGACTGACCTGCCGATTGGGCGGCAGGGAATGGGACGGGGATGGATCGGGTTTCACGGGACCAATGAACCTCCGGCGGGATCAAGAGTCATCTTATTCAGGCGGGGCGGCCGAGCGCCCGTTCTGTCCCGGAGTGGCCGCACTCGTGGGATGGGCGCTCAACTGTTGAACGCCGTTCAAGACATAAAGAATCCCCGACCCAGCGGTGCAGAGGCCGGCGCCGATCATCCAGACGCGATTCCACTGGTCAGGCCACTTCAGCAGGATCCAGAGCACGGTCAACATCTGCAGGACGGTGGCGACTTTTCCGATGAAATGGGGGCGAACCACCACCTTGCCGCACACATAATGGATGATGAACAGGCCGAGGAGAATGATGACGTCCCGCCCAATGATCGTCGCCGTCAGCCAGAGAGGGATGCGCTCCAGGTGCGGAGTATGCTGCCAGCTCAGCACAACGACGCCCGAAACGAGGAGTAGTTTGTCGGCCAAGGGATCCAGAATGGCGCCGAGTTCGCTCCGTTGATTGTAGCGGCGCGCGATATAGCCATCGACGCCGTCGCAGATCGAGGCGAGGGCAAACGAGAGAAAGGCCAGCCAACGATGGTGCTCGTCCCCGGTATCCAAATAGTAGAGAACCTGGGCAATAAAAAACGGCACCGACAAGATGCGCAGGATGGTGATTTTGTTGGCGGTCGTCATGCCTGAGTCGGTCCAATCTCGCGTCGGGCGACGGAGTCGTCAAACCGTCGCCCGGAAATCGCCTTTAATGAATCTGGGTGGGGCGAGACTCGGTCGAGCCTTGACTGTCCTTCCAGCCCACATTTCACGGCTCGACGGGAGTCTCGCCCCACCGGCACGGACGGCGGCGCTCTTGGGGAATGGCGCTCACTCGTCTAATGGATTCGCTTCCGGATCAAGTCGAGAATCTGCGTCGTCAGATGAGGAACGGAGATCTCCTCCGATTCGCGGACCGCGACGCGTTGAACCGACCAGTTCTCGCCCGGAAGCTTCAGCGCGACCTTCAGGTGCCGGCCGCCGCTGGCCTCCGATTCCACTCTTCCCACGGAGATGGCCCACGAGCTTTGAGTCCGGGTTGCGGCGGCCGCACCCAGGGTAACGGAGGGATCTTCTCCGGTGCGCACGCGCTCGCCGGCTGGGATTTGCATCAGGCGGGCGAGCGCATCTTCGTTCGGAGCCGCGTAGGCCCCAGCCAGAACTCGGCTCGAGTCCTTGATTCCCGAGAGGCTGGCGGCGAGACGCCCGCCCGTCCCGATCTCCACAATCACGAGCGTTCCACCCGTCGCCCGGATGCGCTGGGCCACGACCTCCTCCAGCGAGGATCTGTCTTCGGCGTAAATATACTCGGCCAAATGCTCGCGAATGCTGGCGGACAATTGCCGCAAGCGCGCCTGATCCGCCACTCCATGGCCGGGGAGGGAGAACGTGAAGTCAACCCGTCCCTCCTCAAACAAAGACGTGATCGTCACGTCGGGCGCCACGGACACGTGGTCCTTGATCGTCTGTGCGATCAAAGACTGACCGGCGCCGACAAACCGCAGCGTGAGAGAGCTTCCGAATTCCCGAACTCCGAACCGACCCTGCAGGTACGGCACCAGTTCATTCTTGACCATCGGCTGCAGCTCTCGTGGAGGACCGGGCAGCGCGACAATCATGGCGGGCGCGGAGTCAAAGATCAATCCAACCGCCGTGCCGGCGGTGTTTTTGAGGAAGCCGCCCCGCGCCGGGACGAGAGCTTGGCGACGGAGGGTGGGGCGAAGTTGATCGCGAGTTTGACGGAAACGCCGCTCCATTTCCTCGATGACTTCGGGATGCTCGCGCAAGGGAATGCCCGTAAACTCGGACAACGTCTCGCGGGTGATGTCATTGGGGGTCGGACCCAGTCCGCCGGTGAGGAGAATGAGCGGAGCTCGATGGGTCGCAAACCGGAGGGCCTGCTCGATGGCCTCGCGATCGTCATCCACGGTCATCGACCCCACGCAGCGGCAGCCGAGTTCGCGCAAGGTGCGGGTGATGAAATGAGTGTGCGCATCCGGGTAGGCGCCTTCCAACAATTCGCCGCCCGTCACCAGCACCATGTAATCCACCGGCTTGAGCTCAGCCGCGCGGGCCGGGCTTTCGGCTCCGGGACATAAGATCCACCGGCTGGCGGCGAGCACCACGAGCAAACTTCGGAAGGATGTTTTCATATTAGCAAGTCGCGATTCCGCTGACGGTGCAGCGCCGGGCTCACGGCGCAGGGGACCGCTGGCCCGGCCGGGTCAGCGCCGCTCGATCAAATCCCGGTCGGCGGCGGTGGTTGGTCGCGGTTCGCAAGGTTTTCAATTTGATGTTGGTCGAGCCGATAAAAGTACCACTCGGAGAGACGCCGCGCGCCCACCGCTTCATAGACGCATTGCGCTTTGGTATTCCAATCGAGGCAGGCCCATTCCATGCGGCCGCAACCGCGATCCCGGGCCGTCTGAAAACAGAGCTGCAGCAAGGCCGACCCGATGCCGCGGCCGCGAAACTCCGGCAGGACAAAGATGTCCTCGAGATAAAGCGTGGGCCGGGCCAGGAATGAGGAGTAGGTTTCAAACACAATCGAGTAACCCACCGGGGCCGTCTCGGCCCCACTAAAGGCCAGCCAGCTCTCAAAACGTGGACGGGGGCCAAAGCCATCTTCAATCAACCGCGCCTGGGCTTGGGCATCGGGCGGAGGCAACTTCTCATACTCGGCCAGAGCAACGATCAGCCGGAGAAAACCGGCGGCATCAGCGCGGGTGGCCCGACGCAGGACCCAGGGGGCGGATGAGCGATCCGCGCGGTCATTTTCCGAGATCATGGGGCGGGGGATTCGCGATGGATTGTGCGGCGGTCCGCCCCGCGGGTCGGCCCGAGCGACCGGCCGCCGAAGAACCCTTCCTGCCGGCGCGGATTCAAATGAATTCGTTGATGAGGTTTTCCAGGAGCTCCTGGCGTCCGCTGGTGTTGGTCGTGACCTCGCCCATCTTCAAGGCATACGCTTCGAGCTCCTTGAAACCGACCTGGCCGCTCTCGATCTTCTCGCCGATGCCGCCGTCCCAAGAGCTGTAGCGGCGTTTCACGAAATCGGCCAGGCGCCCATCGCTGCGGATCGCCGCCGCAATCTTCAGCCCTCGGGCAAAAGTGTCCATGCCCGCGATATGCGCATAGAAGAGATCCACCGGCTCGAAGCTTTCCCGCCGCACTTTGGCGTCAAAATTCGTTCCGCCCGTTTTGAAGCCGCCCATCTTCAGGATGGTGAGCATGACCTGGGTGGTGAGATAAACGTCGGTCGGAAATTGATCGGTGTCCCAACCCAGCAAAAGGTCGCCGGTGTTGGCGTCGATCGAGCCCAAGGCCCCCGCCGCCACCGCGACCTCGAGCTCGTGCTGCATGGTGTGCCCGGCCAAGGTGGCGTGGTTGGTTTCAATGTTGAGCTGAAAATCGTCCATGAGATCGTACTCGCGCAAGAAATTCAGGCAAGCGGCGGCGTCCGAATCATACTGATGTTTGGTGGGTTCCTTGGGCTTGGGTTCGATGTAGAAAGGTCCCTTGAATCCAAGCTTCTTCTTGTAGTCCACCGCCAGGTGGAGGAAGGCGCCCAAGTGCTCCATCTCGCGATGGAGATCCGTATTGAGGAGGGTGGTGTAACCCTCGCGACCGCCCCAGAAGACGTAGCCTTCACCCTTCAGTTCGTGGGTCACCTCCAGCGCTTTCTTGACTTGGGCGGCCGCGTAGGCAAAAGCGTCGGCATTGCAGCTCGTCGCGGCGCCATGGACGTAGCGCGGATGGGCAAAGAGGCACGCCGTCCCCCAGAGCAGCTTGATCCCGGTCCGCTGCTGTTCTTCTTGCAAGACCTTGACCACGGCATCGAGGTTCTGGTTGGTTTCTTTGAGGTTGCGGCCTTCCGGGGCCACGTCCCGATCGTGGAAGGCGTAGAACGGCGTGCCCAGTTTCTCCATAAACTCGAAGGCGACGCGGGCTCTTTTTTGAGCCATGGCCACGGAGTTGGTGCCGTCTTCCCAAGGCCGAACCGCGGTTCCGACGCCAAACATGTCCGCCAACTGACCGCGGAAGGTGTGCCAATAAGTGACGGAGAACCGCAGATGCTCGTTCATCGTTTTGCCTTCGATGATTTCATTGGCATTGTAGTGCCGGAAGGCGAGCGGATTTTTCGATTTCGGACCTTCGTATTGGATTTTCGAGATTTTGGGGAAGGCGGTAGGCATAGGAGGTTGCGGGTTTCAATGATTTCGATTTCGGTTCGCCAAGGCGCGGACTTTACCGCCACGCCATTGGCTTGACAAGGTTCTCGGCATGGACTGCAGCAGTTCTCATTTTGACAAGTATGTAGTCCCGGCTTCAGCCGGTCGGCACGTGAAAACCGGCTGAAGCCGGGACCACATGCGTGGAACGGACAGTGTCCTGAGTCAAAATGAGAACTGTTGCATGGACTGATTTCGTTGCTCGGTCTGGATCGCCCGGTCGTCTCCCGGTTCGGCGGATGGTTCACGGTCCGGCCGGGCCGGATGGGAAGACAAACAGCGACTTCTCAAAATCGGCCACCCGGAAGCGCTGGCCTTTTTGCTCAATCTCATGGCCTTCGGCCTCGAGAAGCGCTCGGACCCGGGCGATGCCGCCGGGATATTTCTCGTTGAGCCAGCCCCCGGTCTTTAACGTCCGCCAGTAGGGGGTCGTCTTGGCCTGACCCTCCAGCGCGGCTTCCTCAGCCGCGTGCGCGGCAATCCAGGCAAATATCCCGGTGGTGATCGGACAACCCATCGTCACGCCATGCGTTCTAGCAAGCGCGGCGCGAATTGCGTTGATCGTGGTCAATTTTCCTTTGGGGACTTGGCTCATCATCGCGTCCACCTCCTTGGGTGCTGGAATCACCATCGTTCCGGCGCCCCAGCGGGTGGACATCGGGCCATGGATTTCTCCGATGCGCGGGAGGCCTTTGTCATCGGCCAGCTTTTCTCGCCACGATTTCCTGGTCTTCATCGAAAATCAGAGTCTCGTCACCTCAACTCCTACGAGAAAACGGGGTTTCAAACCGGCTGAACGCATTCACGGGCGCACGATCTTGGCCTCCTGCATGGCCTCGAGCAGATGGACGGCGGTTTCCACGAGCCGCTCGCCCGAGCCCGGAGCGCACCGGGCGCTCACCGGCTCATAATTGCCTTCGGCATAGCTCCGGCGATCCGGGATGTAGCCAATGCTGCCGTTCGCCAACTCGGCAATCAGAGTGTAACGGAACGGTGAACGCTTTTTGATCGCGAGGCCCAGTTCGACGAAGATCTCACCCGGCAACGACACCCACGCCAGGTCCGGTCCGTAGGCCATGACCTGAACTTCGACTTCGAGCGGTTGGCCTGCGCGGGCCGCGACATCGAGGATCTTGTAGCCCTGGACCAGTTTCATGAAGCCATCGCGAGTTCGGTCATTGGCGGTGCTGACATCGCGGCGGGCTTGCTCCACCTCTGGCGGCGTCGCGCTGGGGAGCGGGAGTTGAACAAGCTCACGGCGCATGCGGAGTGGTCCAGGACGGACGGGTTGCAGTTGTTTGTAAGCCTGGAGAACCGCCGCCCCCAGGACGACGCCGATGCGCTGCGCCTCCGGGGGGCCGCTTTGACTGGCGGCCCAGTTCACATCCAGGTGGTTGATGTTGCCGCAGGCGCCGTTGGCAAAGAAGGTGACCATGTCCGGGTCCTTGCAGCCCGCCAACACCCGCGCCAGGGCGCCCGGATAATCGGCCGAAAACTGGTTGCCGCCGGTGGTGTCGGGGTGCATCGCGAAGTTGACGTAGGTGGCGATCGGACGCCCTGACGCCCGGTTCGTGGCCGGAGATTCCACCAGGAGCACGCCGACCTCCGGATCAATGGAGCCCGCCGGCGCGACGATCTCGCGGTTCATCTTGCCAGGGTTCCACCCCACGGAGCCGTCGCGCATGTAGAAACGGCGGTTGAAGCTCAGGTGCTCCTCGCGGCCCACGGCGGCACTGATCCGGGAGAGTTCGAGGCGCCGTTCCGCCATCTGGACGCTTGCCGCAATGAGCGACGGGAGTCGTTCCGAGTACTGGGTGGTGAGTTCGTTTCGCGCGGTCTGCGTCTCGCTCCGTCGCCCACGATTCGAGAGCTCCGGTCCGGTATGAGCGTGCGTCGCCGAAATCATGATCGACTCGCCTTTCAAACCGGTCGTCTTTTCGATCTCCGCCCGGGCACGTTCGACCAATGAGCGCGTCGTGGAAATCAAATCCAGGGCAACGAAGGCCACGCGAACCCCGTCTTGTTCGAGGACCAGCGCCTTCGCATAAAGATCGTCCAGCACGCCGTCGGCTCCGCGCTCGTGATAATAGCCAGCCAGCGGGATGCCATTGGGCGGAGTGATCTTGACCTGCGCCGCCCCCGAGCGCAGGTCGCCATTTCCCGACGCGAGCTGAGCGCTCGCGGTGACGAGAAGGCCAAAGAGAGCAACGGACCGAAGGCGTCTGAAACAGGGCGGTCGGCAGCGAGAATGGGAGAGGTGAGCGATGGACGAAGTATGCATGACGGAAATCTAGCAGATTCCGATGATTCCGCGCAACAAGCGCATTGCTCCGGGCTGGATTGCCTTGTTACTCTGGCTTCAGAAATCGGAAATGCGAATGAGAATGCGAGTCGGCGTGATTTCGTGGATCGGTTGGTTGGCCGTGGGCCTCGCGGCCCTGATCGCGATCCTGGCCGACAACCCTCCCGGCAAGCGTCCCGCGACTTCCGCCACTCCACCCGATCAAAATCCTCCCCAATCCAAGAAGATGACCGACGCCGTTCGAGTGGTGGGGCGGATCCAATCCCGAGCCATCCAGGAATGCTCCGGGGTTGTGGCCAGTCGCAAGCATCCCGGCGTGCTCTGGACCCACAACGATCAAGGCAACGAACCCAACCTCTACGCCATCGCTCATGACGGACGACTGCTCGCGCAATACCGGGTGGACGTGCGCAACGGCGATTGGGAGGATATCGCCATCGACAACGAGGGGAGACTCTACATCGGAGACCTCGGCAACAATGAGTGTCTGAAGACCGAGTTGAAGGTTCACCGCGTGCTTGAGCCCAATCCCGCCACGGCGACGCTCTTCTCCCGCAATCGCCTGCCCGCGGAGACCACGTGGCGTCTGCGTTTTCCCAACAAACCCTTTGATTGCGAGAGTCTGTTCATCCAGGGCGACCACGGCTACGTCATCGACAAGGTGCCCGACGGCAAACACACCCGGCTTTATCGCTTTGCCTTGAACCCGCCCGGGGGAACCCAGATCCTGGAGGAAGTGGCGCGGCTCCCGGTTAAGCATTCCGCCACCGGAGCGGATCTGTCGGCCGATGGCCAGCGTTTGGCCGTCGTGACCAAAGCCGGTCTTTACGTGTTCGAGGTGAAGGGCGATCCACGGCGAGCCGCTCAGATCAAGCCCCTCTTCATCAAACTGCCCAAGCTGCAGATCGAAGGGGTCTGTTTTGTCCCCGAGGGCATTCTGCTGGCGGCCGAAACCCGGGAGATGCTCCTCTTTGAATCGCATGGACCCAAAGGTCCATGAGACTTTTCCTTTCTCGAAGACAACAAGAACAAACCTCTGAAATCCATCAACTGAAACATGAAACACACGACAACTGCTTGGATGATCCTCATGGCGGTGGCCCACCTGGGAGTGACGGAGCGGGCAGCGGCTTCGACCCGAGTCGAGTTCGAGCCGGCCGACAACGAAATCAAAGTGCGCATCGGCGGCGCCCACGTCACAAGCTACCTCTTCCAGAACACGCTGACGAAGCCGTCGCTCTATCCGATTAAGACCCCGAGCGGAGTGGTCTTGAATCGAAACTTCCCCCTGGTCAAGGTTGAAGGTGAAACCAAAGATCACCCGCATCACGTCGGTATTTTCTTCACCTACGACGAAGTGAACGGCCAGGGATTCTGGAATAACACAAAAACGCCCCCGCAAATCAAGCACGTCAAAACGACGGCGACCGAGGCTGGGGCTGATCGGGGGAAACTCAGCACCCTCTCGCATTGGGTGGCGAAAGACGGTGAGACGGTCGTCATGGAAGAGGCTCGATCCATGACTTTCGCGGCTCTCCAGGACGGCTACTCGATCGACTTCCAGATCGAGCTCACGGCGAAGATCAAAGTCGAATTCGGCGACACCAAAGAAGGCATGTTCGCCATCCGCACCGCCGATTGGCTCAAGGAAAAAGGGGGCACCGGCAAGTACCTCAGCTCCGACGGCAAACAGACCTCGAAAGAGATTTGGGGCCGGCGGGCTCCGTGGGTCGCGTTGGAAGGAAAGAACGAAGACAAGGCCGTGGGCATCGTCATCCTGAATCACCCGTCGAGCGTGAACTACCCGACATTCTGGCACGCCCGGGAATACGGGTTGTTCAGTGCCAATCCGCTCGGCCAGGAGGCGTTTGAGAAAGCCAACAAAGTGGCGAATCCGAAAGCGCTGCATTTGACGCTGGAGCCCGGCCAGTCCGCCCATTTCCGTTTCCTCGTGATGGTGTACGACGGAACGCGCACCAAGGACGAACTCGAAGCGCAGTTTCAGAAGTACGCGAAATAGTCGCGGCGCCGTTGCCAGGCTTTCGATCCGCAATGTCATCCGCAACGATCAAGCTCTTCCTCCCGCTCGGCGACGCAAAGAGCCTTCGCACGGCCGAGATCTCCAACTGGACCGGGAAGGCGGTTGCGGCGCCGCGCACGGAACTCGACGAGTTGCTTGCCCGAGAGGAACTCGACAAGGCGGGGATTTACATCCTCACCGGAACCGATCCTGCAACGAATGCTTCACGCGCTTACATTGGTGAGGCAGAGGTCATCCGGGAGCGACTCAAGCAACACAAGGCCAAAGAATTTTGGGTTTCAGTAATCGTCTTCGTCAGCAAGGACGAGAATTTGACAAAAGCCCACATAAGATACCTTGAGAGCCGACTGTTAGTCGAAGCCGCCCAAATCGGCAGGTTCGCACTTGAACAGAACCAAGCGACGGGTTCCAAGCTCCCCGAGTCAGACCGTGAGGACATGGAGGTGTTTCTTATTCGAATCCGGCAGCTTCTGCCCGTCCTCGGCTCTGACATTCTCACCCCAATCGCTCAGCCCACGTCCAAATCCCAGCCTGGCGGAATCCTTTTCTGCCGTCTCAAGGACGCTGAGGCACGAGGACAGCGGACATCCAACGGCTTCGTTGTTCTCCGCGGTTCTTCAGCCGTCTTGGAAGATCGCCCTTCGGCCCAGAGTTATCCTTACGTTTTAGCTCAACGTAGGGAACTCATCGCGAATGGAGTGCTGATCGAGAAGGACGGCTTGTTCGTCTTTACCAAGGATTGCGAGTTCTCGAGTCCATCCGCCGCCGCCGCCGCTATCCACGGCGGAAGCGCGAACGGCCTTGCAGCGTGGAAAAATGCAGATGGCAAATCTCTCAAGCAACTTGATGAGCAAAGCTAACCCGGATCGTTCCCCGCGCAGCAAGGTCGCAATGAAGGTTTTGCTCGATGCTTGCGTACCGCGTCCGGTGCGCAAGTTCGGCCCCGCCCTGGCGGTGCATTCGGTGCAGGAGATGGGCTGGGGAACAGTTAACTGACGGCGCGTTGCGGCGCGAGGCAGAGACGCAATTCGACGCGAGGCTCTGTTAGGTTCACGAAGCCCGTGCGGAGGGAAGACCAGTCGAAGAGATGCTTCGCGAAGCAAGAGCGAAGTATTCGTGATCCCGCATCGCATTCATCAGGACGCGGAGACTGATTCGAACTTGCGATCAAGATGAGACTAACTGCTCCCTCACCCCGTCCCTCTCCCATCGGATGGGAGAGGGTGTCCGAAGGACGGGTGAGGGCTCATTGCGCTCAACTTGAAAACAAAGTGGACTGAGTTCCGGGAAGGCCGGTTACCTGGTCGCTATTCGGTGGCGAGGCGGAAAAATCTCGGATGATCGGCGGGTTGGATCGTGACGGTCTTGGTGCCATTGCCGAGGGTCCAGGGCAGGTCCACGTTGACCCAATTGAGGAAACTGGATTCCGCGGATTGCAGGGTATAATCGATCGAGCTGGCCGGCCAGGAGAGGAGAACGTCGGGACCGACTCGTTCAACCGCGATACGGTCTTTGCCCGGGGGTCTGGCCGTGGCCACGGTCAAGCGATCCACCCAGAAAGTCTGCCCGGCGCGCACGGGCGAACCGTCGCCAATATATGGGGCAATGAGAAGCTGGTTAAACTTCAGAGTGGGCTGACGGCCGGTTCTGAACATGACATCCTCATGGCTAATCATCAGCCTGCCATCGAACCAGTATTTGATGACCCCGTCCGGCACGCCCTTGCCGTCTCGGATATGGTTGAGCTGGAAGTAGGCTTCAATGAAGTGCCAATCGTTTTTGAAATATTTCCCGGGAACATCCTCAAAGCAGATGCGATCCGCCTTCCACTTTTTGCCGTTGAAATAGAAGTCGCCGGATTTATAGCACTCGCCGTGGCCATGGCCATCGCTATCGCCGTTGCACCCGGCGATGGACCGATCCTCGGTGACTTGCGTCAAGCTGACATTGATTTTGGTTTGATCAATATTGCGGCCGTCTTGAATGGCCAGGAGCGGGGTGCCTTCGTTTTGTTCGATATAAAGCGTCAGATGCGTGTAAGCCGGTCCAATCCAATCGTCGTCGGCATTCGTGAGGATGCTGAATTCGTGTGGATGATACGGTTTGTTGGATCCTTCCCAGTTGGCGCTGTATTTGACGTAATAACTGACCAACACGAACTCGGTGGCCGGAAACTTGTGTCTCATGCCCGCGCCGGCGGCGGGGACGCGGGCGCCATAGTCGAAATGGAATTCCAGGGAACGATTGCTGCCGGGAATATGTTCCCGATCGGATAATCGTTGGTTGGTATTGTCGTACCAGCCGCGGGCGGACAACTTGCTATCCTCGAACTCCTCCTGGAACAGGATTGCGGCAAGGGCCGACACCGGGAGGAGCAGCGCGCCAAGGGCGAGAACCGCGGAGAAGTGATATCGGGTAGTCATGGCAATTCCATCGCCGGGAGTCGATCCACCGATCTCGCCTGCGGAACTGATGCGGCGTTGATCACATGCCCAGACTAACGGGCAACGATCGCGGGCGCAAGCAAGTCAACCTGGGAATCTGGCGTCACATCAGGAAGTCTTCAGGAATGCAGCGATCCTGAGATGCAACGGGAGTTGCTCGAAAACTTTGGAGTGCCAGATTTCAAGACGCTGAAGGAACCAGTCGTGACCATCCTCAAGAACTGCCCCATTTCTATTGTCGGCTGCTGGCCTGCTTACGGATTGCCTCTGACGTAGCTCCGGATTTCGTCGTGATTTCCAACGCACATCAGAAACAGGTCGCCTCCTTCAGGCAAAAACAGAACACGCAGGCCCAAGCCCGCGCGAAGTTCGAGATAGCGCCCAAACGGCCGAATACCAAGGCCTGCGTGCTGATGGGGACGTCCAAACCCATCCTCCAGGCGGGCGAGGACGGCATCGACCCGCAAACGATTCTGAGGAGTCAGTCTATTGTAACGACGCGTGTACGACGGCTGGCTAAAGATCATGCACCGGGTTTCCAGCGTTTGAGTTTGCCGGCCTTTCGATCTTTGCGAATTTGTTCCAGATCGCGCTGCGCGGTCCTTTCCACCCGCTCGGGCGTCACGTCATATTCCTCGAATGGACTGGGTGGACCGAAGAAATAGTTCCAAGCCGCATCTTGAAGCGCTGCGGAAATATCCGTGTAGCGGCCACTCTTTACCTGAACACGGACCGCTTCGCTCACTTGGTCTGAAAGAATCACATTGTGCCTGGCCATGCACGCAGATTATGTCACGACTGGCACGGACGCAAGCGTGGCCCAAATCCTCGCCTAAGCGGCGGGGTAAAAAAATTCCAGGGGAGAGTCCCAC
>CAYHFE010000102.1:0-16671 GCA_964355375.1 uncultured Verrucomicrobiota bacterium
CGGGACTACCTGCGTGGAACGGACCGTGTCCTGAGTCAAAATGAGAACTGCCGGGAAAAGAACAGAAAAACTCCCCGCGAGAGAAAGAATCGGACTGGCAATTCACGGTTGATCTGGTCAACTCATCCGAGCCGTCATGACTGAGCCCAAGCCCACTCACCCGCCCTTGGTTGCGGGAACGCTTTATCTGGTGGCCACGCCGATCGGCAACCTCGAAGACATCACTCTTCGCGCTCTTCGCACTTTGCGGGAGTGCGACGTCATCGCCGCCGAAGACACCCGCCACACCGGCCACCTTCTGAGGCATTACGAGATCTTCAAACCGATGTTCAGCTACTTTCGGTTCAACGAAGCCAGACGCAGTGAAGAGATCGTGGCCCGGCTGCGACGAGGCGAGAAGATCGCTCTGGTGACGGACGCGGGAAGCCCGGGGATCAGCGATCCTGGCGAGAGGGTCGTGCGCGCCGTCCGGGCCGCGGGCTTTCGGGTTGAATCGGTCCCCGGGCCCTGTGCGCTCGTCGCGGCCTTGACCGCCAGCGGCCTGCCGACCGACGAGTTTCATTTCGTCGGATTTCTGCCGCACAAATCAGGACAGCGGCACCGCATTCTGGAACGATTGAAGCCTGTGCAAGGCACCCTGGTGTTCTACGAGTCGCCCTACCGGATCGAAAAACTGCTCTCCGAGCTGAAGGACTGCTTTCCCCAAAACCGGGTCGTCTTGGCTCGCGAGTTGACCAAACGATTCGAGGAGTTCCAGAGCGGCACGGCGCCGGCGTTGCTCGCCCAAGCCGGAATGCGCAAATCGAAAGGGGAATTCGTCGTCTTGGTCGAGACCAACTGTGAACCGGCCAGCCCTGAGTTCAGTCCGCCCACGCCAGAGATAGGGATCGATAACCCACCATAGCGAATCCAAATCCATGGCGGAACCGAGGACCGCGCGGCACGCCCCAGATGCTGAATCCTCGGGCATCCTCCCGCGGCGAACCGTTTCCACTCCGGCCCCCACCCCCGAGCAGATCGTTGCCGATAAAGTGGGCCAGTTTTCCCGCAAACGACGGGACGTTGCCCAAGCCCTGGCTCGCCGAGCCCAAGTGGACATGCCCGCCGACGTCGGTCGTTTCTTTGCCGCTGCCGAAGCCAATCGATGGGACGAGCTCAACACGCTTTTCAAATCCCTCAGTCTCCAACGCAGAATTGAACCCCACTCTCCGGCCCTCGACGCGGTCTGGCCGGCGGTCTTCGACACCTATGGCGCCGCTGAGCAAGCGCATCGTTGGCCCGCCCAAAAGCTCCTGGATTACGGGCAGGCCATCGTGAGCTCGCCGAATCAGAGTGAACACCCCTTGCGCCGTAAACCACGCGTTGCCCTCGAGATCCCCGCTTCAGATCGCCGCCCGCAGTTGACCAGCAGGGGCAACGGGCCCGTCCGGGGAACACCGTCGTCCACGGCTCAATGGACCACGGCAACATCGATGGACCTTTCGCGCCGAGGCCGCGCCCGCTCACTCTTGGCGGCATCCGATCGTCAGAAGCACGTTGGCCCAGAGCGCTTGATCGCCGGTTTGAATGGTCAAAACGTGATCCGCCGCCGAGACCGCCTGATAGAAATCCCACTTCTGGATCGGCTCCAAGCGGAGCTTCAGCTTTGCCTGTCGAAGCGCTTGGCGGTAGTCATGCCACACCGGCGGCTCGCCCACCTGGGCATACGGGTCATCGGGAGGAATTCCCATGGTGTTGACCTTATCCACCGGCACCGCCGTCAGCAGGGTCTGCAGCACCTGGACCACCGTCACCAATCCGGGACAAAGGTTCAGGCAGACCAATTCGGCGTTGGGACCGCGCTTGGTCGAAGCCGGGTAATTGCCGTCCGCAATCAAGATGGTCGCATGGTGGCCGGCGCGGCCGAGCACTTCGTTGATCTTCGGGTGGATCAATTGATGTTTGAGCATGGTTAGACTTGGATGTTTCCCGAACTCGGTCAATGGCGTCGCCCCATCCCGGGTCCCATAATTCAGACCGTGCCGGAAAGCTGCTGAAAGGCGAGGATCGTCTGGCGCGCCGCGGCGTCAGCATCCGGCAGCGGGAGGATCTCCGCCGAGACGAATCCGGAGTACTTCATCTCCCGCAACGCCCCGGCGATCGGCGCGATGGGGGTGTGGCCGAATCCCATCGCCAAGCGGTTGCTGTCCGCGAAATGAATGTGACCCAACTTGGAACCGGCCAGGCGAAGCGCTTTCGCCAAATCGGCTTCCTCGATATTCATGTGATAGAGATCGCAGAGCAATTGGACGTTCTGCGTCCGGAGTGGCCCGAGGAACGCCCAAGCGTCGGACACGCGATTGATCAGGTTCGTTTCGTAGCGGTTCAGAGGTTCGTAAAGCAGCGGCACTCCCAGGGCATGGGCGCGCGGACCGAGTTGTTCCAAGGCCTCCGCCAGCCAGCCGAGCGCTTGTTCTCGGGTCACGCCGTCGCCCCAGCGTCCCTGCATCGAGCCAATGATGGCCGGCGCGCCGAACCCGCCTGCAAAATCGATGATGCCCCCAATGAAATCCCGCGCGCGGCGTCGGATGGTGGCATCTGGATCCGTGAGCCGCAACTTCTGCACGACCCAGCCAGCCCCTGTGCCCATCGCCGCCAATTTCAAGTTGAAGCGGGTCAGGATTTGTCGAAGAGCGTGGCCATCGAGAGCTTCCGCGCTGGGGGGGAATACTTCCACCGCGTCAAAACCCAACCGGGCGGCTTTCTCGCAGGCGACCGCCCATTCATCCCAGAAAACGAATGGACCACCTTTGGCTTCGGGAACTAAAGAGATCGTAACAGCGGAATAATACATATCAGCAGCGCACCGCAGGATGTTCACTTCAATTCACGGAGTCAAGCCGTCGGCGATTCTGCCCCCGCTCCTCGCCAGTGTCGGGTCAAACTCAACTCCCCCGCTCGGACCCTCTCCGCGAAAGTCTCGGTAGCGAGATACATCGGTTGAAACATCGCTTCACCTTTCCCAACGAGGGGTCCAAACGGCACGAAGCCCAGGTGGCGATAGAGCTTCAATTGGCGGGTCGTGCCGGAAACGATGGCCATCGTGTATCCCTTCGCCACGGCATGCCTCCAGGCATTCTCGACCAGACCCTGGAAAACGAAGCGGTGCCGATGATTTCTCTCGACCGCAAGCAGCCGTACTTCGCAAATCGCATGTCCCGCGGGGAGGTAGGTATCGAGATTGGGCAGTTTCAGATCCAGGGAAAATGGTCGGCGAGCCCGCACCGCGACCATTCCTGCCAATTGTCCGGCACAGAGCCCGATCAGATAGGTATTCTCGCTATGGAATTTGTCCACCAACCGGCGCTCTGGCGATGGCGAGTGCTGGGGAATTTCCTCCACGAATGTCCGGTAGTTGAGTTGATGGATCCACTCAAACTCCCGTTCCTCGGTCGCGATCTTGAACTGGATGGCGGGACGTTGGTTCGTCGGCATATTTGACTGATGCATTGGATTTCTTAAACCTCTGGCGCTGCCCGAGTCGCTGGAATTCCTCAACTATATTCTCGCGGTGCGCAAACAAAATCAGAGCGGACAGAACGGCCGAGCCCAGCACCGTGTCCGAGGTCCGGCCAAAGGCCAGAGCCAAGCCGGGAATGCTGGCCATTCCCAGCAAACCACTCGGGATCGACCTTCTCAGAATCGCCAACAGAATCACAGCGACCAACGCCGCCGTCAGGACGACCGCCCCATCGTGCACGAACAGGGCGCCCACCGCCGTGGCCAGGCCTTTGCCTCCGCGAAAAGACAATTGGCCCGGCCAAATATGCCCCGCCGTCACCGCCATCGCCGCACCGAACACCAGCCGATCGTCCGCTTGGAGGATCCGGGCGATCCAGACAACCAGCGCTCCCTTGCCCAGATCCAGGAGAAATGTGACCACGAAGCCAGACCTTCCCAGAACGCGGCTGGCATTGCGCGCACCGGCGTTGCCGCTGCCAACCTGGCGGATGTCCTGTCCCGTCGCCCACAAAACCAGGTAGAAACCGGAGTTGAAACAGCCCACCAGATAAGCCCCGAAAACCAACGCAAACGTCGCAAAAGGATTCATGGACAGTCTTGGCCTCTCCGCCAATCCACGGCCTCGACTCCCACTCTGTCAAACGTCCGATACGATCCAAGGATCAACTGCTCGCCGATTCGAAAGTCCGCATACTCGTGAACCGAACAATCCCGCCTGGAGGGCAGATGCCGCTCCCCAATGCGTCGTGTTCGAGGAGGATGGACGGTGGGTTTCATGGCTTCTCGTGAGCACTCTTGGGTATTTTACAGAGAACAATCAAAGCTCTTTTCACAAAAACTCAAGCGGATGTCAGAAACCCGCAGCAATTCTCATTTTGGCGCGTCTGGAGTCCCAGCTTTAGCCGGTTTTCACGTGGCGACCGGCTAACCCGGATAGTTCATACGCCGATTTGAATTTGGGAGCGCTCGCAACTCTTCACCAATGTTTATGAGGGTTCGGTGATCCGACCCGGCGACGGCGGTTTTCGATAGTGTGTCAGCTTATTCTGGCGCGCTGGCGGGTGCGGAGTGGCGAGGCGTTGTTTCTCACCAGTTGGAGTTCCCCACGGTCCAGCAGTTCCCACTGCACCTCCAACATCTAGGCTCGCCACACCATTTTGACTGAGTGGCCTCGGGGCAGCAGAAGACGATCAAGCCGGGACTGGAGCGCTTCTTCGATCCCCGGGGTCGATTGCTGCGCGAGGTGCTGGAGAAAGCTCAAAAGTGGGACGGTTTCTCCTGTTTGTTCAGCACCAAGGCCATGCCCATGGGCCAGCGGCTCAAGCTCTATTTTGACAAGGACGTCGTGGAGAAGGCCTTTCGCAGCCTCAAGGGTATCACGCAACTTCGGCCCGTTCGCTGTTGGCTGGCGGACCGGGTAGAAGCCCATGTCTTGGTTGTTGCCTGGCCTATCTCGCGTTGTCACCTTGAGCAAACATCAGGAAAGCATCCTCAAAATCATCAACCGGGCACTCCTGAAATCCTCGTGTCTAAAATCGATGGCGAATTCAGGTCAACAAGGCTGCACAAAGGAACAATCGAGCTTGCCTCTTTGGACAGCTTGCCCCCAATAACGAATGACGCTTGGAAATCAACAATTTTCCTTCATCCGTGGGCAACTCGGGGAGGCCTCCACACGCCGTCATTCATAACGCAGCGCTTCGATCGGGTCGAGGCGCGCGGCTTGACGGGCTGGGAAATAGCCGAAAACCACTCCCACCGTGCCCGAAAAGAAGAAAGCGAGAAGGACGGTGGAGACGTCGAGCATGAAGGGAAGATCCAGGAAATAGCAGGCAATCGCCGAGCAGGCGAGCCCGCCCGTGACGCCGATCAATCCTCCCAGGACCGAGAGTGTGACCGCTTCCACGAGAAACTGGCGCAACACCTCACGTTCCAAGGCGCCGATCGACATGCGAATGCCGATCTCCCGGGTCCGCTCCTTCACCGACACCAGCATGATGTTCATGATGCCGATCCCGCCCACGATCAGGCTGACGGCGGCGATCGCGCTGAGAAAGGCCGTCAACACACCGGTGACTTGACCCACGGTTTTCGTGATCTCTTTCATGTCCCGAACGGCAAAGTCATCGGGCTCGCCCGGGGCCACGTGCCGCCGCTCGTGCATCAGGCTGGTGACGTCTCTCTGGACCTTGGTCGTGGCGTCGCTCGTCTTGGCCGCAATGAAGGCGAAGTTGACTTCGCGATTTCCCGCGATGCGCCGGTGGTAGGCCCGAAGCGGCAGCAGCACCAACTCGTCCTGGTCATTGCCAAAGGTCGCGCCTTTCGCCTCCAGGACGCCAATGACTTCGCACGATAACTTGCCGATACGGAGAGTGGCTCCGAGGGGGTTCTGATACCGGAAGAGCTCCTTGCGGGTGGTCGTTCCGATCACGCAGACCAACTTTCCGGCGCGCAGCTCCGCATCGGAAAACGTCCGGCCCGCGCTGAGCTTCCACTCCCGCGCGTCAAAAAAATTGTTGTCCACCCCCGCCACGATCGTGGGCCGGCTCTCGTTGCCGTAGATCGCGAGCACGGGGCGCTGGGATTGGGGCGCCACCGTGGCGTTGGGGATCTCACGGGCGATCGCTTGAATATCCTCGACCTTGAAGGGAGTGGTCGGCGCCGGGCCGCCGCTGCGCGCCGCGCGTTCCGGGATCAAGATGAGCAGGTTTCGTCCGAGGCCGGAGAGCGAGGACGTGGCCTTCTCCTGGGCGCCGCGCCCCAAAGTCACCATCAAGATCACCGCGCCGACGCCGATCACAATGCCGAGAGTCGTCAGGACCGAACGCAACAGGTGTCGCCGCACCTCGCGAATGGCCAGGATGAACGTGGTGATAAGGCTCATGGTTGGGAAATTTCGTCGGAGGCGATCAGTCCATCCCGGAAGTGAACAATCCTTCGGGCAAAGGCCGCCATGTCGGGCTCGTGCGTGACCATGACGATGGTGATGCCGCGTTCCCGGTTCAAACGGACGAGCAGTTCCATGATCTCGACACTGCGCGCGGAGTCGAGATTCCCGGTCGGTTCGTCCGCCAGGATCAAGTTCGGGTCGGTGACGATGGCCCGGGCGATGGCGATGCGCTGCTGCTGGCCGCCCGAAAGCTCGTTCGGCGTGTGGCGCTCGCGATCCGTCAGGCCGACCGCCCGGAGCGCCGCGCGCGCCTGCTGGTGGCGTTCCGCCGGGGGAATCCCGCGGTAGATCAGCGGCAGTTCCAGGTTTTCCAGGGCGGTGGTGCGGGCCAGGAGATTGTACCCTTGAAAGACGAATCCGAGGTAATGGCGCCGCAGCAAGGCCCGCTGATCGCGCGACAGTGCGCCGACTTCGATTCCCCGGAAGAGATAACTCCCCGAAGTGGGAGTATCCAGACAGCCCAGCAGGTTCATGCACGTCGATTTCCCAGAGCCGCTCGGCCCCATGACAGCCACGAACTCTCCCCGGACAATGCGCAGATCGATGCCGGCCAGTGCCTTCACTTCCGCCTCGCCTCGCCCATAGATCTTGGTGACGCTCTTCAGTTCCACCAGCGCGGTGCCGGCATCTTGATCCGGTTGAGGAGAGAAGGTCATTTGCCTTTGATGGCCACGTCCACAAGCAAGTCGAGCCCCGGTTCAATCTTTCCCGAGAGGATTTCAGTGAAGCGGCCATCCGTGAGCCCTTTCTTGACCGGAACCGCGAGGGGTTTGGTTTCGATCAAGATCCAGACATAGCTTGGCAGGGCCTCTCGTCCGGACAGCGCCGCCTCGGGCGGGGTCGGTAGAGTCACTCCGGGTGGCGTGAAGCGCAGCGCGGCGTTGGCGACGAGCAGGGCGTTGGTGCGGGTCGCCGTGCTGATCGTGGCGGTGGCGGTCATGCCGGGCCGAAGCCACTCGTCCGAGTTATCCACGGTCAGAACCGCCTCGTAACTCACCACCCCTTGGACGGTCTGCGGCTCGTTGCGCAATGATGCGATGCGGGCGGAAAACTCCCGTTCCGGATAGGCATCGACGCTAAACGTGGCGGATTGGGCTTCCTTGACGACTCCGACATCAGCTTCATCGACGTTGACGATCAGCTTCATTCGGGTCAGATCTTCGGCCAGTTTGAAGAGGATTGGCGTTTGAAAGGTTGCGGCGACCGTCTGGCCCGGTTCCACCTTGCGCGCGAGCACGACCCCGTCGATGGGAGACCGGATGACGGCCTTGTCCAGATTGGTTCGATCCCCGTTGAGCAGGGCTCGAGACATCGTCACCTGTGCCTTGGCGCTGGCGACGCTCGCATCGGCTCGAGCGAGCGTGGCGCGCGCGGCACCCAGCTCCTGCTCAGAAATCAATCTAGCTCCGGCGAGCTGTTCGGTTCGGGTGGCGTTCTGACGTGCTTCCAGAAGGGTGGCCTCAGCCTGCTTGAGCCCGGCTTCCGCGACCTCCAGCGATGCCTCGGATCGCTCGACTTGGGCGCGCAGTTGTTTGGTGTCGATTTCCGCCAAGGTCTCTCCCTTTTTGACCCGGGCGTTGAAATCCGCGGCGACCCGTTCAATGCGGCCGGAGATTTCGGCTCCCACCTCCACGGTGTTGACCGGTTGCAGCGTGCCGGTCGCGGTGACGATCACTGCGAGGTTGCCGCGTTTGGCCCGGGCCATCTCAAAGCGCGGGGTCCGTGCGCGCAGGATTCTCTGCCAATAGAAGTAGCCTCCACCCAGCGCCAGCAGAGCGCAGAGCACGAGGAAGCCGGGTCGCAACACGAGAAGCCGCTTCGGCCTCTCGCCCAAGCCGAGCGTTTGGGTAACTTCGACATCACTTTGCGGATTCTTCGACATAGATATCTGGCGCATCGTTTCACATGATCTGGCGACGTTGCCAGATCAAATCGGACATTCGATGGAAAAAGCGTGAGGAGACTCTGACTGGCCAGGAATTCGGGGCGTTGGGCAGTGGGCAGGGAGATGGGAGAAACCAATGGCGCGGTTAACACGGATAAGAGAATTCATCACTCGGTTCATCTCTATCCGTGTGATCCGGGCAATCCGTGGTTGAGTCGGTTCCGGCCGCGCCGCGCTGAGTGAGAGTCTCGTCAGCTCGACTCCTCCGATCGAGACGATTCCCCAAACACGTTTCAAGGCCGGAGATAGGAGACAATCGTCCTCCATTTGATCGCGTTGTCGCCCGGGGTCTCCGATGAGGGGTTGCCGCCGGTCCCGCCCCAAAGCTTCGGATCGAAGGCGGCCTTCGTCGTGCTGAATTTGACGTGCCCATCTCCCCAAAGGACATTGAGCCCCGCCGGATTCTTACTCGTGACATGAGCCAGAGTGCCCCAGGTGTAGATCAAATCGGTCACGATCGACCGCTGCGCGCTCAATTGCGTTTGTTTGCTGGCGACTTGCGTCCAACCCCGCTGCGCTTCGCTCTCCAATTTGGAGGGAAGGTCTGTTTGCGGGAAGTACATGTAGGTCATATTGACCTGTCCATCGACGGCGTACATGGGCCAAGGCACCTTGACGCTTTCGAAATACTTCTTCTCAAAATCGACTCTCAAACCCCGCGCATGCCGGAGGCTCGGACAATAGAACACTCCCGGTGTCGGCAAATAGTTGCCGACGTACAGAAGGCCCAGGTTGACCGCGAGCTTCGTCTCGGCCGGTTTGCCCACTTGTCCCCCCCAACCGTAAAGCAGATAGCTGTTGTAGGGGCCAACACCCGGAAATCGGTCCGGGTCGAACAAGGGCGGCGGAAGCCGGTCCTGGTTGTCGTCCGCGTAGAGGAAGGTGGCGACCCCCATTTGTCGGAGATTGTTCAAGCAGTAGGCCTGCTTGGATTTTTCCTTCGCATTCGACAACGCGGGAAGGAGCATGCCGGCCAAGATCGCGATGATGGCAATGACCACGAGCAGTTCGATCAATGTAAAGGCGCTGACTTGGTCACGGACGGATCGAAGGTTGGTTTTCATGGTGGCGTGTCTTGGCTGTGGTTATGGATAAGGCCCAAATCCTCATCGCGCAAGGTCCCAGCGAGGTTTTTGTGAGAGCCTGTTTCAGAAGTGGGTGGAACGGGCCACATGCCCGTTTCTGTGGGCTGCCCGCCCGCTGGCTTTGCCGCCAGAAGTCAGACTGAAGTGAGTTCCATTTCCGCGCCAGACTCGGCGGCAAGTTGCCGGCCGGTTCGGCAGACAGGCCGCCGAGCGCGGCCAAGTTGGCCGGGCCACCCATTCAACTTCATCCTTAGGGCTCGGATCGATTCACGGCTCAGCGTCCTCCCAGGCGAGCGAGCGCTTCAGGGCTTTGTCCCAGCCGGCGCAGAGCTTCGTCCGGACGGACGGTTTCATCTTGGGGGCAAAGCGGCGATCGGCCTGCCATTGGGCAGAAATATCGGAGGTGTTTTTCCAGTAGCCAACGGCCAAACCGGCGAGGTAGGCGGCGCCCAGCGCGGTGGTTTCGGAAACGCGGGGACGGACCACGGGAACGCCCAAGAGATCAGCTTGGAATTGCATCAACAGATTGTTCGCGCAAGCGCCGCCATCGACCCGCAGTTCCCGAAGACGAATGCCGGCATCGGACTCCATGGCCTGGAGCACATCGCGAACTTGAAAGGCGATTCCCTCGAGAGCGGCGCGCGCCAGATGCGCGGCGGTCGTTCCCCGGGTCAAGCCGAGGATGGCACCCCGGGCGTACTGATCCCAATGCGGCGCGCCGAGCCCGGCCAACGCCGGCACGAGATACGTTCCGCCCGTGTCCGGCACTTGCGCGGCCAACGTCTCGATGTCCGACGACGATTTGATCAGGCCCAGGCCGTCGCGCAGCCATTGGACCACGGCGCCGGCGATGAAAATGCTGCCTTCGAGGGCGTATTCGGTGTGCGATCCAATGCGCCAGGCGATTGTGGTGAGCAGATTGTTTTTTGAGGCGATGGGCTTGGGACCGGTATTCATGAGCATGAAACAGCCGGTTCCATAAGTGTTCTTGACCATGCCGGGCTTGGTGCAGGCCTGACCGAAGAGAGCGGCCTGCTGATCGCCAGCCATGCCAGCGATCGGGATCGGGTCCGTGAAGAGCGAGGCCTGTCCATACACTTCGCTCGAGGAACGGACTTCCGGTAAGACCGATCGCGGGATCTCCAGAATCCGGAGCAGTTCTTCATCCCATTCCCCCTTTCGAATGTTGAACAACATCGTGCGCGAAGCGTTGCTCACGTCGGTCACATGGGTCTTGCCGCCGGTGAGATTCCACACCAGCCAGGAATCGACCGTGCCGAAGGCGAGCGCGCCCGCTTTGGCCTTGGCGCGGGCTCCTGGCACATGGCGCAGGATCCACTGCAGTTTCGTGCCCGAGAAATAGGCATCCACGACCAGGCCGGTCTTGCGTCGGATGACCGGCTCGAGCTTGCGAGATTTGAGTTGATCGCAAAGACCGGCGGTGCGCCGATCCTGCCAGACAATGGCATTGTAGATCGGGTGGCCGGTATTCCGGTCCCAGACGACGGTGGTTTCGCGCTGATTGGTGATGCCAATCGCGGCGATATCTCGAGCCGTCAAGCCGGCGTTGGCCAGCGCTTCCGTCGCCACCCCGGCCTGGGTGGACCAGATGTCGATCGGGTTGTGCTCCACCCAGCCGGGTCGGGGAAAGATCTGGGGAAACTCTTTTTGAGCGACGGCTTTGATCGACCCGGCGTGATCGAAAATGATCGCCCGCGAACTGGTCGTGCCTTGGTCGAGTGCGAGGATGAATTTCATGCGGGTCGATTTTGAATCGGAGCCAATGGGTCAAGCGGGCCAGAACGACTTGTAGAACAGTCCGCCGAGGATGCCGCCAAGGATCGGCCCGACGACCGGCACCCAGGCGTAGCCCCAGTCCGAATGACCCTTGCCCGCAATCGGCAAAACGAAGTGGGCCAGCCGCGGGCCCAAGTCGCGGGCGGGATTGATGGCATATCCGGTCGGCCCGCCCAGGGAAAGTCCGATCGACCAAACCAGAATTCCAACCAGGAATGGGGCGAACCCGGTGTCGAATCCGGAATTTGGAACGAGGTTTTTCGGTGAAAGGATCGCCAGCACTCCCAGAACCAGAATGAACGTCCCGATGATTTCGGTGAGGAGGTTGGCTCCGGGGCTGCGAATGGCGGGTGCGGTGCAGAAAATGCCGAGCTTGGCCCCTTGGTCTTCGGTCGCGGCCCAGTGGGGAAGATAGGCCAGCCAGACCACTGCCGCACCGAGGAAGGCTCCGATCATTTGTCCGGCGAGATAAGCGCCCACTTGAGCCCAGGGCAGTTTGCCCAGGACAGCCATGCTGAGCGTGACGGCCGGATTGAGGTGTGCGCCGCTGAAGGCGTTCACGGCATAAACTCCGACGGTGACGCCCATCGCCCAACCGGTCGTGACGACGATCCAGCCGCCATTCTGGCCCTTGGATTTGTTGAGCAGGACGTTAGCGACTACGCCGTCACCCAAGATGACGAGAATCATGGTCCCGATGAGTTCGGCAGTGAAGGGCGACATAGCGTGTATGGGATGGGAAATCGGCGCGCACGCTAGCAGAACCCATCAAGCGCTGTCCAACCAAATCCCGATTTTGGCGCATGACCAAACGTTCGAGGATTTCAAGCTTGATTGCCGGATTCGAACTCGCCACGGTCGAGGTGCGGCCTCGCTCGCCGAAGGCCATCGTTGTTGGAACACCGGGCGCCAGATTGGAAAAGCCGAACGCAGCCATCCCACTCCCCCTCCATGCCAAAAGAATTTGATGTTCGTGTCTGCGGCGTTTCGCTGCACTTTCTCCCGCTGCACATGCGGGTCCCGCTCAAGTTCGGACCCGAAACCGTCACCTCCGTGACCTGCGCTCGAGTTGGCCTGCGCGTGCGGGATGATCGAGGCCGGATCGCCGAGGGATGGGGAGAAACCCCACTCAGCGTCTCGTGGGTTTGGCCCAGCGCTCTGACCTACGAGGCCCGGCAGCGAGCGCTGATGAGTTTTTCCGAACAGTTGGCCGAGAATTGGTCGCAATGGGATCGGTCCGGCCACCCGATTGAAATTGGCTGCGCATTTATTGAGGAGCGCTTGCCCGCGTTGTTGGAAGAGTTCAATGCTGCCATGGGCTCGGCTGGGATGGCGGGCGAGGGGAGACCGGGAGAAGGGGAGGGCGGGAACATTCCGCCGGCCCTTCCGGAACCGATGCCTTGGCTGGCGGCACTGGTCTGTTGCTCGGCCTTTGATCTGGCGCTGCATGATGCCTATGGAATACTGCATCAGGTGCCCGTTTATGAAACTTACCAGGCGCGGTACATGAACTGCGACTTGGCGGCTTACCTGCACCCTGCGGACGGCGCGAACCTCTCGTTCGCCGGCCGGTTCCCGTCCGATTACCTGATCGCCCCGCGGGCCAATTCACTGCCGGCGTGGCACCTGGTCGGGGGAAAGGATTTGCTCGGCGCCGATGAGTTGACCGGGTCCGAGCCCAACGATGGTTATCCGGTCCTTCTCGACGACTGGATTTCACGCGACGGCTTGTGGTGTCTTAAAATCAAACTGCGGGGCAACGATTTGGCCTGGGATTATCGGCGGATTGTCGAAGTGGGCCAGATGGCCGTCGCGCGGGAAGTCCGTTGGCTGACCACGGATTTCAACTGCACGGTCACCGATCCAGCCTACGTGAACGAAATTCTGGATCGCATGATCGTCGAGCACCCGCGCCTTTACGGGATGATTCTCTATGTCGAACAACCCTTCCCCTACGACCTCGAGAAGAACCAGATCGATGTGCACGGTGTTTCCGGGCGCAAACCGTTGTTCATGGATGAAAGCGCGCATGACTGGCGGCACATCAGGCTGGGGCGGACGCTGGGTTGGAGCGGGGTGGCGTTGAAGACATGCAAGACCCAAACCGGCGCGCTGCTCAGTCTTTGCTGGGCCAAGGCCCATGGCATGACCCTCATGGTCCAGGACTTGACCAATCCGATGCTGGCGCAGATTCCGCACGTCTTGCTGGCCGCGCACGCCGGGACGATCATGGGAGTCGAAACCAACAGCATGCAATTCTATCCGGAAGCCTCCCGACCGGAGGCGCGAGTTCATCCGGGCGTCTTTCAACGCCGCCAGGGAACGGTCGATCTCCGCACGATTCAGGGGCCGGGTTTCGGGTATGATGTGGCGAAGATCGAACGAACCCTGCCGCCAGCCGTGGTGACATTCGGTTGAGCACTGGAACCGGAGATTATGTTGCGAATCCCGAGTCAGACTCCTACCTTGCGCCCGTGAAATTATCCGTGAAGAGCGATTACGCGGCCCGGGCCGTGTTGGGTTTAGCCCGACGGTATCCGGTTGGGGTGGCCGTGAAGGTCGAGGATGTGGCCTCTGAGCAAGGGATTCCCGCGAGTTATTTGGTGCAGATCTTGATTGAGCTGAAATCCAGCCAGATCGTCAAAAGCCAGCGCGGGAAAGAGGGCGGCTATCTCTTGGCCCGTCCTCCGGTGGAAATTTCGTTGGGCGATGTCCTCCGAGCAATCCACGGACACGTCTTCGAGTCACCGGCTCTGAATGATGCCGGCTGTCCTCCGGAATTGCGCGACGCCTGGCGGCGAATGCAGCAGAGCCTGGAACAAACCGCGGACAGCATCACGTTTCAGCAATTGCTCGACGCCGGTGACAACAAAGAAAAGATGTATTACATCTAATTGGCCAAATCCGTGAATTTCCGAACAAAAACGACACCATTAACACGGTTGACACGGGCAAACGTTATGCATTATGTTATGCATTATGGCAAGTTTGCATCGTCAAAACGGTCGGCCTTACTGGTATTTCGCCTACACTGACCAGAGCGGGAAGAGACATTTCAAGTCCAGCAAGACGTCCGACAAGAAGGAGGCCAAGCGCGTCGCCGATGCATGTCAGCGGGCCGTTGATTTGACCAAAGTCGGAACGCTTACCGAGGATCGAGCCCGGAAGGTGATCGAAAACGCTGTCAGTGAAATTCTCGAAACGTCCGGGCTCGCAATGCAGCGGTTCAGCGTCGAGGACTATTTGAACTCGTGGCTCAAGGAAAAGGAGATCGAGACCGAGCTGTCCACTTCCTCTCTCTATGCGCGGATGGTGAAACAGTTCATTGCCTTTCTCGGCTTGAAGGCGAAGCAGAATTTGACCACGCTCCGATCCGATGACGTCCAGGCGTTCAGGGATCACCTACTATCAACAAAGCGGTCCGCGACCACGGTGAACATGCATTTGAGCATTCTCCGGATCGCCCTGGACAAGGCCATCAAACGAAACCTCATTGACCGCAATGCCGCCAAACACGTCGAGACGGTTTCTCGCGCGGACCGGCTGCGGCGCCGAGCATTCACTCTTGATGAGCTGAGGAAGATTATCGAAGTCGCCAACGATGACTGGCGAACGATGATCTACGTTGGTCTCTATACCGGACTGCGCTTGGGCGACATCGCTACGCTGACGTGGACGAACGTGGATTTGCTGAGAAAAGAAATCACCGTCCACACGCGCAAGACGCGGCGGACTGTTATTCTGCCGATCGCAAAACCACTCCTCGGCAGACTGGAGTTAATCCCTGTCGGAGACGATCCCAAGGCCGCACTTTTTTCGGCTGCTTGCAGTGTGCCAACACATTATCTCTCCAATCAATTTCGCAGCATCATGGCTTCGGCGGGGCTTGTTCCGGCGCAGAAGGATACCCTTGGAAAGAAAACACGGCACCAGTCCGACATCACTTTTCATTCGTTACGGCACACAGCAACATCGCTTCTCAAAAATGCCGGTGTCTCGGATGTCGTCGCGCGGGACCTGATTGGCCACGACTCAGCCGCCGTGTCCGCGAGCTACACGCACATTGACACTGACACCAAGCGGGCCGCGGTCGATCTGATGCCGGATGTTCTCGCAGAAGGTTGAACCAAATCGCCGGAATGAACATCACGCCCAGCCCAGACAATGCCGATGAGCTCGGGTTTATCTCTTGGCTTTTCGAGAAAGTCCCAGACCCCCGCGTGAGATGGCGGGCGCTGTTTGCAGGCACTCAGAGGCTGGTTGAATGGATCATCGGCAAGAAGACGGTTCGACTTTCGAGCATTCAAGATATTCTTGCGTTCGCCAGCCATTGTTCGGGACTCGAAATCCTCGCGCTCAAAATCGACATCAAGCGATCATTCGAGGACGAGAAGTTAGCCCGGGAACTCACCATTCGATTCTTTGAATGGATGGCGGCGCGGGCTCGTTGGTGGGAGCACATAGGCAAGAAGGCCTGCCCCGCTCAATACGATTCAACCAAGGACATCGCCACCGCCTCATGGGCTGGCTGGCTGGCGTCGCACCAAGAGAACGCCAGCGATCAGGAAGTGATTGAATTCCTCAAGACGGCCAGCGGCATCAGGCCGGAAGCATTCGAGGCATTCAAGCGGCAGATGGCAAACCCGAAGGCTGCGGGCTGGCGGCACCCGGAGCTCGACTTCTGGCTCTTCAACGTGTGGCCAATCGTTGATCGGTATGGGTGGCGTTATTCAGACGTTTGGAAGACAGCGTTCGCGGTGTTCGATGAGGATGGCCCACCGTTCGAGAGCTCCAAGTCGTTCAGAAAACATTGTCTTGTTCTGGGATTGAAGACACGCAACAAAAGGTCCGGGCCTGCGGACTATGCGAGCCCGCCACCCCATGACGCCCTGGCGAAGCGAATTCCCCACCGACTTCCCGTGAATCTGCTCCCAGGATAATTGGGTAAGTAGAAAGTTTCCCGCACTTACCCGATTCAAACCTGCCGATGCTTGATGCTGTCGGCAGATGAAAACACGAAGTTCAAAAACCGAGGCGGCGGATATTACCGCATCTACCACCGGACGCCCCGTCCTCTTCCGTCTTCCAAAACCATCCCAGCTTGATCCTTTTTTCCAAGGGAATCGTAGCTTCTGGAATGAGCTGATCCTTCCAACTGCGGACAACGGCTTCAAACCGCCCGTCCGGAGCATCGTTCAGCGGAAGGCAGGATGCGCGAAGGGCCGTCGGTTCATCGTGTTCGAAAGCGCCGCCGCCTACTTCAACAGACTCGCGGCTCAGACGGATCAAGAGCAGGCGGAGCTCGCCACCACCGCCACCCGCCCGGAGGCCGCCCGATGACCGCCACCCGCCACCCGCGCCAGACATCAAGGAGGTTTTGAATGAATCCTGAA
>CAYHFE010000103.1:0-16656 GCA_964355375.1 uncultured Verrucomicrobiota bacterium
TGATGCTCAAATCCGAGCTCAAGTCAGTTTGCGCGAGATCAGGAAGTCTGAGGCTCCCGGCGGACACGACGTTTGCGGCCAGCGCGGAACTGCGCCAAGTGCGCTGGCCCAGGATCCGAGAAGAGGCGGCCCAGGTGCTGCCGTTGGCCCCGGGTTCGAACGCGGAGCCTCTTCCCCCCTTCGGCGAATTGATCCAGCGCATGGGCGACCCGGCGCGCGGTGCGACTGTTTTCACCCGGCCAACCGTCGGTTGCGCGAACTGCCACCAAGTGAATGGTCGAGGCGTCGATTTCGGTCCCAAACTGTCCGAGATTGGCACCAAGCTGGGCAAGGACGCTCTCTACGAGTCGATCCTGGACCCAAACGCGGGCATCTCTTTCGGCTACGAAGCCTGGCAGATTGATCGGAAGAACGGTGACGAGGCCTTTGGGCTGGTCGTGAGCGAAACGGCTGAAGAGCTTTCCATCAAAGCGCAGACCGGCGTCATCACGCGCATCAGGACGAGCGACGTCGCGCGACGGACCCGGATGACGACGTCAATCATGCCGAGCGGGCTCCAACAAACGATGTCGATCCAGGATCTGGTTGACTTGGTTGAGTACCTGGCCTCGCTCAAGAGGCCTTCCCTTTAGCGGGTCCCCCCGTTCACTTCTCGCCGTCTCGCAAAAAACAAAAAGGGCGGCATCGAAATGCCGCCTTTTCGTGAGAAGGAGCGAACTTACTGGCCGAGCAATCGCAACGCGGATTGCGGCACCAAATTGGCCTGCGCCAACATCGCCGTGCCCGACTGGACCAGAATGTTGTAGCGCGCGTACTGGGTGCTCTCCGCAGCGACATCGACGTCTTTGATCCGGCTCGCGGCCGCGCCGAGGTTCTCGTTCAAGATGGTCAACTGGTCGCTGGTCAGATTGAGGCGCTGGATATTGGCGCCCACATTGGCCCGCATCGCGGCCAAGTTCTGGATGGCGGATTTGATGTACCCGAGGGAGGCAAACGCCGACGACGAATCCGAAATCGAGATCCCTCCGTACGACTCGGAGAGGCCCCCACCCGACAAGCCAGCGCCAACGGCGATTGCGGCCATGCCGAAGGTGGTGGCATCGCTGTCGATCGTAACTCCAAGCGACGTGTTGGAGAAAAGGCTGACGCCGTTGAATTCCTTCGAGCTGACGTTGCCGACGTAGCTCTTCAGTTGGGCGAACTCGACCGTGTAGTTGGACAAGTCGGTCACGGTCTTCGTGACGTCCTGAGCCAAAATGCTCAGTTCGCTCATGCGATCCAAGGATTTCTGCACCTTTTGCAGGAAACCATCTTGGGTTTGACTGAAGGAAATCGCGTTGCCGACGTTCGAATTGGCGGCGCTGTTCCGGCCGATCTGTGCCTCAAACTTCATGGTTTGAGCCAGCCCAGCGGCATCATCTTCAGGAGAATTGATCCTCGAACCAGAAGAAAGTCGGGTCAACGACTTGGTGAGGTTGGTAGCCGAAGACGCCAGGAGACGAGCCGAGCTCATCGCCGAGATATTTGTATTGATAACCATAAGACAAGTCCTTTTGTCTATTCACGTTGCCTAGCCGACATCCATGTCAGCGGAAGACCTTGTTTTCAGGAGCCTTCCATTGTCCTGCGCGGTATTTAAGGCTACCGGTGCCTGGTAGAACAATCGGTCAGATCCGACGGAACCTTAGCTTTTTTTTCGAAGTCAGAACTTCCGACCAGACCTGTTTCCATCGGGATGCAGCCTGCGGCCCCTGCCCCATGACCCTCGACAAGGTGGTTTTGCCAAGAGTGAGGCGACGACGCAATGGGTGCATGACCGATAGAAGGATCTGTCGCTGGTCGAGCAGAATTTCAGGACGAGCAAGACGGTGGAATTAGAAATGCGCCCAGTGCATGGGCGCTTGGAATCCAGCACTCGCGGGCATGTGCTGGTGATCCCGGCTTCAGCCGGTCGCCACATGAAAACCGGCTGAAGCCGGGACTACATGCGTGGAACGGGCCGTGTCCTGAGTCAAAATGAGAATTGCTGCAATGCATGCGCCACGCCAATGGAGGCTCTCCCACACCCGGGTGACCAAGCGCCAGGAACCAGCCTACGGGCCCAGCCTCACGACCGCGTTCCTACCGAATAAATCTCAACACCGCCGCCGCCGTGGGATCGTCGTCGTTGGGCACATGGACCATCTCAGAGATGTGACTTTCACGCGGAACGAAGACGAGTTCGGCGGACCCTCCGGCTTTCCGCAGGGCTTGGTGAAATTCGCGGGCTTGCGCCGGCAACGTCATGTAATCCCATTGACAGTAGGTGATCAGAAAAGGCGGCGCGTCTCCTTTCACATAAGCGACCGGAGAAGCGGACCGGCGCGCCTGCGGATTGGTCCCGAAGACCGAAGACTGGCTCTCCCCCACACCGAGATTGTAAACGCCGCTCAAACCGATCGTGCCGCGAATGATCTTGGGCGAGAGGCCGTGGGGCCGCAGGCAGCGTTCGTCCAAGGTGAGCAACGCCGCGAGATGGCCGCCGGCCGAATGTCCTCCCACATAAATCCGGTTCGTGTCGCCGCCATACTCGGCAATGTGGGCGACGGTCCAGGCGAACGCCGCCGCTACGTCCTCGATCTGCGCCGGATGCGGATGTTTCGGGGCCAGCCGATAGCTGGGCACGACCGTGAGAATGCCGGCCTTGGCGAACCGATTTCCGACCGCCGGATACTGAGCTCGATCGCCCGACTTCCAGGCGCCGCCGTGGATGAAAAAGAACACCGGCGCGGCCTTCTTCTCTTTCGGCAGATACAAATCCAGTTTGTGCTTGGCCGCGTCTTCCGCGGGTCCATCGCCATAGATCAAATCCTTGCGCACTTCGACATTCGGGGAAATCGCCGGCGACGGCAATTGCAGCAGCTCCAGCCACGGGCTCTTGGCGTAAATCGGGTTGGCGTAAATCCAGGGGCGGTCTTCGCCGGCGATGTTCAACCACGCTTCCAGCCGGTAAGCGCCCGCCGCCTTGGCCTCAAACGTCAGGTTGGTCCCAACGGCTTCTTTCACGACCGCGCCGTTGTGGATCAGCTTCAGCTTCGCCGCCACCGGAGTGACCGCCACCATTCGCGTGGTGCCGGCGAGCGGAACCGTATCTCCCATCGTGAACACACCGAGATTGTTCCCGGCGCCAAAGGAGAATCCGGTCGGATCGCAAAGCCAATCATGGGCGACATACACGCGCCCTTCCCGGAGCGACTGGCGTATCGCCAACTCCGTCAACTCGCGAGCCAGAATGTGGGTGCTGAGATTGCGGAAGCTGACTTCATAAGGATCGAACGTCATCCCTTGAACCAGCTGATTCTGATGCGCGTCGTTGGCCCCAATGCCGGTGAACAGCCTCTGTCCCATCTCTTTGTCCCATCGGGCAAAAATGTTGGTGTGGTAATCGGGACTCGCGCCGAAAAACTCGTCGGGGTAGGCCCGGACCTCCCGGACCAGTTGGGCCCACGCCTTCGTGTCCCCGATTGCCGAAGTTACGAAACGTTCCAAACTCGGGTCGAGCACGGCGTCGGTGTGGCGGTTGGAGATTTCCATGCCGACAAATCCTTCACTGGACATGTCCGGGCGCTCCTCGAGGTGGGAGAGAAATCGCAGGCCGCCCTCCTTCAAGATTTGCCCCTCGGCTGAATACTCCGGAAACCATAGTGCTCCCTGACCATCCTCCGATCCGGCCATAAACAGAACGCCCTCGCGCAGCCCCCGCCAAGTTTCTGGTTTGGGACCGCGGTGATCGGTCCACATCACGATGCGCACCCCGGTCTTCTGCGCGGCGGCCAACACCTCCGGGCGCGTGCCTTTGGTGTGGTCCGAGTCCTCCGCATGGACGTGAAGCACGGCACGGAAATCCTCGTACACGGTCAGGTTCGGCAACGTCCTGCGCTCCTGGGCCAGGCGGGATCTGGCTTCATGCGTGGCGCGGAGCCGGTCGGTCGCGAGCCTGGGAAACAAGTCCGGCCGGTCGGTCTCCGCAGCCGATGACGTCACCACAAAAAGGAAAAAACAAAGAATGCTGGCTGCGGTTTTCATGAGAATCAATTCAGGGCCGACTGGTGTTTGGAATCCATGCTTCCACTTTGCTTTCAAGTTGAGCGCAATTAGCCCTCACCCGTCCTTCGGACACCCTCTCCCATCCGATGGGAGAGGGACAGGGTGAGGGAGCAGTTAGTCTCATCTTGATCGCAAATTCGAATAACTTGCTCTTGAAGGATCGGAACGGCTGGCTTGCCCAAGATCTATCCGCCCTCGGTTTCAGAATGGACTGGCGTCGGAACCGGCGCTCGTCCCATCGGGCGACAGCGAGGGCGAGGCGGAGGTCATTTTTTGGGCCGCCACGTCTCGAGGAAAGCGAGCACCTTGGCCGGATCATGATGATCGCCTTCCTCCAGTTTGCCCGTGTCCTGGGTGGTCAGTTGTTTTCCGTCCCAATCGAGGATCACGATCGCCGGCAATCCGAACTGCATCGGGTTTCCGTAGCGCGCATTGATGGCGGCGTTGTGCGGTTTGCCGTCCACCTGATCCACGTCGATCAAGACCACGATGTAATGGGCCGCAAGTTCGGTGGCGATGGTTGGATTGGTTTTGAAAAGCGTGTGCAACCGGTGGCACCAGCCGCACCAATGGGCGCCAAATTGCAGCAGCACGTGCTTGTGCTCGCGTTGCGCCAATTTCAGGGCATCGGCGATTTGTTGCGCTCCATCCGCCCTCGTGTCGTAGATCCGAGGCCGCTCCGGGCTCTTCGGCTTGTCGGCGGAGTGGCCCCGGTGGATCGAAAGCGCCAACACGCAAAACACGAGCGCCAGGAAGACGGGAAAGGGTTGAGTCTTCATTTTGAGTTGGTCTTGGTTCGGGCAGTCTAATCCATTCGTCCGACATTTCCATAACTCTTTTCCGGACAAAGAAAAGGCTGGCAAATGTAGGTTAAGTGAAGGAAAGAGAGGGCTATGAAATCCATTTTCCCATCCCTTCAGCCCCGGCTCATCACATGGCTTGCTGGATTGCTGGCGACCGCCACCGCGCTGCTTGCCGCTGAGCGCGCCGCGCCCGCCAAACCGGTCTTGCTTTACAGCTTGCACTACTGCGCCAAAGGCGAGAATCGCTATCCGGCGGACGGAGTTTACAGAGATGTCATGCAACATTTGCGACAGGAGTTCGACGTGCGCGTCCATGACCAGGCTCTCACCGCCGACACCCTCTCCAGCGTCAAAGTCCTTCTCGTCGCCAATCCCAACGACAAGGCCTTCGGGAGCAATCCGCCCCCGGCCCATGTCTCGGCGACGGACATCAAGATGCTGACGGAATTCGTTCGGAAAGGCGGCGGGCTGATCGTGATGGAAAATCAGGAAAACCATAATCTCGAAATCGAAGACAGCAACAAGCTGCTGGCCCAATTCGGCATCCAGGCGACCAACCTTTTCACCGATGCCAAGCAACTCGTCCTGCCCAAACAAGCGCCGATCATCGGCGGCCTCCGTTGGGCCTACTACACCGGCAACTCCCTGGTGCTGGACAAAACCCATCCGGCCAGGCCGCGCGCCCTCGTGACGAACGACCTCAAGCAAAAGCCGATCAAGGGCCCTCGCGACCAGGCAGGCGTGCTCCTGGCTGGGGCGGAGCTGGGGAAAGGGCGGGTGGTCGTGGTGACCGACTCCGGTTGGATCACCGAGGCCGCGCTCAGCGGCGCGGGCATCGGCGGCGTCTCGATCAAGGATCACGACAACTGGGAAATCTTCCGCTGGCTGGCCCGCTGGTCGGCCCACCTGCCGGCCGCGGCGAGTGCCGCGAAATAGCCGGGTCATTTTTCGTGGCGGGCGCACTCAGCGCTTCCAGGGCGCGCCACGTGGCCGCGTTGCGCGGCTCCGCGCCCAGATGGGCAAAGATTTCGAGAAGAGGCTTCGTCGGCGTCGAATCAGCTCCGGCTTTTCCGCCAGGGCGAGATCCAGTCCCGCTCAGTCGTGCTCTGCCCCCAGGGTTTGACCTTTCTCCAAGCAGAACCAGATGGAACATCACTGAGACAATTGTCGGCTCGGGCGGGGCGTAAGGATCGATATGACGAGATTTGCCGAAGCGCCACTGCTCACGCCAACGGAGGTTCATCCCCGCGGTTCGGTGTTGAAACATCTGTTCAGCGCGCCGCCGGCCATGGCATTTTTCGCCTGCGGCAACGTCCGGCTGATGCTCAGCCGTCCGGAAGATGCGTTGGGCGAACGAGTCGGAGCCACCCTCTATTTCCGAGTTGCCGACATTACGGTCCTTCGGAAGGAACCTGCGGCGTGCGGCTGACCTGCAACACCGCCAGGTTTACCTCCGACTCGGCTGGGTCGTTCAGGCAGAGCGCACCCTCCCGGATTTTGGGCACGGGCTCGCCCTCGAAACGGAGCGGAAAGCGTTCGGTCAGCGTCCGGGCATACTCGACGAAGCTTTCGCAACCTTCATCTCGCGCCTGGGCCCGCGTCACCAAACGAAGCAAGGCATAACTCCCCTGGCCGACCCGTTTCATCAGCTCGACGGTCAACCGGCCCATGGTGTAGCGAGGGTTGATCTCGACGATCGGTTTGAGCCGGCACCCGCCGTCCGCCGCGTGGAAAACAAAGGCATCGATTCCGATCGGCCCAAGGTACTCGACGCGACGCAGCTCATCTTCCAGTGACGCCATGATGCTCGGGTAGAGCCGGTGCAATCGGCCCACCATGTCACCCGGCTCACGAAACTGCATGGACACATTCGCGGGCAGGCGCCGCGCGTGGTTGGGGGCCGCCCAATTCCCCTGAAACTGGCCTTGGCCATCGGTGATCAATCCGGTGAAACCGCAGAGTTTGAGGCCTTCCCCGGTCATTTCCAATTGCACCGAGAAATCCAGCGCGCGCTCCAGCCATGGTTCCACCACCAGTCGGCGAGAGCCCTCGAGAGCGCGGGCCATCCAGCGCCGTTGCGACTCGAGAACGTCCGGCTCCCAGAGACGAATTGCGTTGTGGCCGGCCAAGCCGAGCGCTTCTTTAACCACGATCCTGTGATGACCAGTGCGGCGAATGGCCGCGACCACGTCAAGGGCGGCCTCGAGCGTCGCCACCGCCACACCGACTTCGCGCTCGGTGCAGAGCCAGCGGTGGGGAGCGGCGGACTCGCTGGAGCGATCAACGACGGCGCGATCGTTTGCGTCGCTTTGCCCCAATTGCCTCAGCCATTTCTTCAAAAACTCCGCGCTCCAGACTTTGGAGTAAAGCTGAGCGAGGCCGGGATGGAACCGCTGCACCGGCGTTCTCGCTTCACCGGTGACACGGCCGAACAGCGGAGTGAAGAGTTCGAGACTGTCCGGGCCCCACGCCCACGGACGAAGGCGGCCGACCTTGCGCTGCCCCAAGCGGGCGATGGCGTCGCTCGGGGCGTGCTTCCACTCGACAAATTCCGGCAGTTCGAAACCCGCTTGCTTAAGACCGCCGAGGAACTCGACGGAGGGTCGCCGCGGCACCAAGACCATGTCATCCTGCCGGCAAAGGAACTGGGGCAAGTTGGCCAAATCGCGCGCGAGGGCCGTCTGGAATTTGACAGGCGAGAATGACTTACCCCGCGCGATGTAGCCTTCGGCAAAGGGATTGAAGACAAAGACGCTCGGGGCCCGGCCTCTGGACTGCGAATAAACATTCAGCTCCGCGATGAACTGCGCGTCCAATCCGGCCGCGCGCCGACCCTCGGCATTCCAGGAGAGGCCTTTGGCCCGGTGGGGCGAGAGCGGGAATTTCAGTTGCCGGCAGAACGCCGCCCAATCGCTCTCGTTCGGATTCTTCCAGCGGCGAAACCACTTCAACCCGCAGGCCACGTGAGCGATCTCATCCCGGTAAATCCGCTCGAACAACGCGCCGGTGACGGCATCGCCGACGGTGTTGAAGCCGCGCGCGAAGTGTCGGCAGAAATCGAGGTTGGCCTGCTCAAAGGTCAAGCTCAGTCCCGCGACGTAATCCATCGGGTTTGCCATCGGCGCAACGGCGCGCCAGAAATAGCCGCTGACCGGCAGTTCGCCGAAGGTAATTCCGCAGGCTCTCATCCGTTCGACGTAAAGCCGCGTGTGCATCTGCTCATCCCGCAGAGTTTGCCAGACGCCGCGGCGAAAAGCGGCCGGGGCATCGGGGAATCGCAGAAGGACCAGGGCCATTAGCTCCGTGGCCAGGAGCTCGTGATTGGCAAAAAAATGGAGCAACCGGCCGCGCTCGCGCTCCTGCTCGAGCCGAGGCACTCCCGGAAAATCGGACGATTTGGAGCCGGGTCCCTTGAAGTGCAATTCCGGCGGACGACCGGGCGCGGCCGGCGCCGCCAGCGCCACGCCGGGCCGATCATCGGTGATGACCTCGGGGCACCGGAGCTTCTCCTCCAGGGTCGTCGCAAAAAGAATCTGTTCGGCCAGTTCGCGCAGTTCCATTGATCGTGAATCCATCTACCACTTCGCCACCCTGCTGGCGAGCCTGGAACAACCCTCGATTAAGCTTGGGACGCGATCGGGCGTGCCAACGTCTTGGATCTGTGCATGACCCACAACTCGAGTGAGTTTTCTTTGCCGAATCCCAACGGGATTCCGCATGAAAGCCCAGGGCTGCGAGGAACGAGCTTCCCTGGGAAATCAGGAAAGAATCGGATTCAACCCCAACGGGATTGCGGCTCGAAAGCCTGAGCCGTGTCTATTCAGTTGAACCGCTAATTCACGCTAATGAAATCAATACTCTGAAGAGAATTCCTCCGTTGAGACATCGTTCACCGTTCAGTGAGCGCGCCTGCATGCAGACGGCTTCCTTGACTTGGTTCGGATTAGCGTTAATTCGCGTCGATTAGCGGTTCCACTCTGAATTGTTACGGCTGAGTCTTGTCGTCATGTTCAGTGGACCAGATTGCTCCCTCCGCGGTGGAAGGCTGCCTTTCGGCCCACGCATCCGGTGTGAGGAGTGATTTGCTCGAGGCAGGCTCTGAGCGGGGGAGCGGGGATCTCGATCGTCGATGGCCGGAATCCCCGCTTTGAGCGGATTCTGCGAACCAACCTGATCAAAAAACGGATGGTGCCGCCTCCTTCGCTTTGCGAGTCGGGGGTTTCCTTTCGCTGGTTCGGGTGCCGCCGGCCTGTTCATATTTGGTCTCCATACAGTGATGATTTGCGATGCGCCTCCGGCACTCTATCCTTGGATAGAACTTGTCCCATGACATCTTTCGACACGAACGCCAACACCGCAAATCTCGACTTTGAACAAAGGCTTTGGATAGCTGGCGATAAATTGTGGTCGAACAGGGACGCGGCGAAACACAAGCGTGCCGGTCCGGAAGGATTCGTCCTCGGGCTAATCTTCCTGCGCTTCGCCGCGCAGCGCGCCAAAATGAAGAACGAGTACAACGTGCCGGATCAAATCAATCACCATTAAACGCATGATTACCGCCATTGAAACCACCGCCGGGAAAAGCACCGCACCGATCTAGAGCCTGTCCCCAAAGCAGGTGTTTTTGAGGAAACAGTCTTCGGCTTCGCTGGATTGCGGCTGATTCGTTTGTGGAGCAAGTGAAAATGAACACGAATCCAGGGAAGAAGGAGGACTCCTTTCCCGGGTGAAGGCAACGATCGCGACAGCTCCCTCGAAATTCGTTTCTATTCGTGTTCATTCGCGGTTGAACTGCCGTTCTCAGGATGAGCTGTTCGAGCCCATCGAGTCGGCGCGAAGAACTCCCGGCCCTTGCTCGGCTCGCCCTCACAATTCAAAACCTGCGGGCAATCTCCCAAGCGCCGCCGTCGCCATCGCGGAGCCATCAGTCCATCCGTTTGCGAAACTTCAGCGTGGCCAGGGTCAGAATGCCGATTCCCCAGAACAGCAGGATCAGGGCTTCCCGCCATAACTCCACCCAGCCCGTTCCTTTGAGAAACACCCCTCGAATAATCGTCAGAAAGTATTTGAGCGGGATGCAATAGGCCACCGCCTGGATCACCTTCGGCATGTTCTCGACGGGAAAGGCAAAACCGGAGAGGAGGATGAACGGGAGCATGACGAAGAACATGGCCACCATCATGGCTTGCTGCTGGGTCTTCACGAGGGTCGAGATGAACAAACCCAAACCGAGAGTCGTGAGCAGATACAGCCCCGTCATGGCGTAGAGAAAAAGCAGGTTGCCCCGGAAGGGAACGTCAAAGACCAGCAACATCAACGGAAGGGCAAAGGTGATTTCGGCGAAACCGACGACGACGAACGGCAGGAGCTTGCCCGCGATGATCTCGAGCGGTCGCAGCGGCGTCACCACGAGCTGTTCCAGGGTGCCATCCTCCCGCTCTTTCACCAGGGCCATGCTCGTGACAATCATCGTCGTGATCATCAAAAGCTGAGCCAGCAGCGCCGGGACCATGAAATTCTGCGAGCGCAAATCCGGATTGAACCAGACCCGCGTTTGCGCGGTCACGGACGGCCGGCTCGCCGCGCCCCCGGTGGCGGAGCCGGTGACCAACGTTTCGATCATTCCCTCCGAAAACCGCCGCGCGGCCTTCTGCAAATAGTTCACACCCTGCACCGCGAAATTGCTGTCCGCGCCGTCCACGAGCACTTGCACCTGGGCCGGATGAAGCCGGAGCAACTGCTGGCTGAACCCGGGAGGAATAACCAACACCAAACCCACCCGCCCTCCAATCAGCCACCGGGCGTCGTCCGCATCCGGACCGGTCAGGGATTGCACCTTGAAATATCCCGACGCGCCGAGCGAGCGAATGAACTCGCGGCTTGGAACGCTGTGATCTTGATCGCGCACGGCGAGGTCGATTTCCCGGACGTCGTTGTTGGCCGCAAAACCCAGAATCAAGAGCTGAATCAGCGGAGCCACCACCAGCATGCGGAAGAGACGCGGATCGCGCCGCAATTGCGCCAGCTCTTTGATCAACAAGCAGCGAACCCGTTTCATGTCACAGCGTCTTGCGCGTCCGGCTCACCGCCAGAAGATTGAAGACCGTTCCGAGCACCAGCAAGGCCAGGAGCGACGGCCAGAGATCCGTCACGCCCGCGCCCTTCAAAATGATGCCCCGCATCGCCGCCACAAAATGGCGCGGAATCAGGACCATCGTCAGCACCTGATGCACCAGGGGCATCGATTTGATCGGGAAGATCAATCCCGAGAGCATGACTGAAGGCAGCAGCGACGTGAGAGTGGCGATTTGAAAAGCCATCTGCTGGGATCGGGTGATGGTGGAAATGAAGATGCCCATGCCCAAAGACGCGAACAAAAACAACACCGTGGCCAAGCCCAGGACGGCGTAGGATCCGGCGATCCGGATCCCGAAGAGGACATAGCCCATGGCCAGGATCATCCCCATCGTCGCCAGACAAATCACCACGTAGGGCAACGTCTTGCCCAAAATCAGTTCCAACGGCTTGACCGGAGAGACCATGATTTGCTCCATCGTCTCGCGCTCTTTTTCCCGGACGATCGACAGCGAGGTCGCGATCACGGCCGACAGCATCATCAACATCGCAATCAGCCCGGGCACCAAAAAGTGGGAACTCTCCAACTCCGGATTGAACCAGACCCGCGGCTCGATCGCGACCAACGGCAGCGAGGCGGTCCGCCCGGCGCGCGCCAGCATTTCGGATTGCCGCCGGCGGGACGCACGATCCGCCAGCGCGTCCAAATAACCGACGGCCGTCGTCGCGGTGGTCGCGTCGGAGCCATCCACCACCGCCTGCACCGATACGTTTTCGCCCCGCGACAACCGCTGAGCGTAACCGCGCGGCACCACCAGCACGGCCCGCGCCCGATTTCGGTTCAGCACGTCATCCACCTCAGCCCGGCGCCGCAGCGTGGCCTGGCGGTCAAAGTACGGATTCTGAAAGAGACTATCGAGCAACTCCCGACTCTCCCGCGTATGATCCTCATCCAACACGGCCATCGGAATATGCTTCACGTCGAACGAGAGCGCGTAACCATAGAGCACCAAAAGCAGGGCTGGAACGAAGATCAAGAGCCCCAGCGACAGCCGATCTCGTCCGACTTGACGGAACTCCTTTTTGAAAATCGCCCAGAACCGATTCATGCCCCTCTTTGATTTTGCTTTTGCACCAAGCGCATGAACACGTCTTCGAGTCGCACCGGCACTCGCTCCACCGTGGTGACCTCCAGGCCACGCCCACGCGCCGCCTGCGCCAAACCCTGAGGCTCGAACCATCCGGGCCGGCAAAACGCGTGCAGCTTGGGGCCGAAATAAGAGCCGGCCACCATCCCCTCCAAGCCGTTCAGCTTCTCCAACGCTCCGTGCATGCTCGCCAGCGACAGCTCAAAGACGTCCTCCTGCACTGCTTCACGCTTGACCGCTGAAGGCGTGCTCAAGGCCACCAGCTTCCCCGCGCTGATGAAGGCCAATCTCTGACAAAACTCCGCTTCATCCATAAAATGCGTCGTGATCAGGATCGTCACGCCGCGCGCCGCCATCTCCTGGATGAGATCCCAGAACATCCGGCGCGAGATGGCATCGACCCCGCTGGTCGGCTCGTCGAGAAACAGAATGGGCGGCTCATGCAATAGGGCACACCCCAGAGCCAGCCGTTGCTGCAAGGCCCCGGAAAGCGTTCCGGTGATCCGGTTCTCCAGTCCGGGGAGCCCCGCCATCTCGATCACGACGCGGCCACGCTCGCGCAACCTCGGTCCCTCCAGTCCATAGACCCCGCCAAAGAACGCGATGTTCTCGGACACCGTCAGATCGCGATAAAGGCTGAATTTCTGCGACATGTAGCCGATGGTTTCGCGCACCCGCTCGGGATCCCGATTGATGTCAAACCCTCCCACTTGAGCCAGGCCGGACGTGGACGACAGAAGTCCGCAGAGCATGCGAATGGTGGTCGATTTTCCCGCGCCGTTCGGCCCAAGAAAACCAAAGATTTCCCCCCGCCGCACGGCAAAGGAAAGGCGATCCACCGCGGTGAATTCCCCGAAGACTTTCGTCAACTCCTTCACTTCGATGACGGTCGTGGAATCCTTCGGCGCCATACTATCGAGGCCTTTCCCATCCCCCGAACCCGTCCTGAGCGCGCGCGCGATTCATTTCGCTAAACCAGTGTTCCCGGCGGGAGGATCATTCCGGCGTTGGCCGGCGCGGACTGCGGGCTCGAGTCGGCCCACCGCCCGCTCCAGCGTCGCGCGGGCGACTTCCCAATCCGCCCGCGCCGAGCCCACTTCGAACTGGGCGTCGGTCAACTGGGCGTGCGCATCGAGAACGTCGGCGTGGCGCGCCAGCCCGCTCCGCCAGAGGCTGGTGGCCGATTGCAGGTTTCGACGGGCGCTTTGCTCGACTCGCTCCGTGACCGCCGCGCGATCCCGAGCCGTCTGAAGATTGAACCGGGCCTCGCGAACCTGTAGGGCAATCTCCTCGTCCGTCTGCTCCAGCCGGGCCTTGGCCTGAGCGACGCGAGCTGTCGCCTCCGTGACTTTCGCCTTGGTCAGTCCACAATCAAAGAGACTCCAGGACATCGCCACCCCGGCAAACGCATCCTCCTGCCATCGGTTCTCGGGCGGAATGCTCAAAAGGTTCGGACGCGCCTGCTCATACCGCGCGACCAGCGAGACTTGAGGAAAGTAGTCGGCTCGACTGATCTTCACTCCCGCTTCCGCCGCTCGCACGTCACGGCGGCGAGCCGCGCGCTCGGATCGGTTGGTCATGGCCGCGCCGAGCAATTCCGCTTCGGCCGGCACGGCAAAATCCGGAAGGACCCTGGCCGACACCGGGGTGGCATTTTCCGGCAGGGGGTGACCGGTCAGAAACTGGATTCGCGCTCGGGCCACATCGCGACGTCGCCGCGCTTCTTCATATCGAAGCCTCGTTTGATCGAGTTGGACAGCGGTGGCCAACGACTCGGTTTCGGTGGCGAGTCCGGCTCGGTGCAGATTGCTCATGTCCTGGGCGTGCGTCTCCATGCGCGCGACGCCCGCCTGGAGCGAGGCCAAAACCTCGTTCGCTTGGGACCAACTCCAATACCCCGTTAACGCTTGAAGAACGAGATCCGCCTCCGCCCCGCGCTGATCCTGCTCCGCGGCACTCTTCTGTTGCGTCGCCGCCTCTTTGGCATTTTTGATCCGCCCGCCGGCGTAGAGCGGTTGCGAGACGGTGATCCCCGCCCCCGACCGATTCTCAATAAACGGAATGCTGAATCCCGGACCAAAGCGCGAATCCTCCGGTCCAGCGTAACTCGACGCCCGGGCATCCGCTCCGAAATGCGGCCCACCCTGGGCGCGGGCTTGGCCATATCGCGCGTCCGACGCGACGATCTCCTGCCCCAGAATCCTCAAGCGCGGGCTGTGGTCCAGCGTCTCGTGGACGATCTGTTGCGGAGTCACAATGACGGAGCTCTCTTCCGCCATCAGTGAACCGGCCATCGTCAAGGCGCCCACGACCAAGCCACCGGCACGTTTCCAGGCATTGCTCATATCTCCTCCCCTCCATTTCCGGCAGCGCTCAACAATCCGACAAAAGCATCCTCCAGCGAAGGCGCGACGGCCGACCAAGTGACTGGTCCAAGCCCGCGCCCGTTCAGTCGATCGACGCAGGCCGCCGCGTCGCGGTCGCCATCCGTCGTCCAAAAACGGACTCGATCTCCCAACAAGGCCAAATGCGTGGAGGCCCAATTCTCGCGGAGAACCCGATAGGCCGCGCCGGGGTCCGGGCACACCATCTCGAAGACCCGCCCCGGCAACGCCGCCTTCACTTCGTCCGGCGTCCCGTTCATGAAGACCCGTCCACGATGCATCAGGCTGATCCGATGACACCGTTCGGCTTCGTCCAAGTAGGGCGTTGTCATCACGATGGTCACTCCGCGCTCCAGAATCTCACTGAGAATATTCCAGAATTCACCCCGCGAAACGGGGTCCACGCCGGTCGAAGGTTCATCGAGGAAGATGAGTTCCGGGGTGTGAATCAGCGTGCAGGTCAGAGCCAATTTCTTCTTCATTCCGCCGGAGAGCGCCTGCGCCAGACGTCCGCGAAAAGCGTTCAGTCGCGTAAAATCGAGAAGTTCATCACGGCGCTTCCGGTATTCACGCACGCCGTGAAGTTCGGCAAAGAACTCGATGTTCTCATCCACCGTCAGGTCGCCATAGAGCGTGAAGCTCTGCGAGAGATAACCAATCCGCGCCTTGATCTGTTCCGCGTCGCGCTGCAAATCCCAACCCAGGACCTGACCTTCGCCGCTCGTCGGCTTGAGCAGGCCGCTGAGCAGGCGAATGGAGGTGCTCTTGCCGGCTCCGTCCGGCCCCACCAAGCCGAACATCTCGCCCCGCGGCACCGTCAGATCCAGACCGGTCACGGCCGGCACCGAACCGAAGGATCGGGCTAGCCTCTGGGTGGCGATGGCCGGGGATGACACAGGCAGGTTCATTTTGTCTGCGTCAAGTAACCGTCCGCCGGCATGCCCGGCTTGAACCAGCCGTCCGGATTGCGCAGCGTGATCTTGACCCGATAGACCAGCTTGGCCCGTTGCGCCGGGGTCTGGACATTTTTCGGAGTGAACTCGGCTTCAGGAGAGACGAAGGTGACCGTGCCTTCGAAAAACCTCTCCACACCGTCCAGCTTCACCCGCGCGGACTGTCCGAGCTTGACTTGCGCCAACCGCGTCTCCGGCACGTAAACGGAAAGCCAGACCTCTTCAAGCCTCGAAACCGTCAGAAGAGGCGTCCCCGGATTCACCATCTCGCCGTTCTCGCGACTGCGAACCGTGACCACCCCATCGAGCGGCGCCACCACCGTGCAATCGGCCAGGGCCTTTTCGTAAATCGCCAGCCGCGCCCGAGCCACCTCCACTTGAGATTGGGCCACACGGATTTCCTCCGGGCGGTTTCCGGCCTTCAACTTGGCCAGGTTCTGTTCCGCCGCCGCCCCGACCGCCCCGGCGCGCTCGGCCGCCGCCTTGGCGTCATCGAATTGTTTCGGGCTGGCGCTCTTCTGTTCAAAGACTTCGCGAATCCGTCGGAGATCAGCCGCCGCGGCTTCGGCCACCACTTTGGCCTCCCGCACTTGCTCCGAGGCCCGCGCAATGTCCTCGGCCCGCGCCCCGGCCTGAATCAACTCGAGCTGAGCCTGGGCTTGCGCAAGGACGGCCTTCGCCTCGTCGCGCCGGAGCGTGTGCTCGGCCGGATCGATCTGGGCGACGACCTCGCCTTTCTTGAGTTGGGCTCCTTCCTCGGGTAGCAACTTCGCTAAACGGCCGCCCACCTCGGACGCCACCTGCACTTCGGTGCATTCGATCGAACCGGAACCGTCGGGAGTCGGGCTCTTCCAACCACAGCCCGGCAGCACCGCCAACCAACACATCGCGGCAATCGGCCCAAGCCCGGCCCATTTCGCAGACCACGCCACCGATCGGCCCATGAACTCGTTCCCAGGGTGAGGCGAGACTCCGTCGAGCCCTGCAGTCGTGGTCGGCAGAAAAGTCAGGGCTCGACGGAGTCTCGCCCCACCGAGGTTCATGGGATGGCGGCTTAAAGGCTTGGTTTTCATCTTCTCGCTGAGTGAGATTTCAGTTTGCGGCGCGGTCCGGACGATTCCAGTCCCTGACAGAGCGTCGTTTGGATATCTCGCCGTCCACCCTCCAGGTTCGGGAGCGGGAAAGGCATCACCTAGGGATCGATGGC
>CAYHFE010000104.1:0-16613 GCA_964355375.1 uncultured Verrucomicrobiota bacterium
CCCTGGAATCTTGGTCGGCAAAAAAGTCAGGGCTCGACGGAGTCTCACCCCACCCCTGTTCATGAAGAGCCGCCCGGCCTTGCCGGCTCGCTTTTGGGACCATGAACCTGAAGTAAGGATGGGGAGCGTGGGCCTCTCGCCAGCCGGGTTCGGCGTTCTGCCGAACCCTCGTGGGGGCGGACCCGTTTGATTCCGGTCGGCGAGACGCCGACCGGTGCAGCCGGGACGGCCGCGCTCCCCCTTCAAACAGCAACGGTTCATGGAGCGGCGATCACGAGCCGACGCTGGCCATTTCCTCGTTCGTCGTCACATTGACGATTTTGAATTGCTCGGCGTGGAAGGCGGGATCGGCGCGGAACGAGAGCTTGCCGAAGTAACGCTTCTCGAGATCGATGAGCAGTTTCTCATCCTCGTTGCGGAGGCGCTCGAGCACGGTCGGATTGACGACGATGCGGAGCTGGAAGTCGGACTCGTCGCGCGGGCGTTTTTTCAGAATCTCACCCAGCTTCCGTTGAATCTCGACGCTCATGGTCAAGGCGCTCTTCACTTTACCGCGGCCCTTGCAGTACGGGCAGTCGTCATAGACGGCGGCGCGCACGCTCTCGGAATGGCGTTGCCGGGTCATTTCCATCAAACCAAGTTGGGAGATGGGCAGGACGTGGGTCTTGGCTTTGTCCCGGCGGAGTCCTTCGCGAACGCGCTGATAGACGGCCTGCTGATCGCGGCGTGATTTCATATCGATGAAGTCCAGGACGATCAATCCGCCCATGTTGCGCAGCCGAAGCTGGCGGCAGATTTCTTCGGCGGCTTCCAGGTTGACTTTGGCGATGGTGGACTCCTGGTCTTTGCTGCTCTTGTGGCGTCCGGTGTTGACATCGATCGCGACCAAGGCTTCGGTTTCGTCGATCACGATGTATCCGCCGCTCTTCAGATGCACCTGGCGGGCAAAGGCGTTCTCCAGTTGGCGGCTGACATTGAACCGATCGAAAACCGGTTGGGAATCGCTGTAATGTTTGACCTTGGAAGCCGACCGTTTGGAGATGCGGCCGATCATCTCGCGAATGCGGTCATACTGGTGGGCACTATCCACGACGATGCGTTCGACGTCCTCGGTCAAGAAGTCGCGCACGGTCCGTTCGATCAAGTCGGGCTCCTGGAAGACGCACGTGGCCATGGGCTGACGGGTGATCTTTTCCTGCACTTGTTTCCATTCATCGAGGAGCAGGGCCAGATCGCGCACGAAATACCGGGCCTGCTGGCCTTCGCCGACCGTGCGAATGATGACGCCCATGCCATCGGGGATGTTGAGGCCGCGGAGGATCTTCTTCAGCCGCTGGCGTTCTTCCCCGTTTTCGATCTTGCGCGAGATGCCGCTTTGATCGGAGTTCGGGAGCAGAACCAGATATCTTCCGGGGAGGGCGAGGTTGGTGGTGACGCGTGGGCCTTTCGTGCCGATGGGGCCCTTGGTCACTTGCACGATGATGTCGGTGCCGGGTGAGTAGAGCCGCGGGATGTCCCGCTGGGTGATGCGCGGCTTTTCCCGCTTCTTCGTTTCGCGCTCCACGATTTCGACTCCGCTGTCGAAATTCGCCGGGACGATATCCCAGTAATGGAGGAAGGCGTTTTTCTCGAAGCCGATATCGACAAACGCGGCTTTGAGTCCGTCTTCCAGATTGCGCACTTTGCCCTTGAAGATGCTCCCGACGAGCCGCTCATCGCTGGTGCGCTCGATGGTGAACTCTTCGAGTTTGCCCTCTTCCATGACGGCGACGCGCGTTTCCAGGGACTCGGCATTGATGATGACTTCCTTGTGAATCTTTTTGCTCGGCTTAATCATCCGCTGGACTCTCTTGATGACCTTGTTAGCCGCGGCTTTGATGGTTTCGACCAGGCCCTGCGGGGGCCGGTCTTTGATCAGCACCGGGGTGAAAGCGGGATCATCGGGCGGCGGCGTCGCCGCTTCCGCAGTGGGTTCGCGGAAGTCGTGTTTCCTTTCGCCCCGTTCGACCGGGGTGCCGTCGGGGCTCGCGATCCCTTCCGGAGGCAAACCGGCGGCGACATTCTCGGCCCGCTCGATTTCCCGGAGATGGCGGGATTTGTCAAAAATCCCCTCGGACGTAATTTTTTCTCCGACCGCTTCCGCGCGAGCGTCGGTGGCGGCGCGATCATGACCTTTGGCGCCGGTGGATAGGCCGCCGCTGGGGCGGAAACGCATGCCGCCGCGGCGGCGATTGGAAAAGTTTCGTTCACTCATACTAATAAGATCTTCGGTAGATGTAGATATTTTGCAGCATGCCTGCGGCGATCAAGGAGCAGAGCACTGAAGTCCCGCCGTAACTGAGCAGCGGCAGTGGGATGCCCGTCACAGGCATAATGCGAATGTTCATGCCGATGTTGATGAAGACGTGGCTGAAGAACATCGTGACAACACCAATCGCCAGCAACCGACCCAGGCGATCGCGCGCCTGGCCAGCGATTCTAATCCCGGTGAAGAGGATGACCGCGTAAAGCGTGAGGATAATCACGCCGCCCAGAAATCCTTTCTCCTCGGCAATGACAGAGAAAATGAAATCGTTATGGGCCACGGCCTTGGGCAAGTATCCGAGGGCATTCTGCGTGCCCTGCCGCCAGCCTTTGCCGGTTAATCCTCCCGAACCAACAGAAATCAGCGCCTGCACCACGTTGTAGGATTTTTCCTCCTGCAATTGGCGCGCGCGCTGCCGCTCCGCCTCGGTCGTGGCATGCGGAGCGAAATCCTGACCGAAATAAACGAGCAAGCGGTGCCGCTGATATTCCTGGAGCGGGATCCGCAGGTGGGGGGGCGCGAACAGAATGTCCACGACCAACAGCGTGACCAGAATGGCGGAGCCGCTCAAAAGGGCTTTCAGGTAGGCGCCCGGGACGCCCGCCACATACATCAAGACCAGACAGATGGGCAGCAAGACGAGCGCGGAGCCAAGATCGGGCTCCTTGAGGATCAAGACGAAGGGCAGGAGAGTCATGCCCAGCGTCTTGAGAAAAAGGCTCGGCTCGCGGAGCTCGTCGGCGGGTCGGCTCAGGAAATTGGCGAGCACGAGCAGGACCGAGAGTTTGGCGAATTCCGACGGTTGAAATTGAAACACTCCGAGGTCGATCCAACGCCGCGCGCCCAGGACGGTGTTGCCGGCGACGAGCACGGCGATGAGAAGCAGGATCGTCATCCAGTAAATGACGAGAGACCAACGGGCCAGCTTGTGATAGTCGAACAGGCAGAAGGCCGCCGCCGCGGTCACGCCGAGCCCGTAGGCCAGGACTTGTTTGAAATAGAATTGACCGATGAGCCAGCGTCCGAAGGGGAGCCAGGCGGTTTCCCGAAACCGGCGCCCCAGACTGATGGTTTCGTTCGCCGTCGTGGCGCTGAAGATAAAGGTCGCGCCGATGATCATCAGCCCGAGAATGGCCAACCACATCGGCCAATCCACTTGCCGCTCGACCTTTTTGAGAGGGACGTCAAACATGGCTTGTCATGGGTGGATTCGGGGTGGGCCGCTATCGGAAGCCAACCACGCGCCCTCGGAACGGTCCTTCTCCAGATTCGCGGCGACGGATGGGGAACTTACGACCGTCTGCGTCTCGCGCTTGAGGAGGGCTTGGTAGATCTCTCTGGCGATGGGGGCGCAGGTGCCGCCGCCGGAGCTGCCGCCTTCCACGACCACGGTGACCGCGTAGCGCGGAGACTCGTAGGGAGCGTAGGAGACAAACCACACGACATACTCCTTATGGTGTCCGTGCTCGTCGTTTTTCTGCGCCGTTCCGGTCTTTCCGCAGACCCGCATGCCTTTGACGGCCGCAGTTCGTCCCGTGCCGTCGAACTCCCGGCGTTCATTCATGTGTTCGACGTCATCCAGCATGGCCAGTCGCGTCAGTTCCAGGTGTTGCGGATTCACTTTCAATTCCCGCCGGACTTGGCCGGGGGGAAAGCGAATCACGTCCGCGTCGGAGTGGGGCCCAGGAGGTTCCACTTGCATGACGAGGCGGGGTTCAATGACCTTGCCCCCATTCGCGACCGCCGCGGTCATGACGGTCATTTGCAGCGGGGTTACTCTGAGTTCACCCTGGCCGATGCAAAGATTGGCCGTGTCACCCTCCCACCATCGGCTTCCATCATATTTGACCAAATGGTCCGGGCTGGGGAAGTAGCCGGCCGACTCTTGTCCTTGGGTGATTCCGGTCCGTTCGCCGAGGCCAAATTGCCTCCCCATTTCGACGATTTTTCGCGGACCCGCTTTGAGGCCGTGGTAAATGAAATACGGATTGCTGGACTTGAAGAAAGCGCGCCGAAAATCGAAAAGCCCAGGTCCAGCCGTGTCATGTATAGGTTTCACTTTGGAGCTGAGGATGAACTGCCCGGTGCTGTGGTATTGGGCGTCCGGGTCGAGGACGCCGGCTTCGAGGCTGGCCAATCCGACGATGATCTTGAAGATCGAGCCGGGCGCGTATTCGCCGTAAGCCGCGCGGTTGACCTGGGGCGTCAACTCCGGATCCTCCATCTTGGCGTTGGCCCATTCCGCGGCGGTGAAACGGGTGACAAATTTGTTCGGGTCAAACGCGGGGGCGGAGGCCAGGGCCAGAATATCACCCGTCCGAATGTCCATGACCACGGCGGCGCCGCGGACGGTCGTATAGACGCTATTGAGCGCCTTTTCGGTGGCCAGTTGAATCGGCAGATCGAGGGTTAGGATAACATTCTGTCCCGGCTCAGGTTCCGGCCAGAGCTTCTCCGACTGGCGATACATCATGCTGTTGACCAAGACGGTCTTGACTCCGGCCTTCCCGCGAAGCTCTTTGTCAAAAGCCCGTTCGATTCCTTTGACGCCGACGTAGTCTTGCAGGCGGAATTGAAACGAGATCTCCTCCTCTTTATCCGGGTCGTCATCGCGTCTCAGGTGACCCAACAGATGGGCTGCGACGGTTTTGTACGGGTAAACGCGGATCGGTTGAGCGTCCAGCGAGAGACTGACCAGATTGGGAGTCTGTTCCACGAAGAGAGCCATCTGTTCAAACGAAAGATCCTCCCACAGCGTGAAGGGCAGGGAGCGTTGGCTTTGATAATGCCGCTGAAAGGCTTTTTCGACCAAGCTGCGCGGTTCGCGGAGGGCGGACGAAACTTGGATGAGGAGGTTGCTGACCGCCTGGAATCGGGCCTGACGTTCGAGATCATCGCGGATGGACCGGTTGATTTTGACCCCGGGACGGGCCTTCAGAAACGCCCTCTTGACCTGGTTTGTGTACTCGTAGAGAAACTGCGCGCGGAATTCCTCGAGATAGAGATTGATGTTGTAGCACGGGCGGTTTTCCGCCAACGGCTGGCGGTTGCGGTCGAGGATTTTTCCTCGAATCGCCGGAATTCGAACCGTGCGAAAGGATTGATCCTCGAGATCCGCGCGAAATCGTTTGACCGAGACCACTTGAAGATACCAGAGGCCGCAGACCAGGATGGCCAGTCCGGCCAGAATGCAGAGGGAAAGGAACTGCAACTGACGATCGCTGCGCTTGAGTTGGTCAAAAACCAGCATAGGTCAAACTCGGCCTCGTTTGACTTCCCGATCCGGACGAAAACTGGGTTCGGGATGTCGTTGGAAATTAAAAGCCGTCTCGATTCGGGCAAAGAGCCGGAAGTAGAAGGGAGCGGACGCGCCGCCCAGGGCTCCCATGATGACCCATTGCCAGATGGATCCCCATCCGAAGAGCGGTTTGTTCCCCATGCTCAAGAGCATCAGCAGCGTGAGAATCGGAGCTGAGACACTGGCGGCCGCACCCAGGCAAAATTGGGCGTAGGTCTGATCCCGTAAAATCAGCCCGCGATTCCTCTCAATCACAAAGCCGATCAGGAAGAGCGGCAGGATGCTGATGCCGAGAGGATTCGCGGAGAGCGAATCAAACCAGAGTCCTCCCAGAACCGCGATCACGCTCAGGGTGCCCCAGTCCACGGACAAACCGCAATAGACCATGAGCGCGGGAAGGAAATCGAGCTGAACCCCGAGCCAATTGCGCGTGCCGCTCTGCCAGGCGGTCAAGAAAACCGTCAGGTAGGTCACGGCAATCAATGCGATAAAGCTCAGGTAGTTCATGGATAAACCAGCCAAACCAAGTCGAGGTTCTTGAGGTTGGCCGCCAGCTTGACCCGGGCTTCGGTGTAAACGCCATACCAGACGCTGGAGGTATCGATAATCTGTCCGATCAAAATGCCTTTGGGGAAGACCCCGCCATTTCCGCTCGTCAAGACTTTCTGGCCGGGCTTGACCGTGCTCCGACGATCCACAAAGGTCAGATTGACGATCGTCGGATCCAGGACACTGGAGGAATTGCCCGAGATGACCCCAGGAATGCCGGGATTCTTCCCGGACGAATCTTCGATGACCAGAGCGGTCACCCGGCAGTCGGGGTCTCCGATCAGGACCGCCTGAGAGGTGCTGTAACCGACTTGCCGGATCTTGCCGACGAGTCCATCCGCCGACACCACCGGCATGTTGGTGACGACGCCGTCGTGGAGTCCCCGATCGATCTGAATCGTCCTCCACCAATTGGCGGTTTCGCGGAGCGTGACGTGAGCGGGGCGCAGATCCCAGGCGGTCATGCGCCTCCAGCCAATGGCTTCGCGAAGTTCCCCGCATTCCCGCCAGACCTGCGCGCTCTGCATGACCTGCAGGCGCAATCGCTGGACTTCGGCCTCCAGACTGGAGATCTGGTCGAGCAAAACCCGGCGCGGCACCAAGGCGCTACTCCCGCGATCCGCGAGGGATTGGGCCGAACTGGCCAGACCGAAGAGGGGCAGAAAGAAACCGCCTAGGGCCAATTTGAGTTGAGCCGCCGTTTGATTGGGCAGGCTCAAGACAATCAGCACTATGAATAAAACAACGCTTAAGGCTATGTAATGCGGCCTTCTGAACATTCTGTCACCCGATTCATCTTCTCGGGCGAACGCGAGGCGGTCTCAAGTTCTGCTGGAATAAGCCACTCGCTTTAGAAAGGAAAGCTCTTGCAGGACCCGGCCGGTGCCTTCCGCCACGGCCGTCAGAGGATCATCGGCAATATGAACGGGCAACCCCGTCTCTTCCGCCACCAGGCGATCGATACCCCGAAGGAGAGCTCCGCCGCCGGCCATGACTATCCCGCGGTCCACCAGGTCCGAAGACAATTCAGGCGGGCATCGCTCCAAGGTGATCCGGACCGATTCCAAAATGCTGGTCAGGGGCTCTTTCAAAGCCTCGCGGATTTCTTCCGAGCGGACCGTCAAGGTCTTCGGCAATCCGGCGCCCAAATCGCGCCCCTTCACATCCATGCTGAGTTCTTGCTCCAAAGGAAAAGCTGAACCGATGCGGATTTTGATTTCCTCCGCCGTGCGTTCGCCAATCATGAGGTTATAGGCGCGCTTCATGTGCGCGATAATCGTCTCGTCGAATTCATCTCCGCCCACCCGGAGGCTGCGGCTGAACACGATTCCCGCGAGCGAGATAATCGCAATTTCACAGGTGCCACCGCCAATATCGACGATCATGTTGCCCGCCGGCTCATGCACCGGCAGACCCACTCCGATGGCCGAGGCCATCGGTTGCTCGATCAAATAGACCTCGCGCGCGCCCGCATGGGTGGCGGAGTCTTTGACCGCTCGCTTCTCGACTTCCGTGATTCCCGAAGGGACGGCCACCACCACGCGAGGGTTGATCAGCTTGCGGTGGTGGACCTTTTGAATGAAGTGCCGAAGCATCGCCTCCGTAATCTCGAAATCGGCGATCACGCCGTCTTTCATTGGGCGAATCGCGACAATATTGCCGGGAGTCCTCCCCAGCATCCGCTTGGCTTCTTCTCCGACCGCCAAGACATTGGTGGTCCCGGCTTGAATGGCAACCACGGAAGGTTCGCGCAGCACGATTCCCTTGTCACGTACGTAAACGAGGGAATTCGCGGTCCCCAGGTCGATCCCAATGTCGTTGGAAAACAGGCCTTTAAGTTGCGCAAACATGAACGTGCCTAAACACGCCCTCCACACTAAGTAGGCCCCTGCGGTCAGGTCAAGACCTATTCAAATGATGAAGATTCCGGTGGACGGATCAACGAGTCTGAGGTAACGATTCGGGACGTTCATCACGACTGACCCTATGGCTAGCGAAACCACTGACGAAGCAAAACCCGCAAAGAAGAAGCGAGGTTTACTGGACCATTTGCCCCGGATTCTCGCCGTCGTCCTGCTATTTCCCGTGGGCTGGGTTGTCTATCAACGGTTTGGCGAAACCACCGCGCACGCCGCAGAAGGGACAACCGCTGAGTCGGAGGAGTCGTCGAGCGAGCCCTCGAGCGAGTCGGCGGGTGAAAAAAAGGGCAAATCCAAGAACTCGGAAGAGAAATCCGTGCCGGCTCCGCCGAAATTGGCCGTGCCGTTGGTCCCTACCAAAGTGACGTTCTTTCCAAAACTGAAGGGCAAGGATTTGACTTCGGACATGATCATCTCGACGAATTCGAAAACCTCGCAGAGAATCATCACTCGCTTGTCCGACGTGAAGTCTCAGCATTTTGCGATGGTCCAGGTCTTTCTCTCGGCCAAGAACACCGACGAGTTAATTCGCAAGGTCAATGCGAATCAGCCCGAGCTTTACAACAGCATCACCAATCGGATTGGCCAGAAGTCCTATAAAAACGCCCAGTCGCCCAGTTTTCGGAATGTGATTCGGGCGGAAATGCTCTACGAGTGCAATCGCATTTTGGGGTCGAACGTCGTGCAAGAGGTGATCATCACCGAGCTCGTCGTCCAGTAGCGAACCTGCAGCCGGATTGGTTCGGATGTTGGTGCTTAGGGTCGAAGCGGAGGGATTGGGGGCCGCCAAGAATGTCCGGAAAGCCTTTTCGCTCGCCACCTCCTCAGTTGCACCTTGGTTGCCTCTCCCGGGCGGTGACCTGGTGGCGGGCGGAGAACCACGCGAATGACTCCATCTCCGCCCACCAGGGCACGCTTCAAAACACAGCGACCTTCGCCCCCGGCCAAGTGGGGCGGGCGTTTAGCCTCAACGGCGGGTATGTCTCGGTGCCGCACTCGGGCAACCTCAGCTTTTCATCCAGCTTATCGATTTCCGGCTGGGTCAATATCTTCCTCCCGACGGCCATCGCTTTGTCGTCACCAAGCAACCGAGCGGCACCAGTGGTTGATTGTTGAGCGTTAAGCGTTGAAAGTTGAACATTAAATGTCGCTTCATGGAGACATTCCATTTCACTTTGAAACGAATTGAGACCGCGTGCCGCCTCTTTGGATGTAGGAGACGACGTGAGGAGACTCTGACATTGGTCGGAGAGATGGCGTCGGATACCGTTGTGACAAAGTATCTTCCGTCCTGCACCCGCTTGCGAGTGAGGAGCTCGACTCCTTCCCGGCTCCTGAAAAGCCCGTTGGCAGTGCCGCTTGGGCGGCTCGGGCTGGCGTGCCTCTTGGCTGGCGGACCGATCACCGCGCCCGGGGCCGATCTTGCGGCGCCGGTTCATCATGTGGATGGATCGTTCGTCAGGGAATGGCTCGTCCTCGGTCCTTCTCCCTCCAAAGAGTTGAGTATCGACTTCCTGGCGGAGGCGGGCGGAGAAGCGAATGTTCGGCCGAAAGAAGGCGATGCCGTGATGATGGCCGACGGGACGCGCCTCACCTGGACGCGCCTTCGTTCGACGAATGACTGGGTGAATTCCGAGCCGGCGGTGGGTTTTTCCGGGTTGTCCGTGTCTTACGCCTATTGTGAATTGCAGAGCGAACAGGCGTGTGAGACGGATGTTCGTTTTGGATATGATGGTCCATCGCTCCTGTGGCTCAACGGGAATTCCGTGAGGCCATCGTTCCCAAGGCTGGGCAGGAGCACCGACCTCGCCCCGGTTTGGCCGATCAAACTCGGCGCGGGACGCAACACCTGTCTGCTGAAGTTCCAGTTCGAGCTGGAAGCGCGGCATGTCATCTTTCAACCGCTGCCTCCAAGCCGGGCGAATCTGGAACTCCTCGTCACCGATTCGGCACGGCAAGGCGTTTCCGGCGCGCTGGTCCAGTTTTACGACCGGGGCGAAGTGGTAGCGCGATTGAAGACTGATGAAACCGGCAAGGCCGTGGCCTGCCTTTATCCGTTGTCCGAGACGTATGATTTGCGGGTCACCGCCGGGGAGCTGGGCGCCTGGTTGTTCGATGTTTCAACTCCCCCCGGCGAACGTCGGGAACTGGAGGTTGCCTTAACCCGGGCGATTTCTATTTCCGGCAAAGTCATGGCGATGGATGGTTCGCCGCAGACCGCGCTCGTGGTGGACGCTATCCGCGTCCGCGATCCCTCTTCCGACCCCGGTGGGGCGGCGCCGTCGCGCCGTCTTGACTTCACGGATGAGCAGCAACCGAGCTCCGCCGAGAACGGCAGGATCAGATCGCTGCTTCCGATGCCAGGATTCTCCGCGACTGCACTCACGGAGTTGAACGGGACCTTTCAATTCGTGAATCTGCGGCCCGGCCAGTACCGGCTTCGTTGCCACGGGCCGGATGAATTCGTTGATCCGGAAGCCAGTCAGGGAACCGACGCATCCGGATCGCCGGTGGTCGCGGTCCAATCTGGCCGTCCGAATGAGGGAATCCGGTTCATGGTTCCCGACGCCAAGAAAGGCGTTTGGAAAAACTACCCAATAACCCAGGGATTAAGGGAGGTTCACCCCACGAACGTTCATCGCACGCCCGACGGCCTCCTTTGGATAGGCACGGACGAGTCCTTTCTTTACGCCTATGACGGCGTCGAATTCAAGATGATGGCTTCCGCGCCGGAAATTCCGGCCAACCAAATCCACGCCCTGGAACACGGAGCCGATGGCACGCTTTGGATTGGAACGGCCGGCGGCGTCAGCCGGCACGTTGGCGGAAGGACGCAGAGGTTGTCGTTTGGCGAGGGACTGGCGCAGCAGAATGTGAATGACATCCTGTCGGATCCGGATGGAACGGTTTGGTTCGCCACCGGCGCCGGATTGTGTCAGTACGATGGCCGAAACCTGGTCACGTTGGCCAGACCGGCCGGTCTTCCTGGGGAGAAGATCTATGCTCTCGTGCGCGCGCGCGACGGGGCCTTGTGGATGGGAACTTCGCAAGGCTTGGTGCGGTTTGATGGCGCGGATTTCACCCGGCTGCGGCCGTTCGACGGGTTCAGCGCCCACGACGTCCGGCGTTTCCACGAAGCCAGGGACGGCGCGATATGGTTCGCCGACACCCTGGAGGGCGGAGCTTACCGATATGACGGCAAGACCTTCTCACGGCTCGGCCTGGAGAATGGTTTGCTGAGCGATGTCATTTACGACATTGCCGAGACGTCGGATGGGGCGCTTTGGTTCGCCACGGGTCGAGGCCTCTCGAAATTCAACGGGACGACCGTCGTCAATTATTTGGAGGAGGATGGATTGAGCAACCGTTGGGTGCGGGACATCTTCGTGGACTCGGACGACGTGCTTTGGTGTGCCAATGGCTGGGGTGTCTCCAGATTTGATCCGAAGGGTTTCATCCGGTTCACGCACCGAGATGGCCTGGGCAACAGCGAAGGCAACGCGCCTGAAGTGCTCGCCATCGAACCGGAGCCGGACGGGAGCGTCTGGATTGGGACGGGATGGGCTGGCGTATTTCGGAGCGATGGCAAGAAACTCCGATCCGTGACTTCGAGCTCCCCGAAGCCTTATGTGCGGCAAATTCACCGAGCCGCCGACGGCACGCTGTGGTTTGGCACGGACTCGGGGATCATGAAACAGGAGCGTGGGCAAATGATCCGAGTGTTGGAGCGGAATTGGGTGATCGCGTTGAGCAGCGACGATCAAGGGAATCTCTGGTATGGCCATGGTTGGAACGGCGGAGGCCTCTCTCGCTATAATCCCAGGACCGGAGATGAAACGGTGTTTGGCAAAGCACAGGGTCTTCCGGACGATCAAGTCTGGGCGTTGGAGCCGAGTTTGGACGGTGGTCTTTGGGTGGGGACCAGCGCCGGGTTGGCACGATACCGCGGAGGCAAGATCGAGGATTTTCGCGAGCGGCTGGGAATACCGACGGGAGCGGTGTTCAGTATCCGGCGTGACGCCGATGAGACTCTTTGGATAAACAGCCATCAGGGTCTGCATCGTTGGGATGGATCCAAGTGTGTTTCCATCACGGCCACCAACGGGCTGCCCGACCAGCATGTTTGGTGCAGTGCGCGCACCATTGACGGCAAGATCTGGATCGGGACCGACAGCAGCGGTTTGTTGGGCTACGACGGGAAGGCCGTGACGGTGCTCGATAAGCGGGATGGGATGTCGGGAAACCGCGTCTTTACCGTGAAGACAAATGCGGACGACTCGCTCTGGGTCGGGTTTCTTGATGGGGGCCTGACCCGATACCAGCCCACCAAGACGCGACCTTCAGTGCGGGTGCGCGGGGTGCTGCTGGATGACCAAACGCTCACGAACTTTTCGAAGTTTCCCGACATCACGACCGGACGTCGCGTCACCATTCAGTACCAGGAAATCGATCAGAAGACGCATCCGGAGAAGCGGCAGTTTTGGTACCGTCTGGCCAATCGTTCCGGCGAGACGGTGTTCGCCGCCGTGACCAAGGACCGGCGCTTCGACTGGACGCCGCAAAAAGCCGGAGCTTACAGTTTTGAGGTCCAGGCGATTGACCGCGATCTCAATTACTCGGAGCCGGCCCGATTTAGCTTCCGGGTGGGCGTGCCCTGGTATGCGAACGCCTGGATCACCTTACCGGGAGGCGCCACCTTTGGCGGATTGATGATCTGGTCCTTTATCGCCCGCGCTCTTTACCTGCGCAAAAGCCGGGAGGCAGAGCGCTTGCAGGAACGCGCTCGCATCGCCCGTGACCTGCACGACCATCTGGGCGCCGGGCTGACTCATTTGGCGATGGTCGGAGAGTTGGTTCGCCAACACGCCGATCAATCGGGCGATGTCCAAATGCTCGCCACCCGCCTGAGCGAGTCCGCCCGTGAATTGACCCGAGCGATGGGTGAGGTCATCTGGGCGACCGACCCGGACAAGGACACGCTCCGGAGTTTTGCTTCGTTCGTCTCCAATTATGCGGAACGATTCTTTGCGGGAAGCGCCCTCCGCTTGCGCTTCGAATTTCCGGCCGAGATACCGGCTCTGACCTTGACCGCCGAGCTCCGACGCAGCCTCTTCATGGTCGCCAAGGAAGCGATGAGTAACGTGGCGAAGCACGGGCAGGCCTCCGAGCTTCGTGTCAAATTGGAGCTGTGCGATCACGAGCTGCGCCTGAGCTTCGCGGACGATGGCCAGGGCTTTTCGAGAACCCAAGTGGCGGAGGAATCCCATGGGCTGGTCAACATGGAAAAGCGCCTGCACGATCTGGGCGGACAACTGCAGATTGAAAGTGCGCCAGGCCAGGGCACGAGAATCCATGCCCGATTGCCCTTGCCCAAGAAGTAGAACACGCGGAGCCGTCAGGATGCAGTAGGAATTGGGGAGCACACGCGCCCTCGCGTGTTGCGGCCGGCGCCCTCGCCGGTCGGAACGGCTCGCAATTCAGTCACTAAACGGTGACTCGTTCGAACGCGCCAGAGTGGTCGGCGAGGGCGCCGACCACCGCACGCGAGGGCGCGTGCGCTCCCCATCTCATCTGAAGATACGGCTGGGCTGCTCCCAGGAAACGAGACAGCCGTCGCATGTTTATGCGACTGGCGGAGCGTAGGGCATTGGCAGTAGATTTTATAGATTGGAAACATCCTTATCATGGCAATCCGAGTGGCATTAGTCGAGGACGACGAGCGCGTGCGCGGCAGTCTCGCGATTCTCGTGGGCGGATCGCCGGGCTTTGAGTTGATCGGAAGTTACTCCGACGCCGAGTCGGCGATGGAGAATCTCCCCAAGACCGAACCCCACGTCGTCCTGATGGACGTCCAACTTCCCAAGCAGTCGGGCATCGAGTGCGTCCGCAAGCTCAAACCAAGCTTGCCCCGCACCCAGATCATCATCCTCACGGTGTACCAGGATGAGGAATGCGTGTTTGACGCCCTGCGCGCGGGGGCGGTTGGCTTTCTGAGAAAGGACACCCCGCCGGCCGAGATTCTGGAGGCGATCCGGGACGCGCACCAGGGCGGGTCGCCGATGTCCAGCAGCATCGCCCGCATGGTCGTGGCTCACTTCCATCCGAACGATTTGAAAACGCGATCTCAGTCACCGCCGCCGGTTCATCTCTCGCCCCGCGAGGACGAGATCCTCCAGTTTTTGGTCAAGGGCTACCGCTATAAAGAGGTGGCCGACGCCTTTTCGTGCAGCATCAATACGGTGCGGGAACACCTGCGGCGGATCTACGAAAAACTGCATGTGACGACCTCCCGCGAAGCAGTGGCGCAGTATTTACAGGGCGCATCGGGGAAGAGCGGGATGACCTCCTGACCTCGCGCCGGGGCAAATTACCACGGCTCTAATTACCGCTTATCGTCCCGTTCTGGCTCTTGCAGGGGAAGCGCGGGAGAGCCCTATGGAATCCCGCCTTGAGGCGGAAGCGCGTCATCAACGCTCAACTTCTTTTGTCCACCGTGTCGCATGAAAGGACGACTACCGCCACTCACTCGGACAGGCTAAATCTTGGCGCATGTCCGTAAATTGTTCTGTGAGACAACGAAAGTCGTCAGCGTTGCGACAAAGCTTGCTCAGATGGGCCGGCCGGTTCCTTCTCGCTCTGGCGGGGTTCTGCTTCGTCTCTCCTTTCACCGCCATGGCCCAGGTCCCGGGTTTGCTCAACTACCAGGGCCGCATTTCTGTAGGCACAACGGGGTTTGAAGGCACGGGCCAGTTCAAGCTCGCGCTCGTCAACAGTGGCGCCTCGCAGACCTACTGGCGCAATGCCGCTGATGCCAACAACGACGGCGAGCCGGATGCCAGCGTCTCCGTGTCCGTCAGCCGAGGGCTCTATTCCCTGATGCTCGGCGATACCAGCCTGGCCAACATGGCGGTCCTGCCGCCCGGCGTGTTCACCAATAGCGCGGTCTATCTGCGCGTTTGGTTCAATGATGGTGTTGGAGGCTTTCAGCTTCTCACCCCCGACCAACGCGTTTCCAGCGCCGGCTATTCTCTGATATCGGCAGCCGTGACGGACGGTGCGGTCACAGCACCCAAACTGGGAACGGACGTGGCGGCTCAGCTCGCCGCTTTGAGCGCGCAGCTCACCACCCTTTCCAATCGCCTCAACACGGCCGAAGGTCACGGTTCGACCGCTGTTTCGAGCGACCCGCAAGACACCACGTTGCTCTCGAGCGGATACGTTTCATTCTATTCCACCGCCGCTTTGGACTGGAAAAGCGGCTCCGGGATCGAAGCGCCGGGAGCCCGTTTCGGTCATACGGCAATTTGGACCGGCCAGGACATGGTGGTCTGGGGCGGGTACTTGGGCTCGGACAATTACGCCGCGTCCGGCGGCAACTACGCGCCAACCACGGATTCCTGGACGCCCATTTCCACCTTTAGCGCGCCGTCCGGACGGCAATCGCACAGCGCCGTTTGGTCCGGCACGGAAATGATCGTCTGGGGCGGATTCGGCAGCGGCGGCTACGTCAATACGGGTGGCCGCTACCAACCCTCGGCGCAAGTGTGGAACTCCCTCAACGCCTCCGGCGCTCCGTCCGCCCGCAGCGATCACGCCTGCGTCTGGACCGGCAATCGGATGATCGTCTGGGGCGGACGCGGCCCCGCGGGCTATCTCGCGAACGGCGCGCTCTACGATCCCGCCGCCAACCAATGGACTGCGTTGACTGTGGCCAGCCCTCCGGAAGCGCGCCACTCTGCGGTGGCGGTTTGGGCGGGCACCCGCTTGATCGTTTGGGGTGGTGAGGCCGCGCTTGGCCCCGTCAGTTCGGGCGGACGGTTGCTCGTGGACGCCGCCGGGACGCCGCAATCCTGGCAGACCACGGCCACCGCCAACGCGCCTTCCGCGCGCGGCGGCCACTCTGGCATTTGGACGGGACAGAAGCTGATCGTTTGGGGCGGACGCAATGGCAGTTCGTTTTTGGGCGATGGCGCGCTTTACGACCCGGCCACGGATGCCTGGACCACGCTGCCGACGGCGGGGGCACCCTCGGCCCGAGCGGGCCACGTCGCTCTCTGGACCGGCAGTGAAATGCTGGTGTTTGGCGGAGAAGATGGGAACGGCACGGTGGCCACGGGCGCAGCCTACGACGTGACGGCAAACAAATGGCGAACCCTCAACTCGTCCGGCAATCCCACGGCTCGCAGCGAAGCCAAAGCCGTTTGGTCCGGGACTGAACTCCTCATCTTTGGAGGCAAAGCCAACGGCCAGCCCGTCGCTGCGCTGCAACGTCTGAATCCCCAACCCGCGTGGTATTTCTATCGCAAACTTTGAACCGGCTATGAGAACGGAACTCGATTTAACCACAAAGAACGCAGAGAGCGCAGAGACGGGAAGGTATGTAGTCCCGCCTTTAGGCGGTCGCGCGTCCAACGATTCAACGTGCGTGGGCTTGCCGACGCCCCGACCGGCTGAAGCCGAGACTACGTGCCAAGCCGTTAGTCTGCGGAACGAAATGGGGAGCACACGAGCACTCGCGTGTTTCGACCGGCGCCTCGACGGG
>CAYHFE010000105.1:0-16572 GCA_964355375.1 uncultured Verrucomicrobiota bacterium
GTTCATGGCCTCGATTCACGTCCAATCGTTGGAGGTGTTCCCTACCCATGAACCGGCGATGGGGTAAGACGCCGTCGAGCCCTGATCTTCTTGCCGACCGAGATTCCAGGGCTCGACGGCGTCTTACCCCACCGTGGGAACCAGTTCATTGTCCCGATGCATGCCCCGAGCGAAAGGAGGCCCTCCACAAACAAAAAAGCCACGCTTGCGCGTGGCTTCTCAATTGATGATGGAGTTAAACGTTAGGTCTTGGATTCGGTCGCCCAATCGCCTAGTTGGATATACTGTTTCACTTTCCGACGTTCGTAACGATTCTTATGAGGTTTGTCCGGACGGTCTGCAACCTGAGGGAAGGGATGTTTACTGCTCCGAATCGCTTCTGCAATGACATCTAACGATTTGCTCATAGTTATTTCCTTTCTCAGCTCCGCTAATAGCCGGAATGATGCCAGACGGTTCTTGACCTTTGCATTGAGGACTGAAAACGCTGTATCGATTCCGCCATACGAGCCAAATTGCACTAATTTCGACCCTGTTCTTGCGGAACTGTTCAAGGAAAATATTCGATATTTCTCTGTGCGGCCGGTTCGTATGGGCCTATGGCGGAAAAAATTAACCACCGTGGACGACGAAATTACCCTTGGAACGTGCCCGATCGCCATTCGCGTTCAATTTCGGTTTCGACGAGCTTCAGGCCGGCGGCTTCGTAAACCCTTTGCACAGAAGCGAATTGCGTGGACAGGATTCCGGCCAACACCAAACGTCCGCCGCTTCGCAGACGCCCTAGAATGCGAGCCGATTCGTCCATCAAAAGCGTGTCAATCAGGTTTGCGCAGACCAAGTCATACCGCATTCTTCCATTCGCGGAAAGCCGGGTGACGTCGCCTCGGGTGATCGTGAGCCGGTGCAAAACCCGGTTGCGGCGGGCGTTCGCTTGCGCCGTTCGAACAGCCACCGGGTCATTGTCGAAGGCCGCGATTGGCTTGTAGCCCAGCTTTGCGGCGGCGATGGCGAGGATTCCTGAGCCCGTGCCGATGTCTAGAAATGACTGGGATTGTCTCGTTTTGTGACACGACACGAGCTGCCGAAGACAGAATGAGGTCGTGGCGTGCTGGCCGGTTCCAAAGCTCAGTCCCGGGTCAAGTACCACAACCGCTGTTCCCGGACGAGCCCGAAGGCGGCTCCAACTCGGCCTGATCATCAGGGCTCGGCCAAGACAAATCGGCTTGAAGTGCCGTTTCCAGGATTCGCTCCAGTCTTCGCGCCGCACTCGAGTGATCGACACCTTCCCAGAACCCAATGCCAGACCGCATGCCTTGATTTCGCGCATCCCGGCCATCAGCTCCTTCCGCTTTGCGGTGGGTATTGGTTCTTCAAGGAAGACGGATACCGTGATGCGGTGGGTTTCGGCCTCGACGTAGGTCGAAGGAGGTTGACCGAATAAACGCTCCAGCAGCAGAGCCACAGACTCTTCCGCCTCAGAGGCGGTCGCGATCGCAACTTGGTGAAGATTTCCTCCTTTCATCGCCAATCGCGCCACGGGGTGAAATTGAGCAGTTGAATCTCGGTCTTGTTCGGAGCGTGCTGAACCATCGTCACGGAGGCATACTCAATTTCAAAGGCCGCCGTTTTCCGGAAAGGCAGTTCAAGAAGGATCGAGAGGAGCATGCGAATCACGCCTCCGTGACAGACCACCGCCACGGCCTGACCGGCCCTCTCCGCCAGGACGGTTTGAAGGGCCAGATCAATTCGCTGTTGGAATTGAGCCACCGGCTCGGCCTCTGCAATGGACCCCTGTTCGAGATGGTCCAGCCAAAGGAAGGCGCTGGTTTGAAACCGCTCGCGGACCTCGTCCCAGTTCAATCCCGTCCAACTTCCGAAATCGACTTCGCGCAATTCGTCCAGGATGATCGGAGATTGCGGTTGGGTTCCATTGAATTGGGCGAGGGTTTGCCGAACCCGCTTCATCGGACTGGCGTAAATGGCGTCGAATCGGACCCGCTCCAGGTAATCTCCCAGCGCTTTGGCTTGGGCCCGGCCGCGCGGCGAGAGATCCATATCGATCCGTCCGCCGAAGACGCGATGATAACGCTCGTCAACTTCGGCATGGCGCAGGAGAAACAAACGCGTGGGGGGCTCCATGGGAAAGAGCGGAATCGCTTGAACTCACGGATTCGCCGCGGCGATCGCCTTTTGTTGCGCGTTGATTAACTCGACGATGCCGTGCTTGCCCAAGCGGATCAAATCGGCGAGCTGGCTCTCACTGAAGGTCGATTCCTCGCCGCTGCCCTGGAGCTCCACGAATTCGCCTGAGCCGGTCATGACGAGATTCATGTCCACCGAGGCCGCGACGTCTTCCGTGTAGCAAAGATCGAGCAGAACCTGCCCATGAACGACTCCCACGCTGACCGCCGCCACCGGGTTGAGAAGCGGATCCTCGGTCAGTTTTCCTTCGGCGCGGAGTCTCGCCATGGCCAAGGAAAGCGCGACGAAGGATCCCGTGATGGCCGCGGTCCGGGTTCCGCCATCGGCCTGCAGCACGTCGCAATCGATCCAAATGGTCCGAGACCCGATCTTCTGCAGATCGACTCCGGCCCGAATCGAGCGCCCGATCAACCGCTGAATCTCCTGCGACCGCCCATCAATCTTGCCTTTGCTGATATCGCGTGGTTTGCGTTGCAGAGTGGAGTAGGGGAGCATGGAGTACTCGGCGGTAATCCAGCCGCCGGTGACGTTCTGCTCTCGCATCCAGCGGGGAACCGTTTCCTCGACGGTCACGCCGCAGATAACTCGGGTCTTTCCCCATTCAATCAAGGTGGAACCGGTGGCATGGGGAGCGATCTGATTCTGAAAACGGATCGGGCGAAGCTGGTCGGGCCATCGGCCATCGGTTCTGGTCGCCAAAGCACTGGAGTTTTCGGTCATAAATGTGACGCATCGTATTGAAGGGGCGGGGCAGGGGCAACGGCGAATTCCGGAGACGCAGCCATTCTCATCTTGAGATTTCATACGTCGAGCGGAAAGCGCCCTGGGCTAAAATGAGAATGGCTGCCGGAGACGAGTCGCCTCGTGTTTTCATTCGATTGAGCGCGAGGAGACCGGGGAATTGGCGACCATGAACGCGGGCCAGCCTTCCGGAAGGCCGTGGCGGCGAGGGAATCGTTCTTGAAATTGGGGAGTGAGGGCGCGGCGGCAAATCCGGCTGGCAAGCTCGGCCCCGCTCGAGAGGAGAGTCACTTCTGCATGAAGTAACTGAGATTCTCCAGCTCGATGGCTAGATTGACGTCGCTGACGATCACGTTTTCCGGGACGTTGAGGACGATGGGAGAGAAGTTCAGTATTCCGGTGATGCCAAGCTGCACGAGGGTGTTGGTCACTTCTTGCGCCGCCGAGGCCGGAACCGTGAGAATGGCCATCTTCACCTCGCGCGTCCGCACCACCTCCGGCAGGTTCTCCATCGGGAAGACCGGCTGCTCCGGAAGCTTGTCGCGGCGGCGATGAATATCGTTGTCGAACGAGGCGATGATCTCAAAACCTTCCTGGAGAAATCCATGGTAAGAGAGCAGCGCCAAGCCCAGGTTGCCGACTCCGATCAGGATGACGGGCCGCAGTTGGCTGCTGCGCAAGACCTCGGAGATGATCTTGCTCAACTGCGCGACGTCATAGCCCAAGCCGCGCGTGCCGAACTGGCCAAAGTAAGCCAGGTCTTTGCGCAACTGGGTGGGCTTGACGTGGGCTGCCTGGGCGAGGGCTCCGCTTGAGACCGTCAGGATACTGCCCTGTTTCAACCGCCACAGGCAGCGCAGATAGACCGAAAGGCGATAGATCGCCTGGCGCGGGATTCGGGGTCGCGGCGCTTTTGTCAAGGCGCACACCCTAGGTCAGGCGGCCCATCGCAGCAAGTTTCGAAGTCTCACCAGCGCCGCCGGATCACGGGCCACCCGGACCCACCGGGGATCTCGGCGCCCGGCTGCCAGACGCGGCGACCCGCGATCGCTCACTTAGCCATCACCACGTCGAAGGTTTCGGAGCGATCCTGCACTTTGTCTTCCTCATCCGTCACCGGAGGAACCAGGGCGGGAGTTTCCAAGGGAGTCGGCACGTGGTCGGTGACGCCCTCGTCGGCCTTATGGAACTTGACGCTGACGATCTTGCTGACTCCTTGTTCCTGCATCGTCACTCCGTAGAGCACGTCGGCCATCCCGATCGTGCGCTTGTTGTGGGTGATGATGACGAACTGCGAGTGCGCGAGAAATCGCTGCAGCACGCGGATGAACCGGTTGATGTTGGATTCATCGAGCGGGGCGTCCAATTCGTCCAAAACGCAGAAGGGACTCGGCTTGACCTGATAGATCGAGAAGAGCAGCGCCACCGCCGTCATGGTTTGTTCGCCGCCGGAGAGGAGAGAAATGTTCTGCAACTGTTTCCCCGGAGGACGGGCGACGATATCGATCCCGCTTTCCAGAATATCGCCCTCATCCACCAACACCAGGTCCGCTTTGCCTCCGCCGAAGACTTCCGTGAACATCTGGCGGAAGTTCTCGCGGATTTGGTTGAAGGTGTTCCGGAACATCTCCTGGGTCTGGGCGTTGATCCGGTTGATCACTTCGAGCAACTGCTGTTTGGCCTTGACCAGATCGTCGTGTTGGGTGGAAAGGAACTGGAAACGCTGCTCCGTTTCCTCATACTCTTCGATGGCCACCAGATTGACCGGCCCGATCTCGTCGATGCGCTTTTGCAGAGCCAAGACTTGTTCGCCCACGGCCACCCAATCCGTCGCCGCCCCGCTGGCCGCCATTTCCTCCGGGGTGAGAGTCTGAACCTTGGGCGGGCCTTCCGTCGCGATCGTGATCGTGATGCATTCGCTCCGCACGTCGTCGAGGTTCAGTTGATACTTCTCGTGGATGCGCTGCCGCAGATTCTGCACGGCCATTTGTTTCTGGGCCAGCTCGACCTGCACCGTTCCGCGGCGCTGCTGCAAATCGGTGAGGCGTCGGCGTTGCTCGCGCAGGCTCTCTTCCCGCGTGGCAATGTCACCTTCCTGGGCTTCCTTGCGAGACTCCAACTCGGCCAACTGCAAATTGACCTGTTCGCGCTCGTGCTGCAGCCCCTGGATCCGCCGGCGGGACTCTTCAATATCCGTTTCGTACTGGGCGCGGCGGCTGAGGAAAGAGGCCGTCTCCTGACGGCGGATTTCGAGCATTTGGACGATCTCCTGCCGGCGGCGCTCCAGGGCCTGGTGTTGTTGCCGGAAGGACGCGCAGAGCTGCTCTTCGGCCGCGAAACCCACTTTGGTCTCCGTCAACGCAGCGTTGGCGGCATCCCGCTCCTGGCGCAGGGTGTCCAGGCTCACGTTCCATTCCACCAATCGAACCTGACTGGTCTGCTCGCGCTCTTCCAGGGCCGCGAGTTCCGGCGCGAGGCTCTCGCGCTTCCGCAACGCTTCCTGCTCCTGGGAGGCGAGGCTCTGAATTTCGTAAACGACGGTGTCGATCTTCTGGTGCAACCCGCGGAGCGAATTCTGCAAACCGTTGAACTCGCCCTGGCGCGTCGCCACCGCCACCTCATGGGTCCGCAGTTCGCTCTGAGCCTGCTGCAGGCTGGCCTGCAAGTTCGTCTGCTCACTATGCAAAACCCCTTTTTGCCGGCTCGCTTCTCCTACCCGCTCCTGCAGGCTGAGAATGACGCTCTGCAAATCCGCAATTTGGTTCTTCCGCCCCAGCACCGACACGGGAGTCTGCCCGGCGGCGCTGCCGGAGCCGCCCGTGTAAATTCCCTGACGATCCAGAACCTCGCCCTGTAACGTGACAAAATCGAACTGACCATCGCTCGCCCTCCAGGCTTGGGTCGCCTCACTCAGGTCGGCCACCACCCACGTCCGATCGAGCAAGCGGCGCAGGAGCGGTTGCATGGAGGCTTCGGCCTCGACCACAGAGAGGATGGCCGTGCCCGCGCCTGGCCGCGTCGCGCCGTCTGAATCATTCGGCGGGCCGCCCGCCTCGGGAAGAGGGCTCGTCGGGGCGTCCGCCGCCCGCGACCCGCCCGCCTCGGGAGGTGCCAGCAGGGCTAAGGCGGCGATGCTGGCCCGCCCCTTCTTCTGCGTGCTCAGGCCCGAAAGAATCTCCTGCGCCGCTTCCGGCCGATCCGTCAAAACGAGTTGCAGACGGTGGCCGAGAGCGCCTTCCACCGCGGCGATGTACTGGTCCGGAACTCGAATCTTATCCGTCAGCGAACCGAGCACATTTCGCGCTCCCTTCAACACCGCGAGGGTGCCGGCGCTGAATCCTTCATAGCCCGCTTGCAGTTGTTCGAGAACATTGAGGCGCGAACGTTTCTCCGCCTGCTGACGAAGCAAGTCATCCAGCGCCTGAGTCGCCTGATTCAACTCCTGCTGGATTTCACGCAAGCGACGCTGCCGCTCCTCGACCGTCCCGCGATTGGTCTGCACGCTTTGTTTCTCCGCCTCAACATGGGCGGCGAATTCCCGCAGACGTTCATCCAGGCGGGTCCGCTCCTCTTCGAGTTGGATTTTCTCCGCCGACAATTTCTCCAAGCGGGCGACATTGCCCTGCTTTTGCAGATCCAGGGCCGTAATCTGGTTGCGCACTCGGGTCAATTGCTGCGCCGCCGCGAACGCCTCGGCCTGGCCTTTCCGCAAGGCCTCGTGCGTCGCGGCCAGATTCCGTTCCACCTCCTGCAAGGCCTGACGCCGCGCTTCCAAGGCCCGTCGATGCTGCTCCAAAGCGCCTGTCGAAGCCTGCAACCTCTCGCCGACCGCCGTCAACTCCTCCTCCGCCGCCTGGCGGCGTTCCTCTCCTTGGGTGATGTCGGAGAGAGCTTTGGCATTCTGGGCGTCCAGTTCCCGAAGCCGTTCTTCATGGAAATGAATCCGGGCTTCGTGCCGGTCGATCTGGGTCTTGAGCTCGTGACCCTGCTGCTGGCTCGTGTGGACGTGCTGCTCCAGTTCGGAAAGGAGCGCCCGCAGTTGAATGATCTCGTCTTCCGCACGCAGAACGCTCTCGGAACAGACCTCCATCTCGACCCGCATCTTCTCGATCGCCGTCTGGCGTTCGTGGAGGTCGGACTGGAGGACGTCGAACTGGTGTCGCGCCAACTGAGTGTCGAGATGTTGGAGCTCCGTCATGAGCTGCTTATAGCGGCGCGCTTTGCCCGCCTGTCGCTGCAAGGATCCGATCTGACGCTTCACTTCCCGGATCAAATCCGCCACCCGGAGGAGATTCTGCTCCGTGTATTCCAGTTTCCGCAGCGATTCTTTTTTCTGGGACTTGAATTTCGTGATGCCTGCCGCTTCCTCGAAGATCATTCGCCGATCTTCGGGTTTGCTCGAGAGAATCTGGGTGATGTTCCCTTGGGCCATGATGCTGTAGCTGGTCCGACCCACGCCCGTTCCCATGAACAATTGTTGGATGTCTTTGAGGCGGCACGGGACTTTGTTGATGAAATACTCGCTTCCCCCGTCGCGAAAGACCCGCCGGGTCAGTGTCACCTCATTGAACGCAATCTCCACTCCGGCCGCCTTGAGGTTCTCCGTATCGACGTTGCCGATCGTTAAAGAAACTTCCGCCATGCCGACAGGCTTGCGACCGTCCGTGCCATTAAAAATAACGTCAGCCATTTCGCCGCCCCGCAACGCCTTGGCCGACTGCTCACCCAACACCCAACGGATGGCATCGGAGATATTCGACTTGCCGCAGCCGTTCGGACCGACAATCGCCGTCACGCCCTGCTGGAAGTTGAGAGAAGTCTTGTCGGCGAAGGACTTAAAGCCTAAGACGGTTAGATTCTTTAGATACATGACCCGACCAAGAAAGAGGAATCTGGTATCGAAGTAAAGTAAAAAACCACAAGCTGTGGTATTGGGCTGAATATTAAAGCACAACTAATGGGATTGGCTCTCATCCGCGTGTTTGAGTGGAAACTCTGCTTTTCCGATCCGCTCGCGACCCCGAAGCCAGGCAGTGAACCAACCTACCACGGTGCCCTCGAACTATGGCGAATATCGTCCTCACCACCCTAAATGCCAAATACATTCATGCCGCATTTGGACTGCGGTATCTGCTCGCCAATCTGGGGTCATTGAGAGGCGAGGCCGAACTCATCGAGTTCGATATCAACCAACGGGTCAATGACGTGGTCGAGGTCCTGCTCGCCCGGGAGCCGAAGATCATTGGGCTGGGGGTCTATATTTGGAACGTGGCGTTGAGTGCCGAACTCGTCGCGACGCTGAAAAGAGTTCGACCCGAAGTCCTGGTCGTCTTGGGGGGGCCGGAGGTTAGTTACGAGACTGAAGATCAATCGATCATCCGTCTGGCCGATTACGTCATCACGGGAGAGGCAGACCAAAAATTCGCCGAGCTTTGCCGCGAACTTCTCGAAGGTCGCCGACCGGACGAGAAAGTCATCACTTCCAACCTGCCGGATCTTCAGCGGCTGTCGTTGCCTTACGAGTTTTATACCGATGCCGACGTCGCCCACCGGGTGATCTACGTCGAAGCGTCTCGCGGCTGCCCGTTCAAATGCGAGTTCTGTCTCTCATCGCTCGACATTCCGGTCCGGCAATTCCCTTTGTCGTCGGTGCTGGCGAGTTTTCAGGCCTTGCTCGATCGCGGGGTCAGACAGTTCAAATTCGTGGACCGGACCTTCAATCTCAATTTGGCAGTGGGCCAGGCCATATTGAGCTTTTTTCTGGAGCGGTATCGGCCCGGATTGTTCCTTCATTTTGAGATGATCCCGGACCGGTTGCCAGAAGCGCTGCGCGAAACCATTGCCCGCTTCCCCAAGGGATCACTCCAGTTCGAGATCGGAATCCAGACTTTCAACGAGGACGTCGCCCAGCGCATTCAGCGGCGCCAGGATAACCTCAAGGTCGCCGAGAATTTGACTTTCTTGCGCGAGTCCACCGGGGTGCATGTGCATGCCGACCTGATTGCCGGCCTGCCGGGTGAGTCATTGGAGAGTTTTGCCCTTGGCTTTGACCGGTTGGTCGCATTGCGTCCGCACGAAATTCAGGTGGGGATCCTCAAGCGCTTGCGCGGCACACCGATCTCGCGGCACGACCTCGAGTGGGGCATGGTTTACAATCCGCTTCCCCCTTACGAGATCCTGCAAAATCACCTCATCCGGTTCGCCGACATGCAACGCGTGCGACGATTGGCCCGCTATTGGGACTTGGTGGCCAACAGCGGCAACTTCCTGGAAACCACGCTCCTCATTTGGAAAGACGGACTGCCTCCTTTTGCCTCCTTCCTGGAATTCAGCGATTGGATTTTTGCCCGCGTCGGACGGAGTCACGGCATCGCTCTGGCGAATCTGGCTGAACGGCTGTTCGAGTTTCTAACCACCCTGCGAGGCCAACCGTCCAAGCAGATTGCGGAGATTCTCGCGCGCGACTTTCAGCGCGCGGGGCGGCGGGATCCAGCCGCATTTCTCAAACCTCACCTGTCCGCAAATGTTCCGTCGAAGCGTGTCGTGGGCCGCGCGCTCGTTCCGAAACGGCAGGCCCGGCACCTCGCTGGTGGAGACGCCCTTCCAGCAGCAGGCCAGGGGCTGGGAGGCCAACCCACTCTTCCATGAACCTGCGGTGGGGCGAGATTCCGTCGAGCCCTGACTTCTCTGCCGACAAAAATAGAAAAGAAAAGAAGAAGGAAAAGGTGTCAGTTCCTAGAAAAGGTGTCAGTTCCTAGTTTCTAACACTTGACGCCGGGCAGAGGGGGCGTCCGGCTCGGCACATGAGTCGCAAATTGCGCGTGCAATATCCCGGTGCCATGGACGTGATGAAACGGGGTGACGGCCGCCAACCTATTTTTCAAGACGATCTGGACCGGCAACGTTTTTCGACGGGAACTGCGTGCTCAGATGGACGGTCGGATGGGAGAGCACCACTACGGAGTGGAGCATCGGGAAACTGCGGAGGAGAAAGCTGCGGGCTTGGTGCGGGAGGGCTTGAAGAAAGCCGGTTGGACCGAGCAAGATTTGCGGTCAGGGCGCAAGTCCGATCCGGGGAAGATCAAACTGGCCGTGCACTTGCGTCAGGAAACGACGATGACGCTCAAAGGGATCGCGGGCCGGCTTCAGGTAGGAGCGTGAATTCATTTGAACAAACGCCTTTTTGAGCACCGCAAGAAGGCGGGAGAGCCGAACAGTTGAAGAAACTAGGAACTGACACCTTTTTGACACCTTTTGGACAGGGGCTGGGAGACCAACCCACTTTTCCTTGAATCTACGGTGGGGCGAGACTCCGTCGAGCCCTGACTTCTCTGCCGACAATGATTTCAGGGCTCGACGGGGTCTCGCCCCACCTATGGACGGGCGCACTGCCCCAATTCGCATCCCAATGTCGGAGGCGGTCCGTCCCGTGAATCATCCCGCGCGGAACGACAATCGGAGCGTTTCAGTTGCCTGTTACCGAGTACGGTTTTCGCGCGTTCAGCGTTTTCACGATCAGTCGCTTCAGCTCCAAGGAATCGACGGGGCCCTGATTCTTGTAGAGCACTTTTCCTGTGGCATCGATCAAAGCCGTAAAGGGGAGGGCGCCGTTCCACTCCGCATCGAACGCCTCCATCAGCGGGTATTTCTCCGGACTGCCGAAAAGCAGATTCTTGGATGATGCCTGCTGCTTTTGCAGGAACTTGAGGACGTCCGGCCGCTCGTCGGGAAAGTTCGCCGCCACGGTGACAAGTTCGAAATCACGCTGCCGATACATGCGGTGCATCGTCACGAAATCGGGAAACTCGGTGATGCAGGGCCCGCACCACGTTGCCCAGAAATTGACCAATCGGAGCTTGCCGGAATCATTCCGGCGCAGAGCCTTTAATTCGTCGGCGTTGACAATTTCGACGCTCACCGGTTCCGCCGCGAGCTTGGCCTGGTAGTTCTTCACCGAATCTTCCTTGCCCGCCCATTTGATGGAACAGCCGAAAGACCGCGTCTGGCTGATCTTGACTTCGCGGCCCGCGAGCAACGCGTCGAGCGCTTCCCGCGCGTCGTGAACTTTGACGTGTTCCACCCGTTCGTTGTCGTCGATGCGTCCTACATAACGCAATCGCCGGTCGCCATCGAAGATGAAGGCGTGCGGAGTGGCCGCGGGTCCATAGGCCTTCGACACCGCCTCGCGATCGCCGTCGTAGAGAAAAGGAAAGTTGAACCGGGCCTGCTGCGACCGGATCTTCATCTCCTCGAACGAATCGCTCAGATCGGTGTAGCCGAGCTCATCGAGACGGACCGACTTCGGATCGTTGGGTGAAATGGCCACGATCGCGATTCCCTTGTCCCGGTAGTCCGTGACCAGTTGTTTGATCCGTTCCTCGTAGTATTGGGCCGTCGGGCAATGCACACAGGTGAAGACCACCATCAAGACCTTGGCACTGGCAAAATCCTTCAGACGGTAGTTTCGGCCATCGACGGCCGGAAGATCAAAATCCGGTGCCACTGCGCCAATCGCCAACGTCTTGATTTCAGGACCCGCCGCGATCGTTTGAACAAATGAGAGGCTGCCGGCGACGAGGGAAAAGATGACCTTTTTCATACGATGGCTTGACGCTACGCGCATTTCCCAAGATCGACAATCACGGAGATCTCAAGGCTTCCTGGCTGTGACCTCCATGCTCGTGATGTAGTCCGACGGTTTGGTGCCCACGGGCAGGTGAGCCAGGATCTTTTGGTAAAGCGGATCCTGCCAATCCGTCATGCCCTCGACATAGCCGGGCTTCGCGTTGAGCACGATGTCATCCAACCCCGCTTCCCGCGCCATCCGCTCGGACTCGGAAGCCAGGACTGCTCCAGCCACGCATCCGACCAATGCCTCGACCATGGCCATGACGGCGGCGGGGAGGGGCTTGAGCAAGGCCAAGTCCGACACGGCGACGCGTCCGCCCGGTTTGAGCACGCGGGCGATCTCCCGCCAAACGCGGGCTTTGTCCGGTGAAAGGTTGATGACACAGTTCGAAATCACCACATCCACACTCCCGTCTGCCACCGGCAGGTTTTCAATTTCACCGAGGCGAAACTCGACGTTAGCCAAGCCCGTCTGCTGTCGATAAGCTTGGGAATTCTTGCGGGCCTTGGCGATCATGTCCGCCGTCATGTCCGTGCCGATGGCCTGGCCGCTCGGCCCGACCTTGCGCCCGGCGATGAACACGTCAAATCCGCCGCCGCTGCCCAGATCGAGCACGACCTCGCCCGCCTGCAGTCCGGCCAGGGCATTGGGATTGCCGCACGAAAGACCCATGTTGGCGCCGTCCGGCAAGGCCGCCAGTTCTTCCGTCGAGTAACCGATGTGCGCGGCCAGCTTGGCCGCCTCCTCCGGTGAAGAACCACAGCAACTGATGCCTGGTCCGCAGCACGAGCTGTCGGTCAGGGCGATCTTGCCGTAGCCCTCCCGGACTTTTTCCCGCACGGCTTCCGGATCGAGGGGATTCTTGGTTGTCATCTCCGTCATCAGAGGATTCACAGTCGATTGAGGTTTCATGCTTTGAACTGGTCTTTTCGTTGTTTCGCCAATGGACGAAATATTAGTCGATTGTGGAAATCTGTCAAGCGGGCTCATGTCGCTCGGCATCGGCGGGACGGCAACGCTGGCTAGACTGAGCAGAAGGAAACGGAGGCGGTGGAGAGCAGGACCGTTGGCGGGAGCGGCTCGACTGGCTTCGGATCCGATTCCGGTCTCCGGCGTTGGCGCTACCTTAGGTCGGCCCTCGAAGATTCAGCCCGGTACAAATGGGTTTTCGTTCTCAGGAAAAACGCTTTGCCGGAGGCGGCGGGCGACGCCATGAAACCGTTGGCCAACGTATTCGTGGCGAGAATCTCCAGCGCCCGGCCAGGCTTCAGCACCAAGGTTGTGCCTTGCTGGTCAAAAAGATAAAGCCGCCCATCCCCGACTATCGGCGATGCCGCGAATTTGCCGCCAATACGTTCCGTCCACACCGTTTGCCCGGTGGCCGCTTCGAGACACGTAATAAAGCTTTCTTCGGCCACCGTGTAAATCAGCCCGTCCACCAGAATCGGCGACGCATATTTTCCAACGCGCGTCTTTAACTTCCAAACCACGGCCGTATCGGTCACATCACCTTCTCCGTCTGTTTTCACCGCCCAGAGCTCTTTCTTCGATAGACCGGTGACGAAAAAGGCCAAACCCCGGTCATAGAGCGGTCGAGGCGCGGCCGACCAATCGGGATATTGGACTTTCCAGAGTTCCCGGCCGGTGCGTGGATCATAGCCATAGGCCGCCTTGGCTCCGACGCTGAGCATCTGCGGCTTGCCCGAGGCGGTCACGATCAACGGCGTGCTGTGGGCCTTGCGCAAGTCCCCATCTTTGGCCATCTGTCCTGGGACGTTCTCGTCATTCCAGATGACGGAGCGATTGGTCTTCCAGACCGTCTGGCCCGTTTTCTTGTCGAGAGCGACGTGGTACTGCAGATCGGCGCCGTCCATGGTCAGGATCAGCAAATTCTCGAAGAGGACCACCGAGGAAGACGGACCGCGATAATGGCGGCAGGGCAGGTCGCTTCTTTTCCAGAGAACTTTGCCGGAAGTCGTATCCAGACAGGCCGTCCCAAAACTGCCGAAGTGGACATAGACGCGCCCTGGCTCGATGGTGGGAGAGGGCGTGGCATAGCCATTCATGGACGCTCCATTGCCGAGCGGTTCGGGGTTGTCCGTGTGAAAGACCTTTTCGTTGAATCGAATCTTTCCCGTTTCCGCATCGACGCAGATGGCGAAAAAGTCATGACCATCTTCAGTGGCGGTGGTCAGCCAAACCTGGCCGCTCAAGATCACGGGCGTGGACCATCCCCGATAAGGAATGGCCGTTTTCCATTTGATGTTGTTCGTCTCGCTCCAGTGCAGCGGAAAGCCGATGGACTGGGTTGTCCCCGGAGACGAGGCATGACCATCCCCCGATGGACCGCGGAACTCGGGCCAATCCGCTCGGGCGACCCACCCGGCCAAGGCTAACGAGGCGAGCGCCACCAAGGAGAGCAACGGCCCGCCCGTTCGTCTCTCGTTTCTCGGGGCGTTTCGCTGGCTTTTCAACGCCGGCCTCGGGTTAAACAGGATGGTGGAAATGCCGACGATTCTCCGATCATGGTTCATGCTGGAGAGTGATCCGTCCGGGACGGAAAGTCAATCATGCGGACCAGCGCTGGCGAATAGTCCCTCAGTTTCAAGGGCAGGAGAGCCGACGGAGGGTTTTCGATGGAGCGGGATATTTTAGGGGAGGAAGTTTCTCCCCCGGGAATGGCGGCGGTTTTTGCAGATGTTCGGGAGCCTGACGGAATGGAACCGGCCCTCAAAGCGCGAGGCTCAGGAGGTATCTGCCAGGCGGATTTGAAATGGTTTCTTTGGGTCAAACACCTCCGGGTCCAATCAGAAATAGCGGAAGCACTCCAATAAGCGTTGGGCCAGGTTCTTCAAGCCGCCGAAGAGCCCCATTGGGGTGGTCTGATAGTCTCGCGCCAGATTCCGCAGCAAACTGCCCCTCTCGACCATCTGCAGGAACAGATGGGCAATTTGCAGCAGATAGTAGAACGACTTCATCGTATCCTCCCCCTCACTGGAGGCGTGTTCCAGGTTCAGGCCGCTGTTCTTTTGGATGTTAAAACCTTGGTTCTCAATTTTGAAGCGGACCCGTCCGGCGTGCGTGGCGACGGCCACGGCGTTGGTGGCGGACAGCCGCTTGTTGGTGATCCAAGAAAAGGTTTGGGTCTGGCCTGCGACGGTTTCCTCGCAGAGCAAGGCATGGAGGGTGTGCGTCCGGTCCTCCGAATCGGTGGAGGCCGGATCATTGACCCAGCGGAAACATTGCTGAGTGCGATCGGGTAAGTTCTGCACGAGCCGGTTTTGTTGGGAAAGTCTGAGCAGACTTTGGAACTCAACCCACAAGGCCGGGGTCCGTCCCGGCTTGAAAGTCAGCACGTACGACCAGTGATTTTGCTCAAAGACGCTCAAAACCGGCCCGCAAGCCATGAGTGAATCCGTCGCCAGGCAGAAAGGAGTTTGGGGAAGATCCTTCTTCAATTGCGGAGCCAGACGCAAGAAGGCCTTGAGTTCGCAATCCTGTTTGACGGCCTCGTACTCCGTGAGCGTGGCTGGAACCGGCCCGTCCGGTGGCCGAAACCAATTCAGGTTAGGGCAACCTCCGCGCTCGGTAGAAGCGCGAGGCTGATGGCATCGCGCCAAACTCCGTGAAAATCACGGTCCCCGTTGGGTCGGCTCGTTGGGTTTCTGACTGGGTCCATTGCGCCAGATCCTCCGAGATTTCGAGAGCATACTCCCGGTTCGACTCGCCCGCCAGCATCAGGCGAAGCCATCCGCCCGCCACCTGCTCCACCGTCTGCCACGCCGCTGCCACCGAGATGTTTACCGCCGCCGAGGTCGTCGTGGCGCCTTGCTGGTCCGTCGCTCTGGCGGTTAAACTGTAATCGCCTGCCGGCACGTCAACCCAACTGAGGCGGAACGGCTCCACGGAAACCTCGCCCACCAGTTTCGTCCCCGCGAAGAACTCGACTTTGCCTACCGCACCATCCCTGTCGCTGGCTACGGCCTCGATCTTGATCTTGGCCAGCGCGATGAACTTCGCCCCATTCGTCGGTGTTGTGATCGAGACCGAAGGCGCTTCATCGGCCGCCACACTCCCCATGCTGTTGAGATAGACTTCCAGGTTGGTATAGCCATTCCCGTCCAGATTGGTTCCGTTGCGATCGGCTGGGTTGTTGAGATCCAGATGATGGGACACCTCCCATGAGTCGGGCATGCCGTCGTGGTCCGTGTCTGGGGGTGGGATTCCTGCTCTCAGGACAGGGTAGCCACTGCTGGCGCCGGTCCGCCCCGTCCGGTTGCTGACTGAAGCGATGATGCGCGCATCCAGGGAGTCCCGCATCGGCAAGGTTGCTCCCGCGTTGTTCAGAACCAACTCAAGAACCGCGGCGGCCGGAGCTGTTGTGACCGACGGCGCCGGGAAACGCGCGGCAGCGCGGTAGCGGCTCTCATCGGCCAGCGGGTAGGGGGAAATCTCCTCCCGGAAGCCGACCGCCCAATCGGCGGCGCATCCCGCCGGGCACTTGGGACCCCAGTTTCCGGAAACGTAAAGTCGGGCGTTGTCCACGACCCAGGCAATGTCATTGAACGCGGCAAAGCTGTCCGGACCTTTGAGATAGACGTTGTTGACCAAGTTGATTCTGGCCCCGAGGCCGAACTTGGAGTTGTTGTTTCCTCCCCAGTTGTAAATGACGTTGTTGACCAGGTCGGCGGCGGCGAATTCGATCTTGGGAGAACGATCCGGGTTATGCGCAAAAAGGTTGTGATGAAAGGTCAGATTGTCTGGATGGGGAGGGCCGCCGCTGGCCAGGAAGCCTTTGGCCGGGGCATGATTCTGCCCGTCCAGAAGCGCCTCGGCCAGGCTGCACCATTGGTAAGTGATGTCCGTGGCCCAGGCGTAGGCCGAACTGTTCTCGTCCATGGCCCATTCGAGAGAGACGTGGTCAACCACAATATTGTAAACGTGAGAGCCGCCGCTTCCCCAGATCTCCAGCGGATCAATGTCAGTCGTAAAAGCGC
>CAYHFE010000106.1:0-16508 GCA_964355375.1 uncultured Verrucomicrobiota bacterium
CCTCGCCGCCTTGGCCGCAGCCAAAATCCCTCGCCGCAGGACCCTTTTCAATTTTCAAACAGGCTCTAAGGGGTTTTGGCGCCCAGGACCTGTTTCAACAACTCGTTGAGCCGGCTGATCATGGTGCGGGGGTCCTCGAGCACTCCGGCCGCGAGCTTGGCGTTATCCAGGAGTTGTTCGGCGACGGTTTGGGCGAGGGCATGGTCCGCTTTTCGCATTCGCTCGAGGCGGACAATGATCGGGTGCCAGGGGTTGATTTCGAGATCCTGTTTGACCGGCGCACCCGAGGTGGCGTCGGGATTCATGGCTTTGAGCATCCTCCGCATGCTGGCGGTCATGAATTGGTCGCTATCCACGATGACCACCGGGCTGCCCACCAAGCGCTGCGACGAACGCACTTCCGCGACCTTGTCGCTGAGCGTTTCTTTCAGCCAGATGGTCAGAGCATGAGCTTCGTCTTCGGTGAGCCGTTCCTCGGAGCGCGCGGCATCGTCCATTTTTAGATCCGCTTTCTCGGTGGAGCGGAGCGTTTTTCCGTCGAACTCACGGAGATGCTCCATGACAAATTCGTCCCACGGATCGTAGAGAAAGAGCACCTCCACCTGGCGAGCCTTGAAGACCTCAAAGTAAGGGCTGGCTTCGGCCGCTTCCCGATGCGGCGCCAGGAGGTAGAAGATCTCTTTCTGCTCTGGAGGCAGGCGCTTCACGTACTCGGCGAGGGAGGTTTTCTGGCCTTGGGCCAGGCCCGACGATTCGAATCGAAGCAGTTTCCCCAAGGGCTCGCGGTGCGTGAAATCGGTGACGACGCCTTCCTTCAAGAATCGGCCGTATTCTTCGGCGAATTTGAGATAGGTGGCCGGCTCCTTCTCGGCGAGTTCTTCGAGAGATTTGAGGAATCGTCCGGTCAGGACTTTGTTGAGTTTTTGCATCAACGACGTGTCCTGCATCGTTTCCCGGGAAATATTCAGGGGTAGATCCTCGCTATCGACGACCCCTTTAAGAAAACGCAACCAATCCGGGAAGAGACCCTTGGCTTTGGCTTGGATGAGGATCTTGCGGCAATAGAGATTGACCTCGGATTCGGCGCGGGACATGCCCAGGGTTTCGAGATTTCGAGCGGGGACAAACAAGAGGGCTTGGATGGACAGGGGGGCGTCGGCGGTGAAGTGGAGGCGGCAGAGCGGAGCGGTTTGGTCGTGGCCGATGTATTGATAAAACTCGTTGTACTCCTCGTCCTTGATCTCGTTCTTGTTGCGCGCCCAGATCGCGCGCACGGTATTCAGAGCTTTGCCGTTCAGTTCGATCGGAAACGGGACGAAATTCGAGTAGCGCTTGATGATCCGTTCCAAGGAGCCAGCCTGGACGAACTCGTTGGCGTCGTCCTTGAGAATGACCGCGATCTTCGTCCCGCGCGGCAAGTCGGAAACCGGTTCGATCTCATAGCCACCGGCGCCCTCGGACGACCAGAGCCAGCCCTGTTCGTCTGGCGCAAAGGAACGCGAATGCACCGTCACTCTCTTGGCCACCATGAAGGCCGAGTAAAAACCCACCCCGAACTGGCCGATCAATTTGGCGTCCGGTTTCTTGTCCTCGGCCAGTTGCTTCAGGAATGCTTTCGATCCCGAGTGGGCGATCGTGCCGAGGTTCTCGACCAGTTCGCCATGGGTCATGCCGACGCCGGTATCCGTGAACGTGATCGTTTGGGCCTTGTCATCGGTCGTGATCGAAATGCTCAGCGGCAATTCGGGTTGATGCGGGACTTGGCCAGCCGTCTGGGTAAAGCGCAGCTTTTCCAGGGCATCGGCCGCGTTCGAGATCAATTCGCGGACGACGATCTCTTTGTCCGTGTAGAGGGAATGAATGACGATATCCAGCGAGTGCTGGATCTCCGCTTGAAAATGGTGCTTTTCGACTGTGCTCATATTTTCGGCCCCTAAAAATGAACGTCTTCTGGCGCGGGTCAAGCCTGGGTTCAACATACTTGGAGCTTGATCGCTCGCCCCGGAGGCTTTTTTAATCGCTTCATCAATCGTGGGGTGCGCGGGAGAATCGGGTGAACGGCCGCGACTTTCTCACGATTGGCCGCACGCAATCCTCGCTTTTGATTGATTGTGGCGCCGGCTGGTTCACCTACTTGGTTGCTGCCTGGTTGAGCAGTTCTCAAGCATTGAGCACCTGTTCATGATGGTTCTGCTAAAGACGATCTCTCACGCCGGACGGCTGGAAGCAGGCCCCGCTGGGGGCGCAGGGCGCCCGTTTGGATCATGACGGAGGGGTGCGGCAGGCTGGTTGCTGGATCGGCCTGAGATCAACCGGGAGGGGAGGTTGAGAATGAAGACACAGCCCTGCGGGGTGCTGCTCTGGACGCTCAATTCTGCTCCCAGGGCCAGCGCCAATTGCCGGCTGATCGCCAGACCGATCCCGCTCCCCATCTCTTTGGTCGATGCTCGAGGAGTGAAGACTGTTTCAGCGATACTTTGGGGCAGTCCTCGACCGCCGTCTTGCACCTTAAAAAGAACGTGCGCGCCACTCGAAGCGATTTCGACAAGGACGGGCTGGTCGCTCGGCGTCGCCTGGATGGCATTCTGGATTAGAGTCTCGAGAATGAGGAGAACGAGATTGGCGTCGCGATGGGAGATCGCCAGGCACTCGGGGGCCAAGAGTTTCATTTCGAGGTGGACGCGCGACAGTCCGGCGAAGGGCGACATCTTCCGCCATGTCATCTTAGCCAGATCTTGGAGGGAGATTTCGTGATTGGCGGCACCGGAGTCTTCTCGTAGCACGCGAATAATGTCGTTCACCATATTCTGCATCCGGCGGGTTGCAGAAGCGGCGAGGCGCCATTCCATCTCGTGTTCGGCGCCTGGACCTGGCGCATGGTTCGCCATGAAATGCTGCAGGCCCGAGAGCGGGTTCCTCAGACCGTGGATGAGATGGGAGGTCACGGCTCCGACCGCCGTCAGTTTGGCGGTCAGGGTCAATTCCTCTTGGGCGCGCACGAGGCTGCGGGTTCGTTCGGTCAGCGCGCGATTGGCTTTCTGCCGTTGGTCGAATGTCAGCCAAAGGACGGGAGCCAGCGCCAAGGCTCCAGCTCCGAACGCGGCGAGGCCGAACCACCAGAGATTGACGGAAGCGCGGTGGCGATTGTCAGACGGATCGTTTCGAATTGGCTCGATCCCGAGGCCCAACCAGCGAGTGGCGACGATTGGTGCGGCGCGCGGAGCAATGGGATCACGATCATTCGTCCGAAAGTAAGGGGTGGCAAACGCGACCCAATTCGCCAGGAATATCCACATCAGGACAACGATCGAAATCGAATCAATTCGGTTGCAAGATAATGGCGGGCCATCTCGTCGTGATCTCACGGGTCTTTCCTCCTTTTCCTGCTTTCCGGCCGTCTGTTTCCACCGCGCCGCAGGCTGCGTCGAACGGCAAACTCGAGCCGATGCTACCGAAAGAAGGTGACCCAGTCAAAACTTCACTTTGTCGCCGATTTTCTTTATCGGCGCGATGGTTCATTGGCCTGACTTGGTTTGAACGGAGGGCTTGAGTTCTGCAAGGCGCCGGCGGAGGTCCTCGCGCGCTTCCTTTTGCTGATTGAGAAAGTCGTCGCGCTTCCGTTTCATCTCAGCGCGAAGAATTTCCCGCTCGTCCCTGGAGGAATTGGAGTACTTTTGGCGGAGGGCGTTTTGTTCGTCGAGGAACTGGTCGCGGGTGGTGCTGAATTTCGTGAGCAAATTCTTGACTTCGGGTGGCAGCTCCGTTCCGACCGAATGAGATGCTGCTGAGGGAGTGGCGGTCGGCGATTTGATGAGCTCTCCCGAAGCCGTCGGCTTCGGTGGCTGCACAAACTCTGAGCTCAGGATGTCGGCGCCTTGGAGAGATTCCGCGGCTAGGGTTAAGCAGATCGCAACCAGAAGTGTCGGTGTTATTGATTTTGTCATGCTTTGAATTGAGTTGACTGTGTTTTTGTGCTGGGCTGACCAATTCCATCGGCCAGAGAACGCACCTCCATGTCGGCAGATCCGCAGAGAGCGTGCCACTCGGCCAAGGCATTGGTAAGTAGTTGAACATCTGGAGCATGGTTCGCCTTGTGGTTGGTTGACCCGCTTGGAACGAGCGAGCGAGTGTGAAAATTTCCCCAACACCACCTGTCTTGGATCTCGAGGTGGGGAAATCTCCCCATGTTCTGGTGGTTTCCGCGGTTTGGATAAGGCATTCTGTCAGCAGCACGGCTTTCTCCGAAAATGATTCGTCCTAGGTCGGAGGGCTACGCTGATCTTTTTTTTGGAGTGGAGAGGATGATCGAAGATTAGATTAGTTTAGATGTGGTTTGGATGTTGGCGTCTGGAGAAGGAATGCTACGATGTGCGGCATGCGATTTTTGCGAGCTTGGTCGAGAGTCAGGGATTGGTTGGATCGACGAAAGAATGGGCTGGAGCTCAGACTCCCCCTGGCCGCGCTAATCTTGGTGCTCCTGGGTGGCAGCGGTTGTTCAGTCCGGCAATACGCTCTTCATAAGCTGGGCGATGCCTTGTCACAGAGCGGAAGCACCTTTGCCAGCGACGATGACCCGGACTTGGTCAAAGACGCGGTGCCATTCAGTCTGAAACTGATGGAGAGTCTCATCGCCGAGACCCCGCGGCACGCCGGCTTGCTCGCGGCTGCAGCGAGCGGGTTTACTCAATATGCCTACGCCTTTGTCCAACAGGAAGCCGACGAAATGGAAGCGCGCGATCTGGCTGCGGCGACGGCGCTGCGGGTTCGCGCCGCGCGACTCTACCTCCGGGCTCGCCATTACGGACTGCGCGGCCTCGACGTCCCTCATCCGGGATTCGAGAAGGCGCTGCGCCTGAATCCGAAGTCAGCCGTTCTGCGGGCGCAGAAGTCCGACGTGCCGCTGCTCTACTGGACCGCGGCCGCCTGGGCGTCGGCGATTTCGTTGTCCAAAGACAGTCCTGATGTCGTGGCGGATTTGCCGATCGCCGAGGCCTTGATCGATCGCGCGCTTGATTTGGATGAAGCCTTTGGCGATGGGGCGATTCATTCATTTCTCATTGCCTACGAGACGGCGCGTCCGGGCGGCACGGGCGATGTCGATTCCCGGTCCAGGAAACACTTCGAGCGCGCGATGGCCTTGTCGCACGGACGGCAAGCGGCGCCCCTGGTTTCGCTGGCGGAGACCATCTCGGTGAAGAACCAGAACGCGGCCGAGTTCAAGGCGTTATTGAATCAGGCCTTGCGGGTGAATCCGAACGACAAGCCGGAATGGCGGCTGGTGAATTTGGTGATGCAGCGTCGCGCCCGCTGGCTGCTCGCGCGCGTGGACGAACTTTTTTTAGTGGCCGATGAACCAAAGGAACAGGCAAGATGATCTCTATGTTAATGCGATGGGACACTTTTCTTGGAGTGGGTTGGAGACGATATGGAAATTGGGTTGCTCGACTCAGTGCGAGTCTCGTGCTGTCCGGCGCGGTCTGGGTGGCGATCCAGGTGAACGCGGCGGACGCGGCCGCCCGGATTCGCCTGGCCACCTTGGCCCCCAAGGACACTTCCTTCCACAAAAGTCTGCTCATGATGGGAGAGAAATGGCGTCAGTCATCGGGGGGTTCGGTGAATCTGACAATTTATACGGACGGCACGATGGGAGGCGAAGCCGACATGGTGCGGCGGATGAGAGTCGGACAGCTCCAGGCGGCCATGCTGACCGTGGCTGGCCTTCTCCAGATCGACGAATCGGTCGCCGCTCTCCAGCTCATGCCCATGATGTTTCGCAGCCGGGAGGAGTTCGACGCCGTCCGGGAGAAGCTCCGGCCCGCGTTGGAGAAGCGCTTTCTCGACAAGGGCTTTGTCGTGCTCTTCTGGGGCGATGCGGGCTGGGTTCACTTTTTCTCCAAGCAGCCGGCAGTCCGGCCGGACGATTTTAAAAAGATGAAGATGTTCGTCTGGTCGGGCGACACCCGGAGTGTGGAGATTATGAAAGCAGTCGGATTGAGCCCGGTGCCGCTGGAGCAGACCGACATTCTAACCGGGCTGCAAACCGGGTTGATCGACGTCGTCCCGTCGGTGCCGTTCTATGCTTTGGCGGGGCAGTTCTACGGGCCGGCCCCACACATGTTGGACGTGAATTGGGTTCCCCTGGTCGGCGCCACCGTCGTGGCCAAGAAAACCTGGGACTCGGTCCCGCCCGGCAAACGCGAAGCGCTTCTCAAAGCGGCGGCGGAAGCCGGTGACGCGATCAACCAACGGAGCCGAGCTGAAGACCTCGAATCGGTCGAAGCGATGCAGAAGCGCGGATTGAAAGTCCACCCGCTGACCCCGGAGCTTCAGACCGAATGGTATCAATTCGCGGAAGGAGTCTATCCCCAGATCCGTGGGCGAGTTGTCCCGGCGGACATGTTCGACGAAGTGCAGCGCTTGGTGAAGAAGTATCGGTCGGCGGGCGGAAAGCTCGAACCATGAGCGTTCCGGTGGAGAGCGGAAGCGAGTCGCCCGACCAGAAGCCAGCGCCGGTCCAAGGGGTTCGGCTGTTCATGCGCGCAGCGGAGAACCACCTTTTGTCGGTCGTGCTCGCGGCCATGATGGTGCTTCCCTTGGCCGAGGTGGTTCTGCGCAAGCTGTTTCATGTTGGCATCACCAATTCGACGGCGCTGGTCCAGCACCTGACGCTTCTGATCAGCATGCTGGGAGGGGCGATCGCGGCGCGCGACCGGCGTTTGCTCTCGATGTCGGCCCTGCCCTCGGTGTTGAAAGGCCGATGGAAATCCGCGGCGGCCATGATCAGCGGTTCGTTTGCGGCCGTGATTGCGGCGTTGCTCTGCGTGGCCAGCGTCCAATTTGTTCTCTCGGAGAAACCGACCGGCCTCACCCTGGCCTATGGAATCCCCTTCTGGGTCATCCAATGTGTGCTGCCGTTCGGATACGGTTTGGTCGGCTGGCGGCTGCTGCGCCATTCGTCGGCCACTTGGTGGAGCCGTGGCTTAGCCCTCCTCGCCGGTGGCGCTTTGATCTGGCTGGTCAACCATCCCCCGGTCGAGCCCGACAAGCTGGTCATTCTTTCGCTCGTGGCCTTGCTTTGTGCCACGGTCCTGGGCGCGCCGATCTTCGTCACCTTGGGCGGAACGGCGATGATTTTGTTCTGGGGCGAGAGTCTGCCGATCGCGTCGTTGCCCCTCGATCACTATCGATTGGTCACGAATCCTTCTTTGCCCACGATTCCGCTTTTTACATTATCCGGCTACCTCCTGGCCGAGGGCGGCGCGTCCAAACGATTGATCGATGTCTTTCAGGCTTTGGTGGGGCAGTTTCGGGGCGGGCCGGCCGTGGTCACGGCCGTGGTCTGCGCGTTCTTCACGTCGTTTACGGGCGCCTCGGGGGTGACCATCCTGGCGCTGGGAGGCCTGTTGATGCCGGTTCTGCTGGCCGCCCGTTACTCGGAGCGTTCGGCGCTGGGACTTTTGACGGGCTCGGGCGCGCTCGGGCTCTTATTTCCGCCATCGCTCCCTCTCATTCTCTACGCCATTATTGCCGGATCTCACGCCAAGAGCGCCGGGGTGACGATTGAGAGGATGTTCCTCGGAGGATTAGGACCAGGCGTGCTGCTGGTGGCGATGACGGCGTGGTGGGGCATTCGGCAGGGGCCGAAAGAGGCGGCGGCGGCGCGATCTTTTGACGCGGCGGAGGCGGGTCGGGCTATTTGGAGAGCGAAGTGGGAATTGCTGGTGCCGGTCGTGGCGTTGGTCTCGCTCTTTGGAGGTTTTGCCACGCCGGTGGAAGCGGCCGCGCTGACCGCGCTTTATGTTTTCTTGATCGAAGTGGTGGTGCATCGGGATCTGCACCTCTTCCGGGACGTGCCGCGGGTCATGACGGAATGCGGCTTGTTGGTGGGCGGCGTGCTCTTGATTTTGGGCGTCGCGCTCGGTTTCACGAATTTCCTCGTCGATGCCGAGGTGCCAGCCAAAGCGGTGGAATGGGTGACACAGACGATTCATTCACGATATGCCTTTTTGCTCGTCCTCAACGTCTTGCTCTTGATCGTCGGCTGTTTGATGGACACCTATTCCGCCATCGTCGTCGTGGTGCCATTGCTGGTTCCCTTGGGCGCGGCTTACGGCATTGATCCGATTCATCTCGGCATCATCTTTTTGGCCAACATGGAGCTGGGACTCTTGATGCCCACCGTGGGAATCAATTTGTTCTTGTCTTCCTACCGATTCGGCAAGCCGGTCATGGAAGTGACTCGAGCTGTCCTTCCCATGCAAGGAGTGCTTCTGCTGGGGGTGCTTTTGATCACCTATATTCCCCCTTTGACCACCTTCTTGCCGAAGTGGTTTAAGTGACGTCCCGGGCCCGCCATCCAAGGAATCTGGCGATCCTCGGAGGCGCGGATCGACCAGATCGAATCGAAGCGATGGCGTGATGGAATAAAGGAGCCGGGCTCCGCTATTTCATCACGCCATCGGTTGCAGGGCGGGAGTGATCCAGGGATTCGGTGTGGCGAATTCTCTCATGCGAGCTGCATGGTTGTTTAGATCAGCGAGACCATTTCCTTCGTGATCTTGGTCATCCACACTTTGTGCCGGCGTTTCTCCGTCTCGAGCATTTTCCCAAGGCGCTCCGCCTCGTGGGGATTGAAGAGATACGATTCCGGCAGAGGCTGGCTGCACACGCCGCACAGCCGGCTCCGACGGCTGTAGATAATCGAGTCGCACTGCGGGCAACGGAAATCCACCGGCTTGGTCATCTGGCGTGTCAAGTTGGGGAAGGGAGGAGGAGGCGCCGTCGTTTCCAGTTTGGTCAGGGTGGACGTAAAGCTCATGGCTTTGCCCTCTCCGGTCCACTCAATGTTCATTTTCACAGCATTCATTTGATCGATATTCAGGTTCTTGATCTTCGCGGTCGCGGTCACGACCTTCGGTTAATATATACTCCGCAGACTGAGAAAAGGTTTCAAATGGATCAGGGCGCTTGTCGTCCTTTCCTGCAACTTCTCCCGCACTTCGCCCAGTCGTTCTCCCAGATTCAGAATCGAGAGCACTTCCACTCTTGGCCGCAGGGCGGAGAGCTTCTTGCCCGGAACCACCGCGATGAGCCAATCCAGTTTCCAGAATCCACGGGTGTCGCGCGCCCTTCCTTCATGATCGAAGGCCGTGTCCGATGTGCGACCGACGCTCAGCCTCATCTATTCGATCTTGCGTTGCCGTCCGTCTCTTCATGAACCGGGGTTGTTTGAGGGGAGCGCGGCCGTCCCGGCTGCACCGGTCGGCGTCTCGCCGACCGGAATCAAGCTGGTCCACTTCCACGAGGGTTCGGCGGGAGGCCGAACCCGGCAGGCGAGACGCGCGCGCTCCCCATCGCACCTTCAGGTTCATGGTCCCAAGGCATGGGCAAAGCCCAGGGCTGGCCTCCGCAGGCTTGACTTTTGGATTGGAAGACGAAGCTTTCCTTGGTTGGCGGACGCGAGCCGCCACAAGAACCGAACGCCGACCTAGCGCGAACATGCAACGCCGTGGATTCACTCTGATCGAGCTGCTGGTGGTCATCGCGATTATCGCGATCCTGGCCGCCTTGCTCGTGCCCACTTTATCCCGCGCCAAAGCCTCGGCCCAGGCCGCGCGCTGCGGCAGCAACCTGCGGCAAATCGGGATGGCCATGCAAATGTACGTGCATGAACACACCTTCTATCCGCTCATCTCGACCAGCAAAAATCCCGTCGAACCCGATGGCGCCAAATGGTACCACGATTTGATCCCTTACACCTCCAATCGCTGGACGAATGACCTGTTTAAATGCCCGAGTTTCAAGGGGGACCCGATCGACGGCGGACACGGCGACACGTTCTTCTACGTCTCCGTGGGTAGTTACGGCTATAACGTCGGCAGTGCCGATCCGAACGACTCGTTTCGCTACGGCTTGGCGGGCCGATTCGCCAATCAGGCGCGCATGACCAGCCTGGCCATCCCCGAAACCGAGGTCGAGGTGCCTTCCGACATGATCGCGGTGGGGGATGCCTTTTCCACTTGGCCCTACAATCCGCTCGTCATCGTGGAAGGATTTGAAATGCTCTCGCGCAAGCTGCATAGCCTGGAGAATTTCGCCCGCTTTCCCGACGGCTCCAAGATGATGACTCAGCGCCACCAAGGGAAACTCAACGTCAACTTCTGTGACGGCCACGCCGAGTCGATCAAGTATCGGAATCTCCTCTTGGATTTGAATCCCAAGTTTCTCAAACGCTGGCACAGCGATAACGAGCCGCACCTCGACTTCTTCCAATGAGGTCAGGGCTGGGCCGGATCCCGCTCTTTCTCCAGGCGGAGGACCGGCTTGGGATGGGGGCTCGAAACCTCGGCGGGTTCAGGGGACGCGGACTTCTCCGCCAGGACGCGCGCGAACGCCTTGTAGATCTTCTTCAACTGCGGATTGCTGTTCATCAACTCGAGCGCGGCCATGCTGCGCTCATAATCCAAATCGGGTTGCTCAAAGTAATCCACGTGAACCTTGTGGTTGCCATTCTCATCCACCAGATCGACTTCGTAGGAAAAATACCGGACGCCGTTAATCGTCTCCATGGACCGCGTGATCTTGTGGAACACCGCCGAATCGCTGTCGAACTTGGCTGGATCGGACTGGCTCGTTTTGGCCTTGCCGAATTGGTGAGCGACGATCTTGTCGATTTCGGAATCATTCAGATGGCCGATCAGATTCAGATTATTCGTCAATCCATCCAATGACGGCTTTTCCGAGGCCGGCGAGGTTGTGGCAGGCCCGCCCGCGCTCTCTGGTGTCGCGACCGGAACCGTGGCCGAAGGGCGGGCCAGGGCAGCCTCATGCCGTCGAAAACTCTCCTGAGTGCGTGTGTTCCACCAGATTGAAATCAGCGGGAAAACGGCCTGCAAAAGGGGAATGGCCACGACCACTCCAAGAACATTCACCCCCACAAACAACCAGAAGCGCCAACCTCGGGATCGTCGGCTCGTCCCTTTGATTTTCTCAGGCTCACTCATCGCCAGTATCAGTCTCTGGCTTTCCCGGCGGCAGTTCAAGCGAAACTTCGACGAAAGGAATGGGCTAACCCAGGATTGACCTCTCGATGCAAACGGGCTTTAGTAGAACCATGAAACCGCTCAGGCTCTTTCTCGCCGATGGAACCGTTGCCTCCCCAGTCCGCCGCCGCGGATTCACCTTGATCGAGTTGCTGGTTGTCATCGCCATTATTGCCATCTTGGCCGGCATGCTCCTGCCCGCTTTGTCCAAAGCCAAGGAAAAGGCCCGCTACACTTCGTGCCTCAACAACCTTAAACAGTTGGGGATCGCGTTTGCCATGTACCTCGACGACAACAAGGATACATTCCCGGGCGTGGCGTCACGGGGCGCCTACAATGCCATGCCGGAAGACTGGATCTTTTGGAATATCAATCGCAGCGGCAGTGGAGCCTTTACGACCCAGATGATCCAAGACACGAGAAACAGCGCCATCGCCCCCTACATCGGCGCCTTCAATACGAATCTGTTCCGTTGTCCATCCGATCAGGACTGGGAAGCGCGGCGCAAACTGGACAGCAACCCGTACATTTACAGCTACACCCTGGTCAGCCACGTCCCCGGCGCCAACAACGGCCCGGGTTCGGTTTTTCCGGTCACCCCTGGCTCCGCTCCGAGCCTGCCGTTCAAACAGACTTCGATCAAACAGCCGACCCAGAAAATGGTGTTGGTGGATGAGAATGGCGACCCCAAGAACGGTCAACCGTTGATCAATGACGGGCGGTTTGCCCCTCCGGGAGACATCCTGGGTGCCCGTCACCGCATCGCCCGGGGAACGAAGGCGAGCACAACCGCCTATTTCAAGAGTGGCAAAGGGGCCGTGCTCATGGCCGATTGGCACGTGGAGACGCTCACTCCGGAACAAGCGCAACAACCGAAGTACTACGACACCCAGTACGACAAGTAAGATTCTCCGACGGTGATGCGATCAATGGAGAGCGCACTAATCGCGTTATCGCGTTCATTCGGACAAAATACCCTTGCATTCTGATCCCGCAGATCTAATGTCCGGGAGTCCGTCAGCAATGCCTGAGTGATCTGGAAATTGTCAACATTGTGCTTCTTGAGCGGTGACGATTTGAAAACCTAACGACGGGAACCTTCACCCCGGTCGGCGTTGTCGGAACCAACCAACCAACCAACCAATCCAATATGGCAACCAAGTTGTTCGTGGGGAATCTCGCCTTCAGCTCCACTGAAAACGATCTGCAAGATCACTTTTCCGGGGCCGGAACGGTGATCTCCGTCAATGTTATGCAAGACCGCGCCACGGGCCGTTCACGTGGTTTCGCCTTCATCGAGATGGGCTCGCAAGCGGAAGCGGACAAGGCAATCGAGATGTTTCATCAAAAGGATTTTCAGGGCCGCGCCCTGACCGTCAACGAAGCGCGTCCTCGGGAAGATCGTCCACCGGGCGGCGGTGGCGGTGGCGGATATGGAGGTGGTGGTGGAGGTGGTGGAGGCCGAGATCGCCGGGGTGGCGGTGGCGGTGGCGGTGGTGGTGGTGGTGGCTATCGCGGTCGCCGCTGATTTTCAGCCTCGAAATGTGGGCCGTCGTGAAGTCACGGCGGCCTTTTTATTTAGACGAACTTGCCGGGATTCAGGATCGATTGGGGATCGACCGCCTTCTTGACCGCGATGTGTAAAGCACGAACCTCCGGCGAAGCAGCTGCGGGCCACCAAGGCTTCTTGGCAATCCCAATCCCGTGTTCGCCGGTGATGACACCCTGCATGGCCAAGACCCCGGCGAAAAGTTCGCTCAGAACCGTCCGAGATTTCTCCAGGGCCTCGGCCGGCGCGGCATCCACCATGACGTTGACGTGGATGTTGCCATCGCCGGCGTGACCAAACGACGCGATGGGAAATCCGTGCTTCTTCTGCAGGTGCTCCGTGAACTCAAACAGTTCTTCAAGCCGGCCGCGCGGCACGACGACATCTTCATTCATCTTCGTCAGGCCGGTGTCACGCAAGGCGTAGGAGAACTCGCGGCGCAACTGCCAGAACGCTTCGCACTGGACGTGGCCGAAAGCCCGCCGGATGAAGAGCGTCTGCGCCGGTCGAAGCAACGCTTCGAGCTGCCGAATCTCGGATCGGACAGAGCGTTCTTGACCGTCCAACTCGACGAAGAAATGAGCGAGGCACCCCTCCAACATACGGTTGCCGGTGCGTTTCTGAGCCGCCGCCAAAGTAAATGCGTCGGCGATTTCCAAAGCACAGGGCAGAAATCCGCCCGCGAAAATGGCGCGAATGGCGCGGGTCGCCGCTCTCATCGACGCGAAGCCGACGGAGAGACAAGCGCGGAACGGCGGCAGCGGCAGCAGCTTCAACGTGGCTTCGGTCACGACGCCGAGCAAGCCCTCCGAGCCGACAAAGAGCCGCGAGAGATCAAAGCCGGTCTTGTTCTTATGGGTGCGGCTGCCCAGGCGGAGGAGTGAGCCGTCCGCCAAGGCGACTTCCAAACCGAGGATGTAATCCCGGGTCACCCCGTACTTCAAGCAGCGCGGCCCGCCCGCGTTGGTGGCGATATTGCCGCCGATGGTGCAATTGGCGCGGCTCGCGGGATCCGGGGGATAATAGAGTCCTTTCTTCGCGGCCGCTTCCTGGAGCGCCTGAGTGATGACCCCAGCCTGCGCCACGGCCACAAAATCGCCGGGGTTGATCTCCTTGATCCGATTCATCCGGGCCAAAGAAAGCACCAAACCGGCTTCGGCGGGAACACATCCTCCCACATAGCCGTGACCCGCCCCTCGCGCCGTCACCGCTATTCCATGAGCAGATGCAAACTGAAGAATTCTGGAGACCGCCCGCGCGCTCCGCGGCAACGCCACCGCGTCGGGCAGACAAGCGGCAAACCACTTGTCTCCGGCATGAGCTTCCAGTGTTTTCCGATCCAGTCGTAATTCACCACGTCCCAGCTCCGCTTGCAGCCGGGCCAGTACGGCGGCGGTCGGGCGTTTCATTCGACGGGCGCGTCGATCGAGGTCACCAGTTCCCTCGCGTCTTTGGCTTGGTCATCGGGAACCTGGACTAAAACTCCCCCGGTCGCCATCGAATATCCATCCATGCTGAAAGCGGCGAGCTCGTGGTCCAGATGGACTGGAAAACCCGCCGCCTCAAGTCGGGACGCGATCAATTGAGCCTCCGCGGGATTGAACGTTCGAAAGACGGTGACGAGTTCCATAGCTCAACCATGCGGCAGAAAGGTCGAATATTCAAGCTGGCAGAGGATTTTTTACATCGGCAAAGATGATCACGCCCGTGGCGGTTTGGAGCAAACTCTGCACCTGCACCTCCACCTGCTGACCGATCAAGTTATGGGCCTGATTGATCACGATCATCGTGCCGTCGTTCAAATAGCCGACGCCTTGGCCCTTGTCTTTGCCTTCCCGGACCACGCGCAAACTGAGGCTTTCACCGGGGAGAATCACCGGTTTCAAGGCGCTGGCGAGCTGATTGACGTTGACGATGGCAACGGACTGAAGCTCCGCGATCTTTCCCAGGTTGAAATCATTGGTGAACAACTTCGCGCCCAGAGTGTGGGCCAGCCGGACCAGCTTGGAATCGACCGTCGTTTCTTCCGGAAAATCGCCTTCGTGAATCTTCACGTCATTTCGGTTCATCCGCTGGATGCGGCTCAGGGTGTCGAGCCCGCGCCGTCCCCGCGCCCGACGGGTCGGATCACCGGAATCGGCGATCGCTTGGAGTTCCCGGAGCACGAACCGCGGAACGACGATGACGCCCTCCAAGAATCCGGCCTCCACCAAGCCGGCAATTCGGCCATCGATAATCGTGCTCGTATCGAGCAAGAGCAGGTTTTCCGGCTTGTTTTGAGACGCGAACCGGACGTAAGGAATGATCAGGGAGAAGTCCTCTTTGTTGCTCCGCATGGCCAGGACCATGCCGATGTAACTGAAGCTGACGAACAATCCCAAACGAATCAGCCAGCGAGTGGGCGTTTCGTCCACATAGACGAACAATCCGGAGCGGTCGATCAGCCAAGCGATCACCGTGCCGAGCATCAACCCAAACGTGGCCGCCGAAAACGCCCGGAGCGAGAAACCCTTCAACATCTCGTCGATCGCGATCAGAAGTCCACCCAAGCCGAAGCCGATGACCACTCCGTAAAACCCGTTCTCGATCAATTCCGGCTGGACCTGACTCACGGCGTAGCCACTCAGAATGCAAAGGAGGAGAAAGAAGATTCGAACAACCCAGAGGGACATAACGCCTAGGAGGATTTCCGTGGACTGATGACGGAGGGAGTCGGAGTCACCGCCTTGACTTTCGGTTTCCAGAGGATGCCAAACCGGTTCAGGTTGCTGCTCAACAAGCTCAACTGAGAGACCGTGGATCGGAACTCCTTTTCCAACTGCTCGTTCTTCAGCAGATTGCCGGCCACGCCTTTCCCGGCCTGCAAATCCGTCATAAGACGATCCACTTGCAGACTCGCCGATTCAATATTCTGGATCGTCGCCCGAATTCCCGGGCGATTCGTCGAGACCGCGGACTGCAGTTCCTGCGCCACCTGATTGAGCTGCTCGGAGAAGACGACCAAATTGCTCACCGTCGTGCTCATGGGGCGCCTGTTCGTCTGGACGAATTGGTCCACCCCTTCCAAAGCCGCCATGGCCCGTTCCGAGATCAATCGGAAATTCCCGACCGTCGTCGTCACGTTGGAAAGCGTGCTATCATTGAAAAGGCTTCGGTCAATTCGTCCCACCGCCTCGCTCAACCGCTCGGCTGTCTCATCCATGCGCCGGAGCAACCCGGCGGTCGAACGAGCCACGTCCATTAACTCGAACGGCTCCTGGCAACGGATGGATGCTCGGTGGCCCAAAACCGGCAGGGCATTGGTCGTCGGCACGATGGCCACGTAACGGTCGCCGAGAAAACCGGTCTGATCCACGGAAAAAATCGCGTCTCCGTGGATCGGGTATTTCTGCAGAATGCGCAAGCCGATCACGACTGATTTTCCATCATTTTCCAGTTCCGTCGAGACCACATGGCCGACGGGAATTCCGGCCATGAGCACCATCGCTCCGGGGATGATTCCGCCCACATTCTTGGCGGTCATTCTCAAGTCGTAGGCCTGGGCAAAGAGGGACGTGCCCTTGCTGAACCGCAAGACGACGGCCGCCAGCAGGACCAACGAGATCAAGACAAACAGGCCGACCTTCCATTCCAAATGGGCTTTCCTCATATCAAAAATAGTGTTCCTTCGGATCGGAAATGCCGTTCACAAACCGATGCACAATCGGGTCTGAGGATGCAAAGATCTCCTCCGGACTGCCCTGGGTGTAGATGCGGCCTTCATGGAGCATCAGAATCCGCTGAGCCACCCGGCGAGTGCTTCGCATGTCGTGGGTCACGACCACCGAGGTGACGTTGAGCCGTTCGCACACCCGCAAGATCAATTGGTCGATGCTGTCCGCGACGATCGGATCCAACCCGGTGGTGGGCTCGTCGTA
>CAYHFE010000107.1:0-16502 GCA_964355375.1 uncultured Verrucomicrobiota bacterium
GTTTTCACGTGGCGACCGGCTGAAGCCGGGACTACATACTTGTCAAAATGAGAACAGCTGCGTTCTTCGTCTGGGCGATTGACTAGCAGCCCGCGATCGGTAGGATTTGCGGCTCATCAGACGGTTTAACGAAGCATTGAAGAGACATTGAATTAACCCGGCGGCACTGCCACAACCCGGCGCCGCCACAGCAGAAAAGAAAGAACACTATGGCCATTATCGATTTCGGCGGAACCAAGGAACGAGTCGTCACGCGGAAAGAATTCCCCATGGCGAAGGCCCGCAAGATCCTCAAGAACGAAGTCATCGCAATCATCGGTTACGGCGTGCAGGGTCCGGCCCAAGGCCTGAACCTCCGCGACAATGGCTTCAAGGTCATCGTCGGCCAGTCGCAGGAATTCAAGCGCGACTGGGACCGCGCCGTCGCCGACGGCTGGAAACCCGGCGAGACGCTCTTCCCCATCGCCGAGGCCGTCCAGCAAGCCACCATCATCCAGGTGCTCCTGAATGACGCCGCCCAGCGTCTCGTGTGGCCGTTGATCAAGCAGAATCTCAAGCCCGGAGACGCGCTGTATTTCTCGCACGGCTTCTCCATCACCTATAACAAGAAGACCGGGGTGGTGCCGCCCAAGAACGTGGACGTGATCATGGTTGCCCCCAAAGGCTCCGGCCTGAACGTGCGCCGGAATTTCCTCACCGGCGCGGGCATCAACTCCAGCTACGCCGTTGATCAGGACGCCACCGGTCGCGCCGAAGAGCGCTGCCTGGCGGTCGGCATCGGCATCGGCTCCGGCTATTTGTTCCCGACCACCTTCCCGCACGAGACCAACAGTGATCTGACCGGCGAACGCGGCGTGCTCATGGGCGCGCTGGCCGGCGTCATGGAAGCCCAATATGAAGTGCTCCGCTCGCACGGCCACAGCCCGAGCGAGGCGTTCAACGAGACCGTCGAGGAATTAACCCAGTCGCTCATCCGCCTGGTCGATGAGAACGGCATGGACTGGATGTACCAGAACTGTTCGGCCACCGCCCAGCGCGGCGCGCTCGATTGGAAGCCGCGTTTCAAGAAGGCCGTGCTGCCGACGTTCAAGGAACTTTACAAGCGCGTCGCCTCCGGCCAGGAAGCCGAGCGCGTGATCAAAACCTGCGGCGGCAAGGATTACCAGGCGCTCCTGGGCAAGGAACTGGCCTTGATCCGCGACTCGGAAATGTGGCAGGCTGGCGCGGCCGTGCGCGCCTTGCGTCCGACGGAAGCCGCCAAGGCCATCGTCAAGGGCACCAAGGGCATTTCCGGGCGGCAGTCAAACTAGACCAGTTGACGTTTTTCCATTGTCGAAATGACCTGGGCCGCTCCGTCATGGAGCGGCCCATTTTGGTTTGAAGCCGGGTTCCGTCCCAAGCCTGTCTGGTTGCCGGGCAAGCTGGACCGTGCGTCGCCAAGGAAAGGACAACCAAGGTCGTCGGAAGGGCACGGAAATGTCGCGCTTGGCTAAAAAGCGCTCGCAACCAAGCGGGAGGACTGGTGTTCATCCCGGAAGTGAATTACAATTCGCCTATGAATCGCTGGGTGACACTTTGGGCCGTCATGGCCGCGGGCTTCCTGGGGGCGGCCGGCACACACGCCTCGGTCGAAACGAACCGGGGGGCGGACACTGATTATCGAACGATCATCGACCGCAATCCGTTTGGCTTGAAACCGCCACCGCCGCCCCAGACCAACGCCCCGCCCGCGACCGCGCCCCCCAAGAACGACATCAAGCTCACCGGGTTTACCGTCTTTGGGCAGAAGAAGGCCTATTTCATGGCCACGACCGCTGGGAAGCAGGAGTTCTACACCTTGGCCGCGGGCGAAGGCAAAGACGGCTTGGAGGTCGTCGAGATCGACGATACCGCCAAAAGCGTCCGCGTCCGCAACGGAGGCGTGGAGACAGTCATGACCTTCGCGACCCACGGGAACGCCGTCCCCAACACCGCACCCCCGGCGACTCCCGGACAACCGGGCGCAAACCCGACCGTGACCACGGCCTTTAACATGCCCGCCGCTCCTGGAATGCCGCCGAATCCGGCGAACACCGTGGCCGGCGGACGAACCGCCATCCCGTCCCGGACGCTCCGGACTCAAACCGGAATGGCGGCCGATGGTGGCATGGTGCGCACTTACGGCGGGCTGCCTGGGATGACGACGATGGCGACGCCCGGCCAGCCTGTGTCGAACATGCCCGTCATCACCGCACCGGCGCCTCCGAATCCCAATAACCTGAGTGGCGAGCAACAGATCATCATGCTGGAGTTGCAAAAGATCGCTACCCAGAAGGCGAACCCGCGCATCGTTCTCCCACCCACGCCCGGCTTGCCCGGCTTGCCCGGCCAGTAATCCGCCGCCCCAAAACGGAACGAGCGCACGGCTATTTTCGATCGAGCAGTCCCTGTTCCGCCGCTGATTTCACCCCGTCCGGTCCAGTGGGAGAGGGAATCGCCTCACCGGGGAAAAAAACTTTGACTCGATACTTAGCTCCGTCCGAGAACGATTTAGCCAGCCATTTCTCCACGAATTCAGCGGTCTGTCTTCGCCCCGTTTCCCGCACAAGAGCGATGTTATCCCGAGCCCGGATCTGGGCGAAGTAAGTGATCGATTTCTGCAAGTTCTCCCGAGCCTGAGCGCCGCTGCGAAAGACGCTGCCTTTCTTGATCTCGTACTCGATCTTGGAGACATCCACGGCCGGCTTGTTGAATCGGATGGCTGGAGCGTAAACGTAAATCACGCCATCCCGGAGAATGAGATCCCATTGGGCATTCAGATCGAGGTAATAGGTGTATTCGACGGGCGCGCGGGCTTCGACCACGACATCGGGCAGCGGAATATGACCGAACCCCGTGCTGGCCGAATCCGTCTGAGTGAACACCTCCGTCTGACGGAGGGTGGAGAACTGAAGGAACTGGCTGGCGCTCAGACTCGTGGCGTAACTGAAAAACGAGGTCGTGACCGTCCTTTGACTGAAGGCGCTGACCACATCCACGAGCGCATTTCGAACCTTGTGGATCGCCGAGCCGGTCTGGTCGAGCAATTCGCTCGGCAGTTTTCGCATCGACCGGAACGTGTAAACCCCGGCGGCCAGCAGAAGCCCAAAGACGACGACCCAAAGGATTGCCGGCACGAGCGGTCGAACGTCCCGGACGGGCCTGGGCGGACGATCCTGTTCATTGCCTGTCATACGATTCCTATCTCTAACCCTATCGTGCTGCCGACGCCACGGGAAAATCCAAAACAAAAACTTCCGGAGAACTGTAACCATCCCGATCCGATGGGCGTCTGTGAAAACGAAATCGGGATCTGTCCTTCGTGTGAAGGACTGTGAGGCGGCTCCTCGTCGGAGTCGCCTCTTCTTTTTCAATTGTTCCCCCCGCCTTGACTAGCGTTTTCCACTTCGTTACGGTCGCCCCATGAATCGTTGGTTTCTCCGATTGTCTATCTTGGCGTTCTGTTTGACGCTGCTCCCTTTGAACACACCCGCGCCCTTGGTCTATCGCGCGGGCGAAGGCTGGTCCTATGAGAGTGTGGGCGGGGGCCGATGGGTTCGGACTCGAGCCAAGGATCAGCTCGAAGTGGCGCAGAAGGCGTTTGACAGCAAGAACTACAGCCTCGCACTCAAGGCAGCCCGCCGAACGGTCAAGACCTGGCCCTTGTCGGATTACGCTCCTCAAGCGCAGTACTTGATGGCGCGCAGCTACGAAGCCCGAGGCATGGATGAAAAGGCTTTCAAAGAATATCAGAGCCTCTTGGAGAAATATCCCAAGGTCGAGAATTACCAGGAGATCTTGAACCGGCAATATACGATCGCCAACCGCTACCTCGCCGGCCAGTGGTTCAAACTCTGGGGCTATATCCCCTTTTTCCCGTCCATGGATAAGACGGCCGAGATGTACAACAAGATCATCAAGAACGGACCGTACAGCGAGGTGGCCCCGCAAGCCCAGATGAACATCGGAGCCGCCCGAGAAAAACAGTCGGACTTCCGGCTGGCCGTTAAAGCCTACGAAACAGCGGCCGACGTTTATCATGATCAGAAAACCGTCGCCGCCGACGCCCTCTACAAGGCCGGCCAAGCCCACAACAAGCAAGCGAAGACCGCCGAGTATGACCAGAACGTCGCCGGACAAGCGATTACGACTTTCAGCGAGTTCATCACGTCCTACCCCAACGACCCGCGCGTTCCCGAGGTCCGGAAAATTATCGAGGGATTGAAGACTGAACAAGCGCGCGGGAGCCTGGAAATTGCCAAGTATTACGAGAAGAAGAAACGATGGAAGGCGGCGGAGATTTATTACAACGAAGCGGCCGACAAAGACCCGCAATCAAAGTTCGCCGAACAGGCCAAGGAGCGGTTGGGAGAGATCCGAAAGCGGACCGTCGAACCCGCCCCCGCCGCCCCAAACTGACATGTGCCGGGTTTCCCTTTTGCTCCTGGGCTGCCTGGTCCTTGGCCTGGCCGGGTGTGCGGGCTACCGGGTCGGCCCCACCAACGGCGTCGTGGCCGGCGCGCGGTCGATCCAAGTCAACCCGTTTCGAAATGAAACCCACGAACCGCGCTTGATCGAACCGGTGGTTTCGGCGCTCCGTCGAACCCTCCAGCAAGATGGCACCTACCGCCTGAACACGAGCGGCCAGGGCGACATTATCATCAGCGGAGTGCTCGTGCGGTATGAGCGGGAGGGAGTCTCGTTTCAACCGAATGACATTCTGAGCGTCCGGGATTTCAAAGTTCGACTGATCGCCCGCGTCACCGCCATGGAACGGAGCACCGGGAAGATGCTCTTGGACCGAGAGGTGGCGGGTCAGACGACGTTGCGACTGGGCGCAGACCTCGGCAACACCGAGCGCCAGGCCGTGCCTCTGCTCGCCCAAGATCTAGCCCAAAACACGGTTTCTCTGCTCGTCGATGGCCTTTGGTAAATCGGCGGCGGTGCCATCGCAGGATCTGCAATGAGTCAAACCCATCTCTCGACCTCCACGACCTTCGCCGGGCCCGGCCATCGGGTCATCCAATAGAATAGATATGGCAGGACACAGTAAATGGGCGAAGGTGAAGCATTTCAAAGGCGCCATCGATGCCAAGCGAGGCCGGATCTTCGCCAAACTGGCCCGCGAAATCACCATCTCCGCGAAGCAGTCCGGGGGCGACCCGGACATGAACCCCCGGCTGCGCATGGTGTTGTTCAAATGCCGCAGCGCCAACATGCCTTCCGACAACATCGAGCGGGCGATCAAAAAAGGCACGGGCGGCGGCGAGGACGCCAATTTCGAGGAACTCACCTACGAGGTCTATGGACCAGGCGGCGTGGCGTTGCTCGTCGAGCTCAGCACCGACAACCGCAACCGCACGGCTTCCGAAATCCGCAGTCTCCTGAGCAAAAACGGGGGCTCGATCGCCACCTCCGGCTCCGTCACCCGCCTTTTCCACCGCCAGGGCCAGTTGATCATCCCCCGCGAGGCCGTGCAAGAGGATCAACTCATGGAATGGGCGCTGGAGGCCGGCGCGGAGGATTTCCAGGCCGAGCCTGAGGGGTATGAAATCCTCACGGAACCCGGCCAGCTTGAGGCCGTCCACAAACACATTGAAGGCAAAGGCATCAAGTGCGCCGCGGCCCAGGTCACGTCCCTCCCGACCTTGACCGTCCCGCTGCAGGATGAGCCCACGATCTCCGCCGTCTCGAAACTGATCGACGTCCTCGAGGAACACGACGACGTCAAAGAGGTCTATTCGAACGCAGAATTTCCCGAAGGCACGGAATGAGCTTCAGGCTGGAGACGCCGCCGACCGAGGTTCCCCCCAGGTCATACCGTTGATCCGCGACCGCATGGACCTGCCGATCCATTCCTGGCCCGCGCGCCTGCTCCACCAGTTGGCTCAAGCCATCTATCGCTCGCCACGTCTCTTCATCTATCCGCAGATCCTCCTCCTCGGACTCTCGGTTCTCTACACGGTCCGGAATCTCCAGTTCAGCACGGACCGCAATGACCTCGTCGCCGGCAACAAGAAGTACCATCAGAATTTCCTCCGGTTCAAAAAAGAATTCGCCGTCCAGGACGACCTCGTGGCCGTCGTCGAAAGCGAAGATTCCGAGAAGAACCGGCAGTTCGTGGAACGGTTGGGCGCGAAGCTCGAGGCCGAGACGAACCTCTTCACGGACGTTTTTTACAAAGGGGATCTCAAATTGATGGGGCGAAAGGCCCTGCTCTTTCTCCCGGAACAAACATTGGCCGAGCTGGGTCGCACCTTGAAGAACTACCGGCCGGTCATCGGGGAATTCACCCAGGCGACCAACCTGAATTCGCTCTTCCGCAAGATCAACCAACAGTTCCGCACCGCCAAACGGGAGCAGAGCTCGGAAAACGACGCGCTGCTCGAGGCGTTGCCGGCCCTGACCCGCATCGTGACCCAAGCCACGGACAGCCTGAAGCGCCCGGGCACACCGCCTTCCCCGGGCGTCACCGCCCTCTTCAATGCGGATCAGGAAGCGGAGCGGCAGCAGTACATTACCTACGGCCAAGGGCGGTTCTATCTCGTTTCCGCCCGGCCTCGGCAGGACGATTTGTCCGAGCGCGCGGTCGAACGGCTGCGGGCCTTGACCCAGCAAGTCCGAACGGAAGTCCCGGGCGTTAACGTCGGGATCACCGGCGAGTCCGTCCTCGAACACGACGAGATGCACCAATCCCAGATCGATTCCACCGTCGCCACGGTGGTGTCATTGATCCTGGTGGCGGTGATTTTCATCGTCGGATACCAGCAAACCGGTCGGCCGATCAAAGCCACGCTCTGCTTGATCGTGGGGCTGGGCTACACCCTGGCCTACACCACGCTGACGGTCGGGCATCTCAATATTCTGACCGTGACGTTCCTGCCCATCCTGATTGGCCTGGCCATCGATTTCGGAGTTCATCTCATTACCCGCTACGAGGAGGAACTGCGCCACGGCCAATCGGAGCGGGCCGCCTTGGAGAAGGCCATGGTCAACACCGGGCTGGGAATTTTCACCGGTTGCTTCACCACGGCGGGCGCCTTCTTCGCCATGGGGCTGACCGATTTCAAGGGCATCCAGGAAATGGGCGTGATCACGGGCGGCGGGATGCTTGTTTGTCTGGTGCCGATGCTCACGATGCTCCCGGCTCTCCTCTTGCGCGGACGCCAAAATGTCATCGATCACGCCATGACCGGAGAAGACCGGCGCGCGCAAATCGAGAAGCTCTGGCTGGAACGACCCAGATGGATCGTCGGCATCACCGGCGCGCTCTGCCTGCTTTCGCTGACTCAGCTCCCCCGGGTCTTCTTTGATTACAACCTCCTCAACATGCAGTCGAAGGGCCTGCCCGCGGTCGTCTTTGAACAGAAGTTGATCGAGGGAGCCTCGAAATCGGTCCTCTACGCGGCCGTCGTCGCCGACTCGCTCGAAGAGGCGGCGAGCCTGGAATCTAAGCTGACCAATCTGACCTCGGTCGCGAGCATCGACTCGATGACCCCATTTCTGGCCGCGGATCAAAGCGCCAAACTCGAGCACATTCGCCAGATCAAAGAGGAATTGAAGTCGATCGAATTCGCCGAAATGGACTCGAAGCAGATCGACCTTCCCGAACTTCGTCAGACGCTGGCCTACACTCAAGCCTACCTCAATCTCGCCATCAAGGAGGTCCAAAAGTCCGGCGACACTCGCCTGGCCGGAACGATCGGCGAACTGCGCGAGGCTCTCGGCGGTTTGTTATTTCGCTTGAAAGACGGCAACGCCGATGACTCCCTCAAAATGGCGAGCTTCCAGCGAGCTCTGTTCGGGGATATCCGTCAGACCTTTGAAGCGCTCAAGAGCCAAGACGGCAGTTCGCCGTTGCGCATCGCGGACTTGCCAGCGGCCTTGCGGAACCGGTTTGCCGGGGCCACCGGCAAGCATCTGCTCCAGGTCTATCCGAAGGAGGATGTCTGGCGCCGGGATAAGCAGGAGGTTTTCGTTCAGCAATTGCGCACGATCGATCCAAACGTCACCGGCACTCCCATTCAGCTCTATGAGTACACCACGCTGCTGAAGGAAAGCTACGAAAAGGCCGCCTGGTACGCTCTGGGCGCCATCGTGATTCTGGTCCTGATCCATTTCCGCAATCTTTCCAGCGTGGTCTTGGCCCTCTTGCCGGTGGGCATCGGCACGCTCTGGATGGTGGGATTGATGGGAGCGCTCGAAATCCCCTTCAATCCGGCCAATATCATGACCTTGCCCTTGGTCATCGGTATCGGAGTGACCAACGGCGTGCATATCTTGAACCGGTTCGCGGAGGAAAAGAATCCGAGCATCCTGGCCAAAAGCACCGGGAAAGCCGTGCTGGTCTCAGGCCTCACCACCATCGCCGGCTTCGGCAGCCTCATCCCAGCCCAGCACCAAGGCATCGCCAGTCTCGGCATCGTGATGTCCATGGGCGTCGCGACTTGCATGATCGCCGGGCTGACTTTCCTCCCGGCTCTGCTCAATTTCTTTATCCGACGGGGCTGGAAGATCGCCTTGCCTCACCATCAAAACAACCTCATTCACGCCGATCCGGCCGGAACCGGATTGACGATTCGATCAGAAACTGATCCTTCATAGCCATGCGGCGCCGCGCCTCACTCCTGATCCTGGTTTGTTGCCTGGGCTCCCCGGAAGTCTTTCCCGGGGCGCGCGCGGAAGAAAAGCTTCCGCCCAATCCCGCGACTCTCCGGACGCGCCTGACGCTGGACCCGGAGCCGTCCCAGGAATTTCAGGGTCCGCTTCTCAGTTGGAGGACCACCGAAACCGAGCAACGCTGGACCTTCGCCCCGTTCCTTTCCTATCACACGGATTCCGCGACGGATTTCACGGAATTCGATCTCCTGTATCCCCTCCTCACCTATGATCGGTTTGGAGCGGAGCGAAGACTCCAAGTGCTCCAGCTCTTGAGTTTCGCCGGCTCCGAGACGACCGAAAGCGAAATCAAAAAGCGGTTCACCCTTTTCCCGTTTTTCTTCCACCAAAGCTCGTCCCATCCGGCCTCCACCTACACCGCCGTCGTGCCCTTCTACGGCCATCTTCGCAACCGCGTGTTCCGCGATGATGTCCGATTTTTCATGCTGCCGCTTTACCTGCGGACCCAGAAGCGGGATGTCGTCACCGAGAATTACCTGGCGCCCTTTTTTCATCGGCGTCACGGCAACCAACTCACGGGCTGGCAGTTCTGGCCCCTGGCCGGACACGAGCAGAAGAATCCCACCTCGATCACCAATGTCGTCGATGAAACCGAAACCGTCGGAGGCCACGACAAGACATTTCTCTTTTGGCCGTTCTACTTCAATAACCACCTCGGCGTCGGCACCACCAATCCCCAATCACAACACGTCTTGCTCCCCTTCTTTAGCCGCCAGCGCTCGCCGCTGCGGGATTCCTCGACGTTTCTCTGGCCGTTCGGCCTGACCCACACCGACGACCGGGAAAAGCACTACCAGGAATGGGGAGCGCCCTGGCCGCTGGTCACCCTGGCGCGCGGACCGGGCAAGACGGCCAACCGCATCTGGCCGCTCTTCGGGCGGGCTCGGAATGAGACTCTGGAAAGCGATTTCTATCTCTGGCCGCTTTACAAGTACAACCGGGCGACCGCCGCACCGCTGGACCGCGAGCGCCGGCGCATCCTCCTTTTTCTTTACTCAGACCTCGTCGAGAAAAACACCGCGACCGGCACCGCCTTTCATCGGACCGATCTTTGGCCCCTCTTCACCGCCCGACGCGACCATGACGGGCGCGAGTCGCTGCAATTCCTGTCCGTGCTGGAGCCGCTCCTGCCCAACGGCAAGAGCATTGAACGCAACTTCTCTCCGGCTTGGGCGCTCTGGCGCACGGACAAGGATCCCACAACCGGCCGCGCTCAACAGTCCGCGCTTTGGAACCTCTTCCGCCGGGAAACCACCCCCACGACCAGAAAAGGCTCGCTCTTGTTCGGCCTTTTCCGTTACGAATCCAGCCCTCAAGGCCGGCGCTGGCGCGTGTTGGGCTTGCCTCTAGGCAAGAACTCCAAGACCCCGCCCCCGCCGCCTCGTTCGCCCTAGGTCGCCCTTGCTATGTTTCAAAACGTTGGTGAAATGCTCGTTCTGTTCTGGCGCGTCTTGCGGGCCTTGCCCCACAGCCCGCGACAGCGCCAAAAGATCTTCGAGCAACTCTTCGAGATCGGCAACGCCAGCCTCCTCATGGCCTGCATTCTCTCCCTCTTCATCGGCGGGGTCATCGCCCTCCAGAGCGGTCCGGTCCTGGCGTCCCGCGGCCTCTCCACCTACATCGGCGGACTCGTTGGGCTGTCCATCTGCAAGGAACTGGCCCCGGTCATGATGGCCGTGTTGATCGCCGGCCGGATCGGCTCCGCCATGTCGGCCGAGATCGGATCCATGCGGGTCTATCAGGAAATCGACGCGCTCCGGACGATGAATATCGATCCGATCCGCTACCTGGTTTTGCCCCGGGTCATCGCCATCACCTTCGCCCTGCCTCTGCTGGTCGTCTTTTCCATCCTGGTGGGGTGGACCGGCGGAGCCATCGTCTCGTCGATCAACCACCAGATCGCCGTGCCGTTCCAGGCCTACTTCGGCAATCTTCGCGAGCTCGTCGAGTTCAAGGACGTCGTCAATGGCCTGATCAAGAGCGGCGTGTTCGCCGTGGTCATTGGAGTCGTGTCCTGCCATCAAGGGCTGCAAACCATTGGAGGTCCCCGCGGCATCGGCCGTTCCGTGACCAAGGCGGTGGTCAATTCCATCGTTCTGATCCTGATCATGGATTATTTCCTCACTCGCTTGCTCCTTCACTTTGACCAATGAGTGATCAGCCCGCCACCAAGGAAGGAGTCCGCGTTCAGGTCCGCGGACTGCGCAAGAGTTTCCACGGGCAGCCGGTCCTCCGCGGAATTGACTTTGACGTAGCCCCGGGCGAGGTCTTCGTCATCATGGGGCCGAGCGGCAGCGGCAAGAGCGTGCTCCTCAAACAAATCATCGGCCTGGAGCCGCCGGACCAAGGCGACATCCTCATCGATGGCCAATCGATTCAAAGCAATCCGGTCCTGGATCAATATCGCCTGGCCATGGTCTTCCAGTCCGGAGCTCTGCTCAACTCGCTCACCGTCGGCGAAAATGTCGGACTTTACCTGAGCGAACACCGGCTCAAGCCGCGCGACGAGATCAAGCGGATCGTCTCGGAGAAGTTGGAAATCGTCGGCCTGAGCGGCCTGGAGTCGCGCCATCCGAGCGAACTTTCCGGCGGCATGAAGAAACGGGTCGCCATCGCCCGCGCCCTGGCCATGGAGCCTCAATTGATCCTGTATGACGAACCGACCAGCGAGCTGGATCCGCTCATGGCCGTGACCATTGCCGAGGAAATCTTGAGCCTGAAACAGCGCATGCATGTCACCTCCATCGTCGTCTCCCATGATCGCGATCTCGCGTTCGGCGTGGCCGATCGTCTGGCCATTCTTCACGAAGGCGAGATCCTCGCGGAAGGCCGGCCCGCCGAGATCAAAGCCCATCCCAATCCCATCATCCAAAGATTCTTGACCGTCGATTTTAACAAAGAACATTGAACTAACATGAGAAACACCCTCGAAACCCGGCTCGGACTCTTTTTCGCGCTGGCCGTGATCGCGGCGGCGCTCATCTTCGAAATGATCGGCAGCTCGGATTTCTTCCGCGGCGGCATCGCGGTCCGGGCGCGCTTCGAGAGCGCTCAAGAGCTGAGAGTGGGCGATCCCGTGAAGATGGCGGGCGTGCAGATCGGACGGGTCGAAGCCATTTCCCTGGCCGATAACAAGGTGGAGGTCGGGATGAAATTAACCCGCTCGGACCAGGTCAAGACCGACAGTAAAGCCACCATCAAGTTCGTCGGCCTGCTCGGGCAGAATTACGTTGCCCTCGACTTCGGCTCCGCCAAGGCCCCGGCGGTGGCCGACAACACCATCCTCGAAAGCCTCAGCCAGGTGGACCTGAGCACGATCATGGTGAAGCTCGATGGCGTGGCCAAAGGCGTGGAAAGCATGACCAAGAGCTTCAGCGGCGACAGCATCAACAACTTCCTCGGGCCGGTCAGTGACTTCATCAAAGAGAACAGCCCGCGTTTGTCCGGCATTTTGAGCAACGCCCAAGCCATCTCCGTCCAAGTGGCCAAAGGCGAAGGCTCGGTGGGCCGGCTGATCTATGACGATCAGTTGTATCGAGCGACCCTTTCAACCGTCACCAACCTGCACAAGACTGCGGACGATTTCAGCGCCACCATCGCTCAAGCCCGATCCATGGTCGATCAAATCAAGGCCGGCCAAGGCACTCTCGGCAAGCTGACCACGGATGAATCCCTCTACCGCGAAACCACCACCGCCCTGACCAACCTGAAGGAGATCCTGCAGAAGATCAACCAGGGCCAAGGCTCGGTCGGGAAACTGGTCAACGACGAAAGCCTCTACAAGAACGCCAAGATGACGCTGCAGAAAGTCGAGAAGGCCACCGAAGGACTCGAAGACCAAGGCCCGCTCAGCGTCATGGGCATCATGGTCAATAGTTTGTTTTAGCGGGCCGGCCAATCCCACCGCGAGGCCTGGTTCTCGGCGGCGAAGGGTTTCCCAACCGGAGAACCCGAGCTGGCTCCGGAAAACCTTCTCGCCGCCGCTGCAAACCGCCGGCGCTTCCGCGCCGAGTCGCGGGACATTGGACCCATCCGCTGTATCTTCGGAGAAAGTCTGACAAGTAGCCATGACCAAGACTTGACGCCTTTCACGATTCACCCGCCGCTCAGCCCGCCGCGCTCAGCATTGCCTCGAGGTTTTCCAACGGCGTTTCGACCGCCAGGGTGCAGCCGGAACTGAGGACGAAGCGCGAGTGCCCGGAAGCCTGAACCGATTCCGCGACTCTCCGGGCCTCCTGCCTGACCCCTGCGGGCGTGCCTCGCGCCAGGACTTCCACCGGATCGAGGTTGCCCCAGAGCCCGACGCCGGGACCCACGACCCGGGCGGCGCGCGCCAAATCCACCGCGTGATCCAATTCGAACACGTCGGCGCCGGTGGACGCCATGAGCGGCAGGATGGACGTGGTGTCACCGCAAATGTGCAGCGAGACGGGCTTCCGCGTGACCGCCTTCAGCGCGGCGATCACCCGCCGTTCGGCGGGCCGCGCGAGCGTCTCGTAGGATCGCGGACCCAACAGACCCGCCGGTGAATCACCGCCGCTGAGCAAGTCCGCACCCGCCGCCGCCAACGCCCGCCCATAGGCCAGGGCATACTCTTCGCAACGGGCCATTAACGCATGGACAAAAGCCGGATCGTCATGCAGCCGCAGCATGATTTCGTTGAGGCCCATCAGCGCGGCCGCGAGCGAGAACGGGTACTGATCGAAACAGGCGACGATGAAGACGTCTCGTCCGAGAACACTCACCACCCGCGCGAGCGCCTCGAGCATCAACGGGAACCGTCCCTGCCGGCCGACATCCGGCGGCTGGATCCGCTCGAGGTCAGCCACGGTTCGGACGACCGGTTCGCCCATGCCCCCGAGCGGTTGGTGGTCATCCGCGGCGTCCACCCGGGCGCCCATCGCCTCGGCACTGACCCAGGTATCCGCCGAGACCCACACGGCGTCGGGGCGGAAGCGTTCGTGGTACCGGATGACCGATTCGGCCAGGACCCGGGCATCGGTGCTGTACTGACGAAGCGTGAAGCCGGCGGGCCGGGCACAGAAGTGGACGGCCAGCGGTCCGGTGGGGATCCGCGCGATGGGCCGCCCGGCCAGCGCGGCCGCGACGAGTTCCTTGGAGTTCATGCCCGGGGGTCGTGGACCATGGACGCATCAGCCCCGACGAACTTTCGCGAGAGGCAGTCGAACCGGCCGCCCGGTGCGCTGGGAACGCTGCGCGGCGAACACCACCTCATGCGTCCGGATCGCATCGTCGAGATTGCAGTGGGATTCGACGCCCCGTTGCAGGCACTCAACGAAATGATCCATCTGGGCTTGGAACGGATGGTGCGACACGTCCCCGGAATCGGGCTGGATCGCGGGCAGTTCGAGCCACCCGTTCTGTCCGGGGAACCGGTGCGACCAGACGCGGTTGTCCAAGACCGTGCCGCGATCGCCAAAGATGCGGATGGGAAAGCGATACGGCATCACACAGTCGAAGTTCACGGAGACCTTGCCGACGACCCCGTCGGCGAACTTGACCAGCGCGAGCTCGAGGCCGTCGTACTCCATCGGCGGGACATTCTGAACCCAGGCGTTGCGCAGCGGGTCGTAGGCGTCGCGACGTCCTTTGCGGTAGCCACCGGACATGGAATACACCTCCACCGGAGTGGCCGCCTCGTATTGGCCTCGGCCGGCGAACCACCGCAGCGCGTCAATGGCATGGCAACCCGCGACGAGCATCGCGCTCACCCCATTCCTCAAGGTGCAAGTGTCCGCCCAGCCGGACCACCAGCTCCCGTTGTGGCTCAAGTAATCCGCCTCCACCGAATAGATGCGTCCGAACGCGCCCTCGGCGCTCAGCGCCTTAAGCATTTGAAACAGCGGATTCCAACGGAGCACAAAGCTCACGATCGTCTTCACCCCAGCCCGGCGGACGGCCGCTCGCATCCGTGAAAGCTCGGCCAGCGAAATACCGGCGGGCTTCTCAATCACGAGGTGTTTGCGGGCTTGGGCGGCCAGTCGGACGTTCGCGCCATGGACATGCTGAGGCGTGCAGATGGACACGATGTCCACTCCCGGATGACGCAGGGCTTCGCCCAGATCATCAAAGCAGGCCGCGTCACTCAGGCCGATCTCAGCCGCCCGCCGCCGGGCGCTGGCCAGCGATCGGCTCGAGATGGCCACGACCCGGGTCGCCGGGTTGTTCTGGAACGCGGCGGCGTGCTGGCCGCTCACCCATCCCGCGCCATGGATCAGTACTCCGTAATAGCCCTTGTTCATGCGGGGATTCATTCGCTTGCACTGGCCCAGGGCGCCTGACCTGAGTGGTTGGTTTTCATGCGTAAGGAAAATCTATCACGAAGCCGCCATGCCTGTCGTCCGCAATTTTCCCGCCGCCGGCCGCGGCATTTGCACAAAAACTCCCTCGCTTGCGCTTATCGAATCGGGGCGAGCGGGCCACCCACGAATCCGTCGCCCCGTCCGGAGAGAATGGCATGACGTCGCCGGGACCGGGGGCGGCACTCGCAGACCCGTTTGCCCCCGGCTGTTTTCCTCTGTCCCTTCAGGTCAAGCCCCTTCCCACGACTGTCGCAATTCAGCGGAAAGAGCGAGGAACCCAAATTCTTGGTGAAATCGGGCGGCGCGCTGGAGAGCTTCGTTTGGAGCAGTTACGGGGAGTACCTCAAGCCCCAAAGGCAACGTTCCCCTTGGTTGAGGGTGGATCGGTTGCTTGGAGAAAAAGGAATCCGCAAGGACAGCGCGTCTGGCCGACTGGAATTTGCTTCGCAAATGGAAAGGCGGCGTCAGGAAGAAGAATCGGCGGACCCTCGCCAATTGCGCCGAGGCTGGTGGTTGGGCAGTGAGGAATTCCGGCAGGAACTGCTGGCCTGGGTGGCCGAACGAGTGGGTGCCAGCCATTACGGAAGCGACCGGAGGGAAGCCGCAGAGGCGAAGGCCCGGAGAATTGTCGTGGAGGAATGGAAGCGCTTAGGATGGGAGGGAAAAGAATTACGGCAGCGCCGCAAAGGAGATGCGGGTAAGGTGCAAGTGGCTTTGCGCCTGCGCCGAGAGACGACCATGAGCTTGAAGTGGATCGCGCAAGAACTACGAATGGGCAGTTGGACCTACGTGGCGAATCTACTTTGTCAAACCAAGAGTTTAAATAGTAAGGACTGACACTTGCTCGGTTGATCGCCTATCGCTGGAGCAGTTATGCGGAGTATTTGAAGCCGCCCAAGCAGCGATTGGAATGGCTGAGGCCGGAACGACTGCTGGTGGAATGGGGCGTGGGCGAGGATAACGCGGTCGGGCGGCGGCAGTTTGAAGCGGGCATGGAACAGCAGAAGGAGCAGGAAATGAGCAAAGAGAGCGGGGATTGGAGGCAATTGCGGCGGGGCTGGTGTTGGGGGGCCGAATAGTTTCCGGGAGGAACTGCTGGAACAGATCGGAACAAAGAAAGGAGCGCAACATACTGGGGAGGAATTGTGGGAATCGGACGAGCAGAAGGCGCAACGGATGGTGGCAGCGATGTTGCAGGAGGCGGGTTGGAAGGATTCGGAGTTGGAGAGGCGGTTGAAAGGGGACGTGAAAAAGGGGCGAATGGCGGCGCGCTTGCGGGCGGAGACGACGATGACGTGGCGCTGGATCGCAGAACGGCTGGTGATGGGGCATTGGCGGACGGCGGTCAACGCCGCGCGGAGAGCGGGGTTGGCCCGACGGAAATGATTCAGGCAAAACACTCCATTAGTCACCTCTGACCCCTTCACCGGCGGAGGAAGTCGGGCGGGGAGTAGCCATTATCAAGAACTGACCCCTTTACTT
>CAYHFE010000108.1:0-16475 GCA_964355375.1 uncultured Verrucomicrobiota bacterium
ACCCAGCAGGCGAGACGCCCGCGCTCCCCATCGCTGTTTCAGGTTCATGGCACCGCTTCGCGTCCAATCTCTGGAGGTTCTCGCTTTCCATGATCCGCCTGGATTCGACCGATCCAGCAGCGTCCCTCGGGTCATTCTCGATCCGTCCATCAGCCGCAGGGCCAAGGTGCCATCTTTGGCGTGCTGGAAGAGCAAATCTGGTTTTCCATCCTGGTTCCGATCCACGGTGCTGACCACCCGCCATTGGACATCGCCGGGCGTCGATGAATTGACAAGCTCTCCTTGAATGAGCCGGCTACCCTCCAGTTACCAGACGGCCAGACCGCAAGACCTCGATTTGGTCTGTTGGCTCCCTTGGAACTACACCGAGGTAGTCGCCGCCTCGCCGCTCGCCCGAGTTCACCCTGACACGGCGTCGTGTCTCAGTCCCACGGCCGAATTGGCCTGCCCCACGGAATCTCGCCATCACTTTTCTCCGCCACGCAGGCTGACCGAAGGAACATCAGGAACTTGAGAGGCCCCTCGTCGTGTCGGTGAAAGTCGGCCACTCCAGACCGGAAGCCATAACGGTTTGCGAGGTGGCGGGGCGGCGTCGGATGGGTTCATAGGAGCTGGGAAGTCCCGATCAAGTCGGGATGGAGTCGATGAACCTTGAGTCAAGCGGAGTCAGAGGAACCTGGAGCTGATTGGCGAGCGGCCGCCAACGCCGCGCGGCGAGCGGAGCTGGCCCTGTCGCGGGCGGCGACAATGATATACGTTGGCGCGTTACAGGCGACATTATCCGGGAAAGGAAACTGTGTTTCGCGCTGCCGCAATAGGGAAGCATATTTCACCTTGCTGGCGCGAGCCCGCGACAACCAACGCGGGGGCCGACTCGACACCCGCGTCTTCAGACACGCTCCAGTACGAACCGCACGGAATTCTCCACCGCCCTCTTCGCCAGACCAAGCTCGTTTTGGACGAAACAGTGATGAGCATCACCCACTGCGGCGACCTGGATTCTACCCATGAACCGGGGTGGGGTGAGACTCCGTCGAACCCTGATTGTTCTGTCGGTCCATATTCCAGGGCTCGACGGAGTCTCGCCCCACCGTTGGATGGGTTCATGGCCCCAACTCACGTCCGATTTTTGGAGGTGTCCGCTCTCCATGAACCTGGGTGGAGTGAGACTCCGTCGAACCCTGACTTTCCCGCCGGCCAAGATTTCAGGGCTCGACGGAGTCTCGCCCCACCGTTGGATGGGTTCATGAGCCCACGGCATGCGCCAAGCGAAGAGAGGCTCTCCCTGGGGCCGACCGGGTGTGCGGGCAAACGCTCGCCGGACGCGGGCCGTGTGCGCCTAAACGCACACTTTGCAAACGATTTCGATCCAGGTATTTTGCCGTCCGCTCAATTTCACAGATAGGCACATGACCACTTTTATCGACGGAATCGGTCTTGGCATCGGGATCATCGGGACGTAATCATAGGCAGTCTTAGCATGCGACAATTCTTTACCATCGCCGCGAACGCCTTTATGGAGCTGGTTCGACAGCCCGTCTTTCTTCTTTTGATGACGTGCTCGGTTGGATTCTCGGTGTTTCTATCGGCGGTTCCTTATTTTGGGTTTGGGGACGATCCCAAGCTGGTTAAGGACAGCGTCCTGGCCATCATGCTTCTGGCTGGGTTGTTTGGCGCGGTCCTGAGCGCATCGGCCTCGGTCGCCCATGAAATCCGGTCGGGCACCGCCCTGGCCGTGCTTTCCAAGCCGGTCGGGCGCGCCCAATTTCTCCTGGCCAAGTATTGCGGATTGACCGGAGCGCTGACGCTGTTGACTGCCGTCAATTTGATCGGCGCGCTCTTGGCGAGCCGGATGGCGTTTGACGCTTACGGCAACGCGGACGCCGGGGCGCTGGCCATTTTTTTTGGAGCGCTGATTCTGGCCTACGCGCTGGGCGGGCTGACGAACTATTTCCTGCGCCGGCCTTTTGTTGCCGATACCGTGTTTTTCGTGGTTTGCCTGACCTTGGTGGCGTTCGTGGTCATCAATTTCATCGACAAGGAAGGGAACTGGCAAGCCTTCGCCAAAGGGGTCGATTGGCGGTTGATTCCGGCGGCGATTCTGGTGTTGTTCGCGCTCTGGATTCTGGCCGGACTGGCGCTGGCCTGTTCGACCCGATGGGAAATGATCCCGACTTTGGCCATCTGCTCGGCCTTTTTCCTCCTCGGGTTGATGTCCGACTATCTTCTCGGGAGGCGGGCCGAACCGGCTTGGGAGAGCTTTAGCACGAAAGAGGAACGAGGCGGCACGCGCTGGACGGATGAGCAGAAGCGATTGCTGACCGAGGCGGTCCAGAAATACGACCTCGATCATGACGGCCGGCTCGGGGTGCCGGAGCGGGAGAAGATGAGCGCGGAAGATCGCACCCGGTTGACCCGGGCCGGTTTGGGGGGATCGCGCTGGGCGTCCGTGCTTTACACGGTGGTTCCGAATTGGCAGCTTTTCTGGCTCGCGGACGCGCTGGAGAATCAGAAGACGATTCCGTGGAGTTACGTCGGGCGGGCCTTCGGCTACGTCGTGGGTTACCTGGGCGCGGCTCTGATCGTGGCCCTCCTGATGTTTGAAGACCGGGAACTGAATTGAGATTAGGCATGGAACAGAACACTAATAAAGTCGGCCTTGTCAATTTGCTGGTGCAACTGCTCCTCGGCGCGGCCGGAGCGGGACTGGCCTTGCACACGAACACCCTGGCCGGGCGGGCCGGGTTGGTTTATCTCGCCTTGGGATTCCTCGTCCTTTTGATCAGCTACTTCCAGATGCGCCTCGAGGAATCCGAGCGCTTGGAGAAATTGGAGTTCGACGAGCTCAACAAATCCCGGGCCAGCGCCAGTCTCTTCAACGTCACGGACGCCGAGGCCTTCCCCGCCCAACGAGCCCGGGAACAGTTCGAGCGCTTCTTTGTTCCGGGCTTTGCCAGCCTGCTCTTGGTCGGGCAGGTCGCGGTCGTCGTCTGGCTCTGGAAATGGCTCCAAGGAGTCATGACCTCGCCCCTGCGGCAGCCGACGGTGGCGATGGCGCTCTTCGGGCTCTTCGCCTTGATTCTGTTTCTTCTGGGAAAATACTCCGCCGGCATCGCTCGCCTCGAGAATTCCCGTCTGCTCCGTCCCGGCGCGAGTTATCTTCTCCTCGGCGCGTATGTCTGTTTTAGCGTTTCGGGCGCGCTGGCCGCGGTGCAGTTGGGATTTGCCAAGGTGGATCTCTACGCGGCCCGCGTCTTTGTCGGAATCCTGATCCTGGCCGCGATCGAAAATCTGATCAACCTCGTGCTCGAGATCTATCGTCCCCGCGTCAAGGGCAAAGCGGGGCGGTTGATCTTTGAAAGCCGGCTCGTCGGTCTGCTCGCCCAACCGGAGGGATTGTTTACCACGGCCGCGCAGGCGCTCGATTACCAATTCGGATTCAAGGTTTCGGATACCTGGTTCTACCGCTTTCTGGAAAAGGCCCTGGCCTGGATCGTTCTCGTCCAACTGGCCCTGCTCTGGGTCTCCACCACGCTCGTGTTCATCAGCCCCGGCGAACAGGCCCTGCTCGAACGATTCGGCCGACAGTTGCCCGAGTCGCCCGTGCTCGAGCCGGGATTGCATTTCAAAATGCCCTGGCCGGTCGATGAGGTTTATCGGGCGCGAACCCGGGAGATTCAAACTTTCAGCGTCGGTTTTGGGGCGGATCACGACGATGACAAGGATCACACCTCGGAGGCCAACAAGCCCAAGACCGTGCTCTGGAGCGTGCCCCACGCCAAGGATCAGGAGGAGTTCAATCTGCTCGTGGCCAGCCGCAACCAGGACGCGCCGCCGACCGACCCCGCCCACCGCGCCTCGGCCGAAAGAGGAGCTCCGGTCGATCTGCTCACCGTCGGCATCCCGGTCCAGTACCAAATCCGCGACCTGCGCCAATGGGCCTACAAACACACCGACGCGGGCAAGCTCCTCGAGAAGATCGCCACCCGGGAAGTCATTCGCTATCTCGTCGGAGTTGACCTGATGGAAATCATGTCGAGCGGCCGGGCCAAGGCTTCGGCCGACCTGAAGAAGAACATCCAGAGCGCCGCGGACCAGCTCGAACTGGGGGTCACCATCGTGCTCGTCGGTTTGCAGGATGTCCATCCGCCCGTGAAAGTCGCGCGCAAGTTTGAGGAAGTGAATGGTGCCCGCCAGGAAGCCCAGGCGACCCTGCGCACCGCCGAAGGCTACGCCGCCAAGACGCTGGCCTTGGCCCGTTCCGAGGCGGGCAAGCGCCTGCACGAAGCCGAGGCCTACTCGAATCGAATCGTCGTCACCGCGCAGGCCCGGGCCGCTCAATTCACCAATCAACTGAGCGCCTACCAAGCCTCGCCCGAAGTCTTCCGCTACCGGGCTTATCTTCAGTCGCTGGGCCGCGGCGCGACCAACGCTCGCAAATACATTGTGACGGCCACCAACACCGCGGATGTCATCCAGATCAACCTGGAGGATAAACTCCGGCCCGATCTCCTGGATGTCCCGCTGCCCGGGGCGCGCAAATAATTTTTGATCCTGCCCTTCCCTTATGAAACGAAATGCCCTCACTCTCATCGTTGGCGCGATCCTCGCCGTCATCTTCGTCCTGCTGCTCTTCACCTTCCAGGTCCGCCAGACCGAGGTGGCCGTCGTGACGACGTTCGACAAGCCGACCCACTACATCAAGGACCAGCCCGGATTAAAATGGAAATGGCCGCGGCCCATTCAAAAGGTCTATAAATTCGACCAACGGATTCACGATTTCGAAGGGCGGTTCGCCGAAGTTCTGACGCGCGATAATTATCCGCTGATCGTGCTGATTTACGCCGGCTGGACCATCAACAACCCAACCAATTTCTTCAATAGCTTTCCGGGCGGGACCGCCGCCGAAGCCGAGCCGGCGCTGGGCGGACTTCTGGAAAGCATCAAGAACGAAGTCGTCGGCAAACACCCGTTCGCGCATTTTGTTTCCACGGACACCAATGAGCTGAAGTTCGTCGAGGTCGAACATGAGATCCTGACCAACGCCCAGCCCGTGTCCGCGCAGAGGTACGGCATTGACATCAACTTCATCGGGATCAAGAAGCTCGGTTTGCCCGAGAGCGTCACGGAGAAGGTCTTCGCCCGGATGCAGGCCGAGCGCGACCGCGAAGTGCAGCGGCTCAAGGGGGAAGGCGAAGCGGACGCCATGAATATTCGGAGCGCGGCCGATCGGGACCGGGACATCGTTCTGGCCGCGGCCAATGCCAAAGCCACGGGCATTCGCTCGGAGGCGGACGCGGAATCCGCCAAATGGTTTGACACCTTCAAGGAGGATTCCGACCTGGCGATCTTCTTCTTGAGCCTCCGCGCCCTGGAGGAATCGCTGAAAGAGAAGACCACGCTCATTCTGGACGAGCGAACCGTGCCCTTCAATCTGCTGACGAAACCGCCCGTGGTTTCGAAGCCGGGCGCGCCCGCGGCCCGCGGTGGCAACTCCAAGTGAACCCGTTATGAGCGAGCCGCAAGACCAGCCCCTTCGCCTCGAGAATCCGGCCCCGGCGGCGCCTCCGCCGCCCGCGCCCGAACCAACCGAGGACGCCGGATCGCGGGCGCTTTCCGAGGCCCTGCACAGCAGCTTCGGAATCGTCAAGGTCATCATGCTCATCCTGGTGGTGGTGTTCTTTGGCTCGGGATTTTTCACCGTCTCCTCCCAGGAACGCGCCCTCATCCTCCGGTTCGGCCGGCCGATCGGCCAGGGGGAGGATCAGTTGCTCGGCCCGGGCGCCCATTGGTCGTTCCCCTACCCGATCGATGAAGTGGTGAAGATTCCCTTCAGCCAGTTTCAGACCGTGACCTCGACCACGGGCTGGTACGCCACCACTCCGGATATGGAGGCCACCAACTCCGAACCGCCGGCCGGCTCAACCCTCAATCCCGCGGCCGACGGCTACACGCTCACGTCGGACATCAATATCATTCACGTGCGGGCCACGCTGCGCTTTCGGATCAACAATCCCTTGAATTACGTCTTGAAATTCGTCAACGCCTCCAACGTGGTCCAGGGCGCGCTGAACGAAGCGATTTTTTACACCTCGGCGCGATTCACCGCGGACCAGGCCCTGCGCTTGGATATCCTCGGCTTCAAAGAGAGAATCACCGCCCGCGTTCAGCAACTCGTCGAGCAACAGGCCCTCGGCATCTCGGTCGAGCAAGTGGACGTCCGCGCGATCCCGCCGCGCTACGTCAAACCGAACTTTGAAGCCGTGCTCTCCGCCGAAGTTGAGCGCCGCCAGACCAACGAACTGGCCCAGACTTACGCCAACAAAGTCCGCAGCGCGGCCCATGGCGAAGCCAGCGCCCTGCTCAACGCCGGCGAAACCGACCGGAATCGCCTGGTCCAGGCCATCACAGCCGAGGCCAAGTACTTTACCAACCAGTTGCCCTACTATCGAAGCAACCCGGACGTTTACCTGACCCGGGTCTGGACCGAAACACTCGGCCGGATCATGACGAACAACGCGGTGGAAAAATTCCCCTTGCTCCGCCAGGCCAATGGCCGGCCGACGGAGCTGAGGATCATGCTGGGCCGCGAGCCCCAGAAACCGGGAGCGCCGCCGCCGCAGCCTTAGCCGTGACTATGCAATCGCCGAGGCCCCAACCCCTCACCCCCTCCCTCTCCCGCCGGGAGAGGGAGACCTTCGTCCCCGCGCGGGGACACTCCCTGAATCGTGAGTCTATCCGCGGCTTTGCCGGAATTCCCCCTCTCCTCGGGGAGAGGGTCGGGGTGAGGGGAAACGCCACTCTCAACTGAATCGATACGGATCAGGCCAACTGCCGCGCAAAAACCTGAAAAAGAAGAGACCTTATGCAAGTGACTTCACTGTTGAGCCGGGAGGAAAACCTCCCCTCCCGCCCTCCGCCCGAGAGCGAGGCGGAATGCCCGAGCTGCGACCACGACCACGAACACACCCCCGTCCGCCTGTCCCAAACGCTGGTCGGGCTCATCTTCATCATCAATTCCTTTGTGGTCGATTGGTTCTTTGACAAGGGCTCCAGCAAGGAATCCATGGTCGCCAACTTCAGCGCCCTGATCGGCGCGGTCATCCTGGGCTATCCCATCGTCTGGACGTCCCTCCAAGACTTGCGCCGCGGCATCCTGAGCATCAACGAACTGGTCGGCATTGCCGTCCTCGCCGCCTTTGGCACCGGCCAATACGAAATCGCCGGACTGGTCGCTTTCTTCATGTTGATGGGTGAAATCATCGAAACCCGGACGGCGGCCGGCGCGCGCGCGTCGATTGAGTCGCTCATCAAGTTGACCCCGACCAAGGCCCGCCGCCTCCTCGCCAAGGGCGCGGAAGAGGAAGTCGGGGCCAAAGACCTGGCGGTGGGCGACGTGATCCGGGTCCGCCCCGGCGACAACGTGGCCGCCGACGGCGTGATCGTGAGCGGCCAGGGTTCGTTCAATCAGGCGAACATCACCGGAGAATCGTTGCCGGTGGACAAAAAGCCCGGCGACGAAACCTTCGCCGGCACGCAAAACTTGACGGGTGTTTTGGAAATCCGCGTGACCCGGGCCGGCCGCGACACGACGCTCGGCCGCGTCCGTGAGCTGATTCTGGCGGCGGAGAAGACCAAGCTGCCCATCATGCGCATCGTGGACCAGTACATGGTCTATTACACGCCGTTCGTCCTCGTGATCGGAGCGCTCGTCTGGGCCTTCACCCAGAATCTGAACAACGTCATCGCCGTCCTGATCGTGGCCTGTCCGTGCGCGTTTATTCTGGCCACGCCCACCGCCATGGTGGCCGCCCTGTCGGCCGCCGCCCGTCTCGGCATTCTCATCAAAAACGTCGGCGATATCGAAGCGGCCGCCCGGATCAACGCCTTCATCTTCGACAAAACCGGCACGCTGACCACGGGTAAATTAACGGTCAGCCGGCTGGCCCCCTTGGGCGAAACCAAGCCCGCCGAGCTTCTGCAAATCGCGGCGTCGGCGGAGAAGTTCAGCAATCATCCGACCGCCAAAGCGCTCGCGGCCCTGGCCGAGGAGGCGGGGGTGCCGCTGTCCGATCCGAAAGACTTCGCCGAGGCGGCGGGCCGCGGCATCAAGGCGCAAATCAACGGGGCGGAGATCATCATCGGGCGGGCTCAATGGCTCAAAGACAACGGCATTCAAGAGGAGTTCACCCAGTCCGTGGACTTGAACGAAACCGAAGGCTTCAGCTTGATCTTCGTCGCCCGCAATCGCCGGTGCATCGGATGGATTGGCTTGCGCGACCAGACCCGCGCGGAGGCTCGGGAGTCGCTGGCCGGACTGCTGCAAAACGGCGTGCGACGGATTGCCATGGTGACGGGCGACCGTCAACCCGTCGCGGCGCGCGTGGCCAAGGAGATCGGTTGCGAGGAAGTGGTGGCCGAATGCTTGCCGCAGAATAAGGTCGAATTCGTCCGGCAGATGAAATCGCGCGGTTACCGTGTCGCCGTGGTCGGCGACGGCGTGAACGACGCCCCGGCGCTGGCCGCCGGCGATATCGGCATCGCCATGGGTGCGGCCGGCAGCGAGGTCGCGATTCACACCGCCACCATTGCCCTGATGAATAACGATCTGCGCCGCCTGCCGTTCCTCATTCGCCTTTCCCGCAACACCCGCTCGGTCATCAACCAAAACTTCCTGGTGGGCGCTCTGTTCATCGTCGGCGGTTTGACGGCCGCGGCCTTTGGCTACGTGCATCCGATCGTCGCCGCGATCCTGCACAATGTCGGATCGCTCATCGTCGTCTTCAACAGCGCCCGTCTCGTCCGCTCCGGCGAGGACCTGGAGCCGTTCCAGGGAGCGGCGGATGAGTCCGGCCCACGGTTGGGTGGTTCCGGCCCCGGCCAAAAATCCGGCTCGTCCCCGCAACTGCAGCCGAAAATGGCTTAGTGGTAACTATGCAATCGCCGAGGCCCCAACCCCTCACCCCGACCCTCTCCCACCAGGAGAGGGAGACCTTCGTCCCCGCGCGGGGACGATCCCTGAATCGTGAGTCTATCCGCGGTTTTGCCAACATTCCCCCTCTCCTCGGGGAGAGGGCCGGGGTGAGGGGAAACGCCACTCTCAACTGAATTGTTACGGCTTAGCCAGACCGGTCCATCATTTTATGAGTGTCGCCACGCTCGCCCACCCGCCTTCCGCCCTCCCCCATCCGCCCGCGGCCGAGACCGTCGTCGCCGTCCGCGGCTTGACCAAGATTTTCAAGGACTTCTGGGGGCGGCCCAAAGCCCGGGCCGTGGACAATGTCGATTTCGAGGTGCGCCGCGGCGAGGTCTTTGGTCTGTTGGGCCCGAACGGATCCGGCAAATCCACGACCGTCAAGATGCTGCTCGGGCTGCTCTATCCGACGAGGGGTCAAATCGAGGTCTTTCAACATTCCCCCCGGCACGTCGCGACCAAATCGCGCATCGGCTACCTGCCGGAGGAATCCTATCTTTATCGCTATCTGAATTCCGACGAGACCCTGAATTTCTTTGGAAATCTTTTCCAGCTCTCCAGCGAGGATCGGAAGCAGCGTTCCGAACAACTCCTGGAAATGGTCGGGCTGGAAAACGTCCGCCGTCGTTTCGTCGGCGAATTCTCCAAAGGCATGCAGCGCCGCATCGGGCTCGCTCAGGCCCTGATCAATGATCCGGACCTGGTGATTCTGGATGAACCGACGGCGGGGCTCGATCCCATCGGATGCCGCGAGGTGAAAGATCTGATCCTGGCCCTGGCCCGACGGGGCAAGACGGTCATTCTGAGCAGCCATTTGCTGGCCGACGTCGAGGATGTGTGCGACCGGGTGGTCATCTATTACGGGGGCAAAGTCCAGGCCATGGGCACCTTGAAGGATCTTTTGGCCAAGCCCGACGCCATGCGGATCACCACCCCGCTCTTGCCTCGCCCCACCCTCCAACGACTCCTCGAAATCATTCGCCAGGATGTGGCCGAGGACAAAGTCCGGATCGATACTCCCACGCAAAACCTCGAGAGCTACTTCCTCGGCGTCGTTCAAAAGGCCAAACAAAGCGAGGCCGAAACCTCCGGCGCCACCTCCGGCCATCGGGTCGCCGCGTATCTGCGGGGCGATGCCGACCAACCGGCCACGCAAACGGAGCGAGTGCTCGAACGTCTGACCCTGTCGCCTTCCGAAGCCGCCCCGGCGCAATCGGACGAAGAGATTCGACCGGCCGATTCGGTGGACCACCAAAAACTGGCCGCGCTGGCCACCGCGGCGAACGCGCCGTCCGCGTCCCTGACACCTTCCCCTTCCGCTCCGCCCGCCGAGCTGGAAAAGGCGAACGAGAAACTCGCCACTTTGCTCAACAAACCCAAGTGAGATCCGGGAAGCGGGAATCTGAAACCTCGAATTGGAGAGCTGCCTGATGCAATGCCTGATCGCCATCGCCGGATTGACCTTGAAGGCCGCGTTCCGGTTCCGCCTGGTCCTGGTTCTGGTCGCCGTCCTCCTCGGGGCGGTGGTGGCTCTGCCCCTGATGATCAAAGATGACGGAACGGCGCGCGGGTTCACCCAGATCATTCTGACCTACACCCTGACGCTGATCACGGCGCTGCTGGGGATCGCGACGCTCTGGCTGGCTTGCGGCACCCTGGCCCGCGACGTCGAAGAATGCCAGATCCAGATGGTGGCGGTGAAACCGGTCAGCCGCTGGCAAATCTGGCTCGGCAAATGGCTGGGCCTGGTCACCCTCAACGCCTTGCTCCTGGTCCTCTCCGGGGGCGCGGTCTTCTTCTTGATGCAATGGCGCGCGCAGAAGCTGCCGCCGGAGCAACAGGCCATTCTCCGCAACGAAGTGATGGTGGCGCGCGGTTCGGCCAAGGAACCGATTCCCAATTACGAGCCGCTCGTCGAGAGCAAACTCAAGGAGAAGCTTCAGCAAGCCCAAGTGCCGATCACCGACATCGAGTTCGTGCGCCGGCAGATCCGCGAGCAGATCAAAGCCCAGGAGCAGGTCGTGCCTCCCGATTGGCGCCGCCAGTGGACCATTCGACTCGGGCGGGCCAAGGATTACTTGCGCGATCAACCCCTGTTTGTGCGGACCAAGTTCAACACCGCTCAACAAGGCCAGAGCCAGACGTTTCTGGGACTTTGGGGCATCGGCCAGCCGGACACGGCCCGGTTCTATCAAACCAATATGAGCCTGGCCGCGGACACGTTTCACGAGTTCATCGTCCCGCCCAATCTGTTCAATGAGACCGGCGAACTGACGATCAATTTCGTCAATCGCAACGAGGCCGTGCTGCTCTTTCCCCTCGAGGACGGCATGGAGGTTCTCTATCGGGAAGGCGGATTCGGCCTCAACTTCGCCCGGGGTTTGGGGATCATCTTCTGCTGGTTGACGCTGCTGGCCACGCTGGGCTTGGCCGCGGCCAGTTTCCTCTCCTTTCCCGTGGCGGCGTTTCTCTCGCTCGGCGTGTTGCTGGTGGGACTTTCCAGCGGGACCATCTCGCTGGTCTTGGAACAAGGGACCGTCTTCGAGGTCAATCACGAAACGGGCGTGGCTGATCAACCGAGGATGTTGGATCATGTCGCGCTGCCGGTCTTTCGCGTCCTGCTCTCCCTGATCAACCTGGTGCGAGGATTTTCTCCCATCGATTCGCTCAGTTCGGGCCGGAGTGTGACCTGGGGCGACCTCGGGCTGGCCTTTGCCCAAATCGTCCTCATCCTCGGCGGCATCCTGAGCGCGATCGGCATGGTCGTCTTCACCCGGCGGGAATTGGCCTCCGCCCAAAGCAACTATTGAACCCGCCCTTCCGCTCATGAATCTCCGCGCTCCACGATTCTCTCGGGCCGGGTTGATCCTGGTCGCCGCCGGCCTGCTCTGGAGCGTCTCGTTCGTGCAGCGCCGGCTGAATCTCGAACGGGAAACCATGGGCTTGACCCGATCCGAGCCCCTGGAGAATGCCCCCCCGATGCTGGCCTTCACGACCGTGGCCTTGGGCGGTTTTCGCGGCTTGATAGCCAACGCGCTGTGGCTTCGCGTGGTCGATTTGCAGGAGCAAGACAAGTATTTCGAGATGGTGCAATTGGCCGATTGGATCACCAAGCTGCAGCCTCACTTCACGACCGTCTGGGTCCACCTGGCCTGGAACATGTCCTACAACATCTCGGTCAAGTTCAATGATCCCCGGGATCGCTGGAAGTGGGTTTCCCGCGGCATCGAGTTGTTGCGCGATGAAGGCTTGCGCTACAACCCGGGCGAGCCGCTCCTCTTCCGCGAACTGGCCTGGCATTTCCAGCACAAGATGGGAGCCAACCTCGATGATGCCCATGATTACTACAAATTCGCCTGGGCGGAGGAATTCGGCAAAGTGTTCGGCGAAGGAAAAGGCCGGCCCGAATTGGACAGTCTGTTGCGCCCCACCACCGCCGACGCGAAGGCGCGCGTCCAATTGCTCCGCCAGAAATTCAAGATGGATCCCCTCTGGATGAAGGAAGTGGATGACCGCTACGGGCCCCTGGAGTGGCGGCTCCCGGACGCGCACGCGATTTACTGGGCGGTCGTCGGTCTGGAGAAGACGCAGAAGAACAAGTTGAAGAAAGAGGACTTGATCACCCTGCGCCGCGTCATTTTTCAGTCCATGCAAATGGCCTTCCAGCGAGGCCGGCTCATCTTTCCCAACAAGGCGGCCAAAGAATTCACTTACGGCCCCAACCTCGATATCATCCCCCGCGCCAATCGCGCCTACGAGGAGATGATCGAAGAGGAGCCCGAGAAACGCGAACACCTCGGCACCGCGCACCGGAATTTCCTCAAGACCGCCATCTATTTCCTCTACACCTACAACCGGATGCCCCTGGCCAATCAGTGGTTCAAGTACCTCCGCGAAAAATACCCCAATGCCCTCCCGGCCAATCAGAACCTCGATGATTACGCGCTTTCCCGGGTGGCGGAAGATGTCGGCGAAACCAGCCACGACCGCGTCAAAGCCATTCTCGAAGGCCTCTTGACCAGCTCGTTTGTCAACGTCGCGATCGACGAAGACGATTTGGCCCTCAGCTACGAGCGCTTCGCCCAGCGCCTCTGGCAGCGGTTCACGGCCGAGATCGGCACGAAGTCCGAGAAACGCGTCGGCCTCCCGCCGCTCAGCGATCTCAAGAGGGAGATTCTCAACCAGCTCCTCGACCCGGAAAACGGACTCGATCGCCCCGTTGCCGACCAACTCCGCACCAAGCTGAATCTGCCCGCCGCGACGAACGCTCCGGCGCCGGCTTCCGTTCCCGCGACGAATGCTCCGCCGGCCGCACGACCGCCCGCGGGTCAATGACGTCACGCCGGCCTGCGGCCCCAACCCACGCCCCCGTTGGCCCGACGCCGGTCCGACTGGTCAAGGCCCCCATTTCTCAAGCTGCCTTCTCTGTAGCACTATCCATAAATTCCTTTGCGGACTGCGCAAAAGTCCGGACGCCCGGTCTTCTCTCTCAACCTGTCTGATCCGTGTCGATTTGTGGTTAACGTCCTCGGGCGGTGGCGGCAGTCGCGCCGGGATCTTTGCCTTCTTTGGTTAAGCAACTGCCGATTTCAGGTGCAGAATTGCCAGTTCTCATTTTGACAAGTATGTAGTCCCGCGACAGCATGTAGTCCCGGCTTCAGCCGGTCGCCACGTGAAAACCGGCTGAAGCCGGGACTACATGCGTGGAACGGACAGAGTTCTGAGTCAAAATGAGAACTGCTGTCGAAATTGACCGCGCCATTGCACTTCGCGGACACTTCGTCTAGCTTCCCGCCATGACCGTTTCTTCGGCGTTTGGCCGATCCCTTATTCTGATCCTCACAGCCCTCGTTTGGGCGGGTTGCTCTCCACTCTCGGATCGAGAAACTGACGACGAGAAAAATCCGCACTTCCAAGCCGGGCGCAGTCGAATGACGCAAATGGATTACCCCGGCGCTATTCAGTCCTTCGAGAAGGCTCTCGAAGCCAACCCCCAATCCGCCGCCGCCCACCTCGAGCTCGGGTTGCTTTATGAACAGCGGATGAACGATTTCGCCGCGGCCATCTTCCATTTCGACAAGCACCTGCGCCTCAAACCGACTTCGAACATGGCGCAAACGGTCCGGGATCGCGTCATTTCCTGCAAAATCGAACTCGCCAAAACCGTTCCCTTCGCCTTGGTCAGCCAGCAGGTTCAAGCGGGATTGGATCGGTTGACGTCCGAAAACGCGATGCTCCGGCAGCAGATCGACCAGTTGAAGAGCCAACTCGCGGCCCAAGCAGTCCAGGCCGCCCAGGCGGCGCAGGCCGCCCAAGCCGCCCAAGCCGCCAGCCGACCCGCCGCCGCGATCGAGACACCGGCATCAAGCCACCTCCCGACATCGATGGTCGAGCGAGCCAGCGTGCCTTCCGCTCGCCCGGCCCCGATTGCCCCCGCCAACGCTGCGGCGCGCGCGGCCCCAGAGACCAAATCACACGTCGTCAAGTCCGGCGAGACGATGGCGCAGATCGCCCGGAACTACCGCATCACCCTCCCCGCCTTGCAGGCCGCCAATTCTGGCGTCGAACCGAGGCGTCTGCGAAAAGGACAGACGCTCCAGATACCCGCGCCCAAGCGCTGAGCTCCGCCTATGCTGAACCGGCTGTTGTTCGCCGCCATTGTCGTCTTTTGGATGGTGATGAACTTATTGCTTTGGCAAGCCGAGTATCGCGGACAGAACGAGCTCGGCAGCACCGTCCCCGCGGCGCTCGTCTGGAGTAAGATCCTGACCGCCCCGGACGATTCCGGACTCGAGATCATGCACCGGGGTGAAAAAATCGGTTACTGCCGCTGGCGAGCCAATGTCGGCGAAGCGGTTCGCGCGGGAAAAATCGCCGCCCCGGACGACGAGATCGAGGGACGGGTCAAAGGACTCTCCGGTTACACGCTGGATTTCGAAGGCAACATCTTGTTCGCCCCGGTGGGCAGCCGGGTTCGGTTCGATCTTCACGGCGAATTCGACGCCGAGCACCGCTGGCGGGAGTTTACCGCGCGCGCCGGTCTCCGCCCGCAATCGTGGCAGGTCCACGGCATCGCGACGGACGAGAAGATGACCGTGTCGGGCGAGGACGGCGCGGAGAAATGGGAGAGGCGCGTCGCTTGGACGGATCTGCGGGATCCGATCAAATTGCTGGGCGATTTCAGCTCGCCCCTCGCCTTCGCTCTGCTGGGCCCCTTGATCGGTTCGAGCGGGTTGCGCGAGGTTTCCGTCAGCGTGCCGTGGCAGGCCCGAAATGATTGGCTGCAGATCGGCCACTCCCAAGTGCGGGTCTATCGCTTGGAGGCGAGACTGCTCGGTCGATTTCAGGCGGTGGTGATTGTCAGTCGGGTCGGGGAAATCCTCCGCGTCGAGCTTCCCAATGACATCGCGCTGGTCAACGACGCGCTGGTCAATCTCTGAACGGCCCGTCCGCATGATTGAGCTCATCGACGTGGTCAAGCGCTTCGGAGATTTGGTCGCCGTGGACGGCCTCACTTTGGTCGTGCCTCCAGGTGAATTTCTCGCCGTCTTGGGTCCCAACGCCGCCGGCAAAACCACCACCATCAAAATGATCGCCGGCCTGATTCGGCCGACCTCCGGGACCGTTCGGGTTTCGGGATTCGACATGCAATCGGAGCCGCTCGCCGCCCGGCAACGTTTGGCTTATGTGCCCGATTTCCCATTTCTTTACGACAAACTCACCCCGTGGGAATTCCTGCGTTTCACGGGCCAGCTTTTTCAAATGAAAGAAGCGCGCTTCCAAAGCGCGGCCCGGGAATTGATCGACCGGTTCAATCTCGAACCCTACCTGGGCAAACCCATTGAAGGTCTCTCCCACGGCACCCGCCAACGCGTCGCCATTGCCTCCGCCTTGCTGCATGATCCCGAGGTCTTCTTGATCGATGAACCGATGGTCGGCCTCGACCCGCAACACGTTCGCGTCGTCAAAGACATCTTGAAGGAACGGTCCCAGGCGGGCATGACCGTCATGGTCTCGACCCATCAGCTTAGCGTGGCTGAAGAAATGGCCGATCGCATCGCCATCATGCACCAGAGCCGCCTGATCGCGATCGGCACGCGCGAGGAACTCCGCCGACGGACCGGCGCGGCCGACGCGCTCGAAACGATCTTTCTCGCCATGACCTCTCCGGAGACCTCTCTGGAGACCGCTCGCAACGGGGACAAGGGGTGACCGGTCGAACGATGCCTCGGTCTTTCGCCGCGCCTGTCCGAGCCTGAAGCGCGCCGCAACCGCAGGTCTGACCGGAACCGAAGCATAACTCGGTGGGGAGCCAAATTCTAGTGATGGACCCTCAACCAAGCCCGGTCCTTTCGAAATCCTGATCAATCAGGGCAAGCGGAAATCGATTCCGAGAATTTATGTGGAAGGCAATCTCGGTCCGCACTGGACCGAGGCCCAGGCGGACGAATGGTCCGCGGTCGGCTTTGGCTTCGGCAAAGACGGGGTCGCACCAGGGATC
>CAYHFE010000109.1:0-16466 GCA_964355375.1 uncultured Verrucomicrobiota bacterium
GTTGGCTGGCGGTTAGGGTTTCCGGCGAGAAGTGCAACCCGCAACTCGCCAGTTCGGCGAAGTTGGTCGCGTTTGCGCCGCTCGTGACAAACGCGTCTGCATCCTGGGAAGCCAGCCAGACAGGAAAGCCGTACGCTGCACTTTGGGTACGGCCAGAAGAGCTTCGAACACCAGAGTCGTGACGAGGGTGCTGTCTTTGCCACCGCTAAACCCCACAAGCCAGGGTCGCTCATCTTGGAGGTAAAGCGTTCGCAGACGTTCTTGAATCTCTTGGAAACCGGTCAAAGCCATTTAGGGAGTGTATTAGCCGGGCGCAAGCGAGGCCTCTCGAGCCCGGCGCTCGGTCCGGAGGGCAGAAGGGATGGGCGCCCTGAAGGGCCGCCGGGACGGCGTGCGGAAGCAACCCCGACCCTCGCCCACTCCGGGGCGGAAACCCTCTCTGGCGGGAATCCGGACGCAGCACTCGCGGTCGCTCGTTGGCACCCGGCTCATCTCCGAGGCTCTTGCAGAGCCGACTCCCGGAGCGGCCGAGACTTGACCGAACCGAATGCGCTCTCGATCCGACCCGGAGGCAGAATCGGCGCGAGCTTGCGAGGACCTTCTGCCCCCGCCAGTTCACCGACAACTTCAGGATGCACCGGGGATGGGTTGGCCGAGACGATTTCCCATTGACCAAACTTCGTCCGGATCGATACCATCCGCTTTGATGATCCGGAATATCCCCTTTCCCTTCTTCGGCACTATTCTTTCGGTTGGCCTGGCATGGGCGGTTTCCGCCCAAGACGGAACCGCCGGTCGCGGTGGCGATGCCGGCGTCAGCATTCAACGCCAGGACGGCAAATTGCGAGTCGAGATCAATGGGCGGGAGTTCACGGAGTATGTCTATCGAAATGTTTCCCGGCCCTTCTTCTATCCGCTGATCGGTCCGGGAAACGCGCCCATGACCCGCAATTGGCCGATGAAAGCGGTGGAAAACGAAGAGCAGGATCACCCCCATCACCGGTCCTTGTGGTACGCCCACGGCGCGATCAACGGACAGGACTTTTGGTCGGAAGGGCCGAAGGCGGGAAAGACGGTTCACGATGGTTTCCTCGAACTGAGATCCGGACTCGAACAAGGCGTGATCAAATCCCGCAACAAGCTGATCGCCGGGGACGGAACTCTGGTGGCCACCGATGAACGAACCGTCACGATCTACAATCGAACGAAGGATCGCCTCCTGGATTTCGAAATCACCATCCAGGCTTCGAATGGCGATTTGACCTTTGGCGACACCAAAGAAGGCACCCTGGCTCTGCGTTTAGCGGAGACGATGCGACTCAAGGGGAAAGTGGGTCAGGGACACATCATCAACAGCGAAGGAATCCGCGATGGCGCCACCTGGGGCAAGCGGGCTCGGTGGGTCGATTATTATGGTCCGGTTGACGGAAAGACCGTGGGGATTGCCATCTTCGATCACCCGCTCAATCCTCGGCATCCGACTTGGTGGCATGTTCGCGATTACGGCCTGTTCGCGGCCAATCCGTTCGGCCTTCACGATTTTGAAAACGATCCCGATACCACCAAAGGCAATTTCATCGTCCCCGCAGGAAAGAGCGTGACATTTCGCTATCGTTTCTATCTGCACGAAGGTGACGAGAAGGAAGCCGGCGTGGCCCAACACTATGAGGAGTACGCTCAGTCCTCGAGCATGCCAAGTCAGAATTCCGCCAAATAATCCCGATCCCGGATACGTCAATAGCCCCTAACACAAAACACGAAATGAAACAGATCAATCGCCGCAGTTTCTTGAAAGGCTCAGTGCTCGCCGCCGCCTCGGCTGGCTTCACCGCTCGGTCCTGGTCGCAAATTCCAGGAGCGAGCGATACCATCCGCGTCGCCGTCGTTGGTTTCAACGGCCGGGGCGGAGATCACATCAAAGGCATGCAGGGACTCCGCGAGAAGAAGGTCAAGATCGTCGCGCTTTGCGACGTCGATCAGCGCGTGTTGGAGCGCGGCGTGGACGCGATCAACAAACGCGGCGATGTGGTCGATGGCTACCGCGATATCCGGAAGCTTCTTGAGAACAAAGATATCGACGCCATCACGATCGCGACGCCCAACCATTGGCATGCGCTCGCCGCGATCTGGGCGGTTCAAGCGGGCAAAGACGTTTACCTGGAAAAGCCGGTTTCTCACAACGTCTGGGAGGGCCGCAAGATCGTGGAAGCGGCGCGCAAGTACAAGAAGATCGTCCAGGCCGGGACCCAAAGCCGATCCAGTTACGGGATCAAGGAAGCGGTGGAATGGGTTCGCGCCGGAAATCTGGGAAAAATCGTCGTCGCCCGCGGCCTCTGCTACAAGCCTCGCGGCAGCATCGGAAAGACCGAAGGCCCGCAGAAGGTGCCCGAGAGCATCAACTACGATATCTGGTGCGGTCCCGCCCCTCTCGACCCCTTGCGGCGCTCCCGTCTGCACTATGATTGGCACTGGATGTGGGCCTACGGCTGCGGCGACTTGGGCAACCAAGGGATCCACGAAATGGACCGCGCTCGCTGGTTCCTGGGCGAGAATGAATTGTCCCCGCGCATCATCAGCATCGGCGGCCGGCTCGGGTATGACGACGACGGTGAGACGGCCAATACCCAGTTCATCGTCCATGATTACGCCAAAGCGCCGTTGATCTTTGAAGTGCGCGGACTTCCGGAAAAGACCGGTTCACGCAGCATGGATCGTTACAAGGGAGGATCGATCGCCGCCATCATCCATTGCGAGGGCGGCCACGTTCTCACGGGGAATTACAACAGCGCCGTCGCCTTTGACAAAGACGGAAAAGAAATAAAGAAATGGTCGGGCGCCTCGGACCATTACGAGAACTTCATTCAAGCCTGCCGCAGCCGCAAGCACACCGATCTGAATGCCGATATCCTCGAGGGGCATTTGTCCAGCGCGCTCTGCCATACGGGCAACATCTCCTACCGGCTCGGCGACAAGAAATCTCCCGAAGAAATCCGGGAAAAGCTGCGGAGCAACACGGCGGCCATGGAGACCCTCGGCCGGATGGAGGAGCATTTGCGGGCCAATGGCGTCGATCTGAACAAAGACAAGCTGACCTTCGGCGAGTTCATCACCATGGATCCGAAGACCGAACGCTTTACCAACAACCGCGAGGCGGACGCGCTCTTGACCCGGCATTATCGCCGACCCTACGTGGTTCCGGAAAACGTCTGATGCCGATTGGCGTAGGAGGGTCGCGGCCGGAAAATCAGCCGGCCTCGGATTCGCTAGGCGGAGCTCTAAAGCCCCTGGCGATTCCGCGCTCCGAGGACCTGGGCCGTGAACACCGCCCAGGTTTTTTTATGCTGCTTTTCCCCAGGACTGGCACCCGGCATCTACCGGGCTCCGAGGGAAGCGAATCGAAGGAGCTCGGCCTTTCGGGTCCTCTCCACCCGATCCGCAAGGATGGTATCCGGCCGAAGGAATGTCTCCGCAGCCGAATCCGCGAATCGGATTCCAAGGGACGTCAAATGAAACCGAACCTCATCCCGCCGGCCGTACCCTCGGTTGACCAAGCCCTCCATTTCTGCCGCCCAACCGCTTCGCAAATCGTAGCCCGTGATCTCCTCGAAGACGCGGAATGACCAGCCCGAGTTCATCCGCAGGCCGAAAGCCGCCGTCTCGCCGGCTCGGGCTAATGGACTCAGTTGTTCACGCCACTCCAGAGCGCGCTCTCCGGACTCAAGGCGCTCGCAGTAGCGAACGGTATTCGAACAGTTCTTGGTCCGGACTCCCCCGACATATTCCGTGGCGCTGGGCCCCAAGCCAAAACAGTCTCCCCCGCGCCAATAGTTGACATTGTGCCGGCAGGCTAGATCCGGTGGATCAGGGAAGGCCGCGGAGTGGCGCCGGGCGAAATTGGCTACCTCGTACTGTTCAAAGCCGTGATTCTGCGAAAAGGACATCAACTCCTCGTACATGTCGCAGGCCAGATCCTCATCAACGCTGAATTGGCCGGCCTGCAATTGGACAAACAACGGCGTATCCTCCTCGAAGATGACCTCGTAACACGAAAGATGTTCGCTTCCCAGAGCGGCCGCTTCCGCCAGAGTCTCGCGCCACAAGCTCATCGTTTGTCCGGGAATGGCGAACATGAGATCCAGATTGATGTTATCGAAACCGGCGCGACGGAGGGTTTCAAAGGACCGGAAAACTTGTTCACGGGTATGGATACGCCCCAACCGCTCGAGCAGTTCCTCGTTCAGGGATTGCACCCCCATGGACACTCGATTGACCCCAAAAGACCGAAGAAGCCGAGCCTTGTCATCTGAAACCGTGGCCGGATTACATTCCACGGTCCATTCCTCCGCTCCGAGCAGATCTAAACGCTCCATGGCCTTCAAGATGCGCTCCCATTGGCGCAGATTCAGAAAGGTGGGCGTGCCTCCTCCAAAAAACACCGTCTTGGGCCGACCTGACCATTTCACCAACTCAAACTCGCGCAGCAACGCGGAGACGTACCGATCCACCATGTCACCGTTGGCCGGATGGGAGTAGAAGGCGCAGTACTCGCACTTGGACGCACAGAAAGGAACGTGAATGTAAAGACTCATGCGACGGCTCAAGGCTGCCGGCTCCGCCGCGACGGAACCGAACCGATCCACCTCAGAGCCTGTTTTAAGAGTAGGAGACGACGTGAGGAGACTCACTTTTCTCCGGGTGACGCCGGCCTATTCCATCGAAAATCAGAGTCTCGTCACCTCGACTCCCACGAGAGAATGGATTTTTCAACAGGCTCTCAGATTCGACACCCAGGCCGGGAGAACCGAACCGGGACGGCGGGACGGATCTGAACGGTTCCTTCACGGCTGGAGCCGCTGGACATTCTGGGCTTTCAAGCCCTTCGCGCTCTCGACGATCTCGAAGCTCACCGCATCCCCTTCATTGAGGATCTTGAATCCTTCTCCGAGAACCGAAGTATGATGCACGAAAACATCCTCGCCGGAATCCTGTGCGATGAAGCCGAAGCCCTTCTTGTTATCAAACCACTTAATCTTACCACTGGCCATAGTCATCTCCTCGCTGCAGACCTGCGGCGGTCCTGCCGAAACAAGAAAGAAGCGGAAGAAGTCAGAGCGCGAACCCTGGCTCGGTTTCCTGAAAACAACTTACCTCTCATACAAACCTAGAGTAAAAAGACGGAGAGCTAACGTCAAGAATTAGTTGGGATGAAAGTGCGAGTTGAATCGCCCGGCCCCCGAGAAGCTCCGCTAGTCCACCTCGAGAACTTTGTTCAGCAATTGGGGCAGTTGCTGGAGGATGGCTTGATCATCGGCGATTAAGGTTGCCCCGGCCAAGCGTGCCGAGTCCTGAATCTGGCGATTCTCCTGACCCGAAAACGCCAAAACGGGGATGTGGTTTGTGGTTGGATTCGCGCGAAGCTCCCGGATGACGGCGCAGATCTCCGCGTCGCGGGTGGCCAGATCGATCAGAACGACGAGCGGGTGCTCCTCTTCAGCCTGAACAACCAGGCGATTGATCGAGTCTGCCATCTGAACACGGTAATCGAGATCCCTCAACCGATTGGCTAATTGGCTCCCGGGCAGAAGCCTCTCATAGCAAAGGAGAGCAAGCGGTTGCGTCATCCGGAAACAGTGCGAGACGGCTCTGATAAATGCAAAAACTTTCGCGATCATGCCCCAAGTTTCCGTCAAAATCGCTGTTCCCCATCCAATCCACTTCGTTCTCTCAACATATCTTAGATGCGACTGTTACGTAACAGGGGTGGTCCGGGAATTGAAAGCTTGACGCCATAAAACGGCGAACCTATCTTTTTCCCTGTTACGATTCTATTGCTGGGTTGCCAGCGCAACGAAGTCGGAGAGATAGTATCTGCCGACTTTTTTATTCCCCGGGTGGGGATCGCAGGAAGAACTGAATGAACGCCGAATTCTTAGCCATCATCGAATTCTGGGAGCGGGAGAAAGGCATCCGTAAGGAGGTCCTGATCGCCGCAGTCGAGGAGGCATTGCTTTCGGCGGCTAAGAAAGCGGTCGGCCCCGCCCGAGAACTTCGTTGTGCCATCGACCCCAAAGGGGGCGATATCAAGGCGTTTGCCAAGTTGATTGTGTCCGAAAAAGTGGTTTCCAAGCACGACCAGATTTCGCTCTTCGACGCACGACGGATCAAGCCGGACTCCCAGCTTGGAGAAGAACTTGAGATCGAGGTCACCCCCGCCAATTTTGGAAGGATCGCCTCGCAAAACGCCAAGCAAGCCCTGATGCAGCATATTCGCCGAGCGGAAAAAGAGCTGATTTACGCCGAGTTCAAAGACCGGTCGGGAGACATTGTCAGCGGAACGGTGCGTCGGTTCGAACGATCGGACGTCACGATCGATCTGGGGAAGTATGAAGCCTTGCTGCCCAATCGTGAACGGGTCCCGACCGAAGAGTATCAGATTGGGGAGCGAATCCGATGCTACGTCAAGGCGGTCGAGAACAGCATCCACGGGCCCGAGATCATTCTTTCGCGGGCTGATCCGAATTTTGTCATTAAGCTTTTCCAGTTGGAAGTATCCGAGATCAACGACGGAACGATCGAAATCAAGGGGATTGCGCGAGAACCCGGTTTTCGGACCAAATTGGCCGTTTACTCACGTGACGATAAAGTGGACCCGGTCGGAGCTTGCGTCGGTTTGAGAGGCCAACGGGTGAAGAACATCGTCCGCGAGCTGAACAATGAGAAGGTCGATATCATTAAGTGGGATCCCAACATCAAGACTTATATCACCAACGCCCTCGCGCCGGCCAAGCTGAAGACGTTTGAAGTGGACGACGCCAATCGGCGGGTGAAGATCAGGGTTAGCGACGATCAGCTCTCGCTGGCCATCGGAAAACGCGGCCAGAACGCCCGCCTCACCTCGAAATTGACGGGATGGCACGTCGATATTGAATCCGAGCCGATCTTGACCATGGGGTTTGAGGAGAAAGTAGCTCAAGCGGTCAATACGGTGGCTTCAATTCCCGGGCTGACTCGTGAACAAGCCGATGTCTTGGTCCACCATGGTTTGAAGAGCCTCGACGACCTTTTACAGGCTGAGATGAGTGACCTAGCCGAGATTCCTGAAATCGCCGACCAAGCGGCCTCCATTGTGGACGCGGTGCGGGCTGAAGCCGTCCGCCGCAACGCGGGGCCAGGCGCGTCCCTCGCGATCTAGGTGACGATAGTGGACTTGGAAAACGCAGTGTCGCCATGTTGAGTGCATGAAGACCTGTTGGCTAGTTCGGTTGGAAAAGAAAAATTATGCCCGTTCGTATTTACGACATTGCGAAGAAACTTGGAATCGAGAGCAAGGAAGTGCTTGCCAGGGCCAAGGCGCTGGGCATAACCGCCGCGAAGGTACCTTCCAGCTCGCTGGATAAGATAACGGCCGGATATCTTGAAGAGCAAATCGGAGGGGCACTGAAACCGGCCCCGGTTGCTCCGCCGCCGCCGGCCCCCGAACCTGTCCTGATCGTCGCTCCGCCCCCGCCGCCCGTCCTCGTCGTTGAGCCGATTCTCCAGGCCGAGCCGCCCAAGATCGAAGTCGCCGTCTCAGAACCGCCCCCGCCTCCACCGGCCGAACCGCCCATTCCGGAAGTCGTGACTGTGCCTGAACCGGAGTCTCCGGCCCCGCCCACTCCGGTGGCGGAAGGCAAAGAGTCTGCGCCCGATTCGCCGGCCGCTCCGACTGCCCCTCCGGCGGAACCCGCTCCGCCACCGCCGCCGCCAATTCCGCCTGCCCCGAGAATTGGCGACAAGGTTGGATTTATCAAGCTGCCGCCGAAGCCGGCTCCTCGTTTGGCCGAGAAGGCGGGCTCGGTTAAATTGCCTCCGCGCCCCGCCCCTCGACCGGAGCCGCCCCGCCCCCGACCGGAGATGCGGGACAACCGAGGTTTTCGGAGCGGCGCCCCGCCGGTTCGGCAGAACGGCCCCGCCGCCGCGCGTCCCTTGGCCCCGGCGAACCGGGCGGCCGACTCCGGGAAGCCAACAGTGCCTCCAGAGCCCAAATTCGTCGCGCCGACCACGGGCGATTTGATCACTCTCAAACCGCCGGTGATTGTTCGCGATTTGGCCGAGCAATTGAAAAAGAAGCCGTTCCAGTTGATCGCCGACTTGATGCAACTGAACGTATTCGCGAATGTCAACCAAGCCGTCGACGAGGTCGTCGCCCAAAAGTTGTGCGCGAAATATGGCTTCCGGTTTGAAGTGGAGAAACGCGAGCGAGGTGGCGGGGTGGTTCACGCGCCGATTCGCAAAGTCGAACTCGACGTCGATGACAAGCTTGAAGATCTAGCGTCTCGCCCACCGGTCGTGACCATCATGGGCCACGTTGACCATGGCAAGACGACCTTGCTCGACGTTATTCGCAAAGCCAATGTGGCCGCGGGCGAAGCCGGCGGCATCACGCAGCATATTGGCGCCTACACGATTTCCATTCCCCACCCCGAGCGTCCCAACGATCTGCAACAAATTACGTTCTTGGACACGCCAGGTCACGCTGCTTTCAGCTCGATGCGCGCGCGCGGGGCGAACGTCACGGACATTGTTATCCTCGTCGTCGCAGCCAACGACGGAGTCATGCCCCAAACCCTGGAGGCTCTGAGCCACGCCCAAGCGGCCAAAGTCCCGATCATGGTCGCGGTCAACAAGTGTGATCATCCGAGCGCCAATCCGCTCAAAGTGCGACAGCAATTGCAGGACAAAGGCTTGGTCCCGGACGACTGGGGCGGTGAGACGATTTTTCAGGATGTTTCCGCCCTGACCAAGCAAGGAGTGGACAAACTCCTCGAAATGATCATTTTCCAGGCCGAACTCCTCGAGCTCAAAGCCAATCCCAACCGCCGAGCCAAAGGCAATGTGATCGAATCCGGGTTGGAACCGGGCGGCCCGACCGCCACGGTTCTCGTCCGAAAAGGAACCCTCCGAGTGGGCGACTCCGTCATCTGCGGACAATACTGGGGGCGGGTCCGAGCTCTCATCAACGAAGAAGAAAAACGGTTGAAGGAAGCCGGGCCATCTGTCGCCGTCAAGCTGCTTGGACTGAATGGGGTGCCGGAGGCCGGCCTCGAATTCAGCGCCGTGGAGAACGAAAAGAACGCTCGGATCCTGGCCGACCAACGCGCCGAGACCGCCCGCACCCAGGAGAAAGAGCGACGTCCGAAAGTCACACTGGAGAATCTGTTCGACACGCTGGCCTCGGACAGCAACAAGATCCTTAAAGCGGTCGTCAAAGCCGACACGCAAGGATCCGTCGAGGCCATCGTGGATGCCCTGAAGAAGATCGAGACCGCCAAGGTTTCGCTGGAAGTCATCCACAGCGCGGTCGGGACCATTACTGAATCCGACGTCCTCCTCGCCTCCGCCTCCAAGGCGATTATTCTTGGATTCCACACCCGGATCGATAACGGCGTCTCGGATATCGCCAAACGGGAAGGGGTCCAAATCAAGCTCTACGCCATCATCTACGAGTTGATCGACCAAGTGAAGGAAGCGATGGCTGGACTCCTCGATCCGCTCCTCAAAGAGGTCATCATTGGCTCGGCCGACGTCCGCAAAGTCTTCACTCTCTCCAAAGGCGGAAACGTGGCGGGTTGCGTCGTCGCGAATGGCCGCATTGTCAAAGGGAAAATGCGAGTGATGCGCCGGAAGGGCCTCATCTACGAAGGCGTTTCCCTCTCCCTGCGCCGCTTCCAAGACGAAGTCAACGAAGTGCGCGCCGGCATGGAATGCGGGGTGCGGCTGGATGGCTTTGACGATTTTCAGGTCGGCGACACCATCGAATGCTGCACGATTGAGAAGGTGCCGCAAAAACTTTGATTCGTGGAGCGATGATTCGGCATGCTGTCCCTCCGCCTCCAACGCGTCCGCGAGCTTCTGAAACGCCAACTGGGCGAGATCATCCGTCGCGAATTGCCCCTGAGCGAAGCCGGACTCATCACGGTCAACGATGTGGACGTGTCCAACGATTTACACCTGGCCACGGTCTTTGTTGGGGTGATCGGCGCTGAAGACCAGCAAAAGAAGGCCTTTGCCCTCTTGCAGAAACATCGTAAACGCATTCAAGGATTGGTCGGCCAGGCCGTGGTTTTGAAATACACTCCACAATTGCGGTTCGTTCTCGATGACTCCCTCACGCGCGGGAACCATATCTTGAAGATCCTCGACGAAATTGAGCGCACCGTTCCGCCTCATGAAGGCCCACCCTAAGATCATTGACCGCATCCTTGAAGGTATCGGAGATTGCCGCACATTCTGCGTCGTGGGCCATGTGCGACCGGATGGCGATTGCATCGGCTCTCAGCTTGGACTGACCCTGGCTCTGCGGAATCAAGGGAAAGAAGTCGTCTGCTGGAATCAAGATCCGATTCCACGGAAGCTCTCGTTTCTTGATTCCGACAAACTGGTCCGAGCCCCTCAAGCTGGACGCCAATTCGACTGCGTCATCGCCACCGACGCCGCCAGTTTGGAGCGTCTCGGAACGGTCGGCGATTGCATCGGCAACCGAAAGATGTTCATTAACATCGACCATCATCAAAGCAACACCCGCTTTGGTGATCTCAATTGGATTAGCGCGCGCGAACCCTCCACCGGCGAGCTGATCTTTCGCTTGTTGAAGGTGGCGAATTGGCCGATCACACCGGCCATTTCCGATTGCCTCTTCACCGCCGTTTCCACCGACACGGGGTCCTTCCAATATCCCACGACCCGTCCGTCCACCTACCACGTGGCCGCCGAACTGGTGAAGCGAGGCGCCAATCTGGCAAAGATTTGCGATGAGGTCTATCAGTCCTATCCCCTGCCCCGCGTCCGATTGCTCAAGCTGCTCTACAACAAATTCCGCCTCACGCACCAGAACCAGATTGCCTACTACTGGCTCAAAAAATCAGATCTGGCCCGGACCGGTGCCGACACGTGCGATTCGGAGGGGCTCATCGATCATATTCGCGCCATCGAACCGGTGGTCGTGGCGTGCGTCTTCGAGGAACTCGAACCTGAACTCACCCGGATCAGTCTTCGCTCCAAGAGCGATCACGTGAACGTCAATGACATCGCCCAATCCTTCGGCGGCGGCGGTCACAAAGCCGCGGCGGGCGCCCGCATTCCGGGACGCCCTCTCTCCGTGCAACGCCGCGTCATTGCCGCCATCAAGAAATCCCTCAACTCATCGCCCTGATTGATGCAAGTCTTCGATCCGTTAGATGGCGCTCTGCTCATCGACAAACCGGTCGGGCCCACCTCGCATGATGTCGTCGAGGCCATTCGACGCCGTTTTCGCATCAAGAAGGTCGGGCATTGCGGCACCCTCGATCCGAATGCCACCGGCCTGCTGATCCTCGTTCTCGGGCGCGCCACCCGGCTCTCGGAGAAATTCATGTCCGCCGACAAGGTCTATGAAGGCACGATCAAGCTGGGGGAAACCACCGCCAGTCAAGACGCCGACGGCGAACTCGTCGCCTCGCTCCCGGTGCCGCCGACCTCGGTTGAGCAACTGAATGAATTGGCGAGCGCCTTCGTTGGCGATCACCTGCAAATGCCGCCCATGGTCTCAGCCATCAAGAAGGATGGTGTTCCGCTCTACAAGCTGGCTCGGAAAGGAATCGAGGTTGAACGCAAGCCTCGGCTCGTCCACATCTTCAGTTTCCGCTTCAGCACCTACGTCGAGCCGCTCGGACAGTTCCGCGTCGCTTGCACCAAGGGAACCTACGTCCGGACTTTAGCCCACGATCTGGGCCAGAAGGTGGGTTGTGGCGCTCACTTGGCCGCGCTCCGCCGACTGGTCTCGGGCAACTTCGACGTCGCCGACGCCATCCGTTTGGACGAGGTTGTGAAATTGAATTCCCTGGAACTGGAACGGCGCGTGATCCCGATTCTGAAATTAACCCATGCGGCGTGACCCCGAATCATCCCCGGCAACCGCCCCGCCCCTTTGCCGCGGAGCGTCACCGCGACCTCAACGCCTCGCCAGACGATTCTGCATTTTCGCAGGAAAACGGACCCAGACCGTCCCGTATCTCGCCCAGAGTCTGTCGCCGTGAAAATCGTTCACCGCCCCGCCGAGCTCGCCCCGTTCTCCCGCCAAGTCTGTATTGCGATCGGCGTTTTTGACGGAGTTCATCTCGGCCACCAGCAGATCCTCCGTCAGACGGTGGCCGACGCGCAACAGCGTCAGGCGACCCCAATGGCGATTACGTTTGACCGTCACCCGAGCGCGACCGTGGCCCCGGAACGGGCCGTTTCCCTGATCTATCCCCTTTCGCAGAAGCTGCACGTTTTGGGCACTCAAGGGATCGAGTTCACTCTTTTGATCCGCTTCGATCAGACTTTCAGCGCCCAATCCGGAGAGGACTACGTCCGCCAATTGGCGGCGGAACTGGGCCAGATCGAGAGCATCTGTGTCGGAAGTGATTTCGCCTTCGGCCGCAACCGCACCGGCAACGTCTCCCTTCTCCAAAGCCTCGGACAAGAATTGGGTTTTGAAGTTCGAGCTCAGTCCGCCATTTCGCTCGACGGGACCGTCGTGAGCAGCACGCGCATTCGCGAAGCGATCCGGCAGGGCCACTTCGAGACCGCCTCGCAAATGCTCGGCCGGCCCTATGCGCTGCACGGGCGCGTCGTTCCGGGCGACCAACTCGGTCGCACGCTTGGCTTTCCCACAGCCAATCTGGACATCGTCGGACTGGTCCTGCCTCCGCAGGGCGTTTACGCTGGCGAGGCTCGAGTCGGCGGCCAATCCCATGCGTCCGTCCTCAATATCGGTCGGCGACCGACCCTTGCGAACGCGGATTCTCCCCTTCGCGCCGAGGCTCATCTCTTGGATTTCAGCGGTGACCTCTACGGCCGGGAATTGGAGTTTCGGATTCTCCGAAAACTCCGCGACGAGATTCAATTCCCCTCGCTCTCCGCGCTCCAGGAACAGATCACCCGCGACATTGGGGAAGCGCGAGCCGTCCTCAAGCCCAGGGGGTAAATCCTCGCCGGTATTCGACTCTTTCGCTTCTGCGCTCATCTGCTTTGATCCGCGGTTGCATCGCTCTTTTAAGGATGGGACGATCCGGGGAATGTTTTGACATCGGCCGCAGCCTGGCCTACTAAACGGCCATGCCACCCGCCACCCTCCCACGACACTCTCCGGCCACTCTCGACGCTCTCAGGAATCTGAACACGCCCACCGTCTCCAATGCGATTGAGGTCTTCAACGTCCGGCCCCGCCACGAAGGTTTCATGTCCCCTGAGATTCGATGCTTGTTCCCGGATTGCGGTGTCATGGTGGGTTATGCGGTGACCGGCCGGTTCGCCGCGGAACAGCCCTCTTCCCAAGCGGCCTCCCGCTATGAAATGTGGAAATGCCTGTTGGAGATTCCGGAGCCTCGCGTCCTGGTCCTGCAAGATATGGATCAACCGCCCGGCGTCGGGGCCTACTTTGGCGAAGTCCAATCCACGATCCACAAACGGCTCGGCTGCATCGGCGCCGTCACCAACGGTCATGTCCGCGATCTCGATGAAGTCCACGCGCTCGGTTTTCATTACTTCGCCGGGGGCGTCTGTGTTTCCCACGCCTATGTTCATCTGCTGGATTTCGGCTCACCGGTCAAAGTCGGCGGAATCATCGTCCGGACGGGTGATCTCATTCACGCGGACAAACACGGCGTTCTGACCGTTCCGCATGACATCGCTTCCGAAGTTCCCCGAGCCGCCGCCCAAGTCGCCGAGAGAGAGCAACGCATCATCTCCCATTGCCAATCGCCAGATTTCTCGCTGGAGGAATTGAGAAAGCGCTACGAATCGTGACCGCGAACCTGACGTCTATTGCAGCGCCCGCGCTCCTGCGTTTCGGCGCGGCCTGTTTCCGAAAGCTCGGCCTTCCCGAAGACGACGCGCATCTCACCGCCGAGAACTTGGTCTTCGCCAATTTGCGGGGTGTGGACTCGCACGGCGTCATCCGTCTGAAAGTTTATCTCGATCGCCTCCGAGCCGGAGGATTTCGAGCCGGCATCCACCCCACCCTCATTTCCGACCAGCCGGCGTGCGCCCTGGTGGATGGCGGTCATGGTGTCGGGCAAGTCGTCGCCATGGACGCGATGCGCCTGGCCGTCGCCAAGGCGAAGACCGCCGGGCTGGGATGGGTGGGAATTCGCAACAGCAATCATTTCGGAGCGGCGGCGTTCTATGCGATGAAGGCGCTCGATCACGGCATGATTGGCTTCGCCGCCACCAACGCCGGGGCCACCATGGCCCCCACCGGCGGAAGAGAGGGACGCCTGGGCAACAACCCGATTTCCGTCGCCATTCCCGCGGGCCGGCATCCACCCCTGGTCCTGGACATGGCCACGGGCGCGGCCGCATGGGGCAAAATCTTCGTCGCCCAGCAAGAGAACAAAAAGATTCCTCCGACCTGGGCCTTGGACAAAAATGGTCAACCCACGGACGATCCCAATGCCGCGGCCGCCGGCGGGCTCATTCAGCCCTTTGGCGGATACAAAGGTTACGGTCTGAGTTTGCTCATTGACGTTCTGACGGGCGTGCTGGTCGGCGGTGGTTTTTCCACCCATGTGCAAACTCTCTACCAGAACTTGGATCAGCCCTCGAATGTCGCCCAAACCTGCGCGGCGTTGCGGGTGGATTCATTCATGCCTCTCGCGGCGTTTCAAGAGCGGGTCGATGAAATCATTGACCTGATGCGTTCCTGTCCCCGCGCTCCCGGAACCGATCGCATCTATGTTCCGGGCGAAATTGAATACGAATGCGAACAACGACGGCGCAGCGACGGGATTCCCATCAATGCCGCTCTGAGAGTCGAGCTCGCCCAATTGGGCGCGGACCTCGGTGTCGAGCCACCGTTCTGATCCGGTGCGGATTGCCGGATGAAAGGAGCAATCGTTGGAGGTGTTCCCTCTCCATGAACCTTTCCTCAACCGGGCGCATCGATGTTCGAGAGGAGGGCCGGAGAATTCCGCCAGGTTTTGGAGTGCGGCGACGAAGCTTGCGGAGTCGCCGCTTTCCGGTTCGAAAAAGAAACCAGGCGTTGTGGGGAGAACCATCACGCTCGATCAGCCGACGCCAAAAGCGGTGACTTCGCTTCGCTCCGTCACCGCAGTCCACAACGCTGCAGGGACGCCTCAAGCCAGGGATTCGATTGTTCTCAACCGGCCTGCGACTCCTTTTGCAGAACCGTTTGTCGTGCTCAACGGAGGCGTCTCAATGGGAGTGCGGGGAACGACCGGGGGCAACAAGGGTTCGAGCAACCAACTTGAAGAACTCGAACTTCCGCCCAGCCAAAATGGCCAAACCGCGCGCGTAATCCAAAGCTTCGTCCCACAAATGGGACAAGAATGATGTAAGAAGGATGTAGCAAGGATGAAGCTGGGGAACGGGGAGACAGCAGGGGGAACGAGAATGACCGAGTCCGCATAAGAAAGGAGCTATGGCAAAAGTTAAGCTCAATCCCGTCCTCGAAGGATTTCGAGGCCAAATCGGTGATCTCGTCTTCAAACGCTACGGCGAAGAGGTGGTGGTGGGGCGTAAGCCGGTTCTCACCGGTCGTCCGCCTACCCCTCGACAAGCGGCTATGCGAGAGCGGTTTACGTTGGCGACCCTCTATGGCCGCACCGCCCTGGCGGATCCGGCCACGAAATCGCTCTACGAAGCAAAGGCGAAGAAAAAGGGTCAGCCGGTCTTTTCTGTGATCGTCGCGGACTTCTATAAAGCGCCGGTTGTGGCTGAAATTGACCTCTCCGGTTACACCGGTCGCGTCGGCGAACCCATCCGTATCGTGGCGACGGATGATTTTGAGGTCACGAGCGTGGGGGTCCGGATCACGAAGACCGACAACTCGGTCGTGGAAGAAGGACCGGCCGCGCGTAACGGCCAGAATGGCTCGGGTTGGACGTACCTGAGCAAGACCGACCTGCCCGCCGGAGAGACCGTTTCCATCGAAGTGACGGCTCTGGACCGCCCTGGCAACAAAGGGGTTAAGACGCAGAGCAAAGCATAGAAGCCCCTTTCACGGAACCAACACCGGGCCCCTGTCACGCTGAAAGGCGGGCAGGGGCTCGCTCGTCTGTGCAACCCGGCTCCGTCGGCACCGAACTCAACCACGGATTCCTCGGATGACACGGATGGGCCCATCGCTCGAGAGCGCGCAACTCTCGATCCCGGAGGGATCAAAGAAGGTAGCCGAGGGTCAAGCGAAGCGACACCCCCGGACAACGCAGCCAAATCGACCGCACCCTGGAGGGGTGCCAGAGTAATCGTGCCTAAACCGCGGATTCCACAGCGCGGCTGACGCTGCAACCAAAAGAGGTCAACCACGGATGGACGCAGATGGACACGGATAAGAAGACCGGAGTGAGCATCGCGCCAGAAGGTGGGGCAGAGACATCTTGTCGCCCGTTCGGGTGGCATCTTGCCACCCGTAACACGGGGCAAGGCTGCCCCGTGAACTGCCAGGC